>CAXHAT010000011.1:0-65688 GCA_964014485.1 uncultured Deferribacteres bacterium
TACGAAAAACAGCCAATATAAGAAACCGAATCAAATCGATAACGCTCAGAAATAGTGACTATTCAGCCTGATTTTCAGCTACAGCATCAGGGTTTGGAGTTCTTGTAGTGGATTTTTATTCTGCTTGACAGCGGTAGCGAGGAAGGCCTTAATGCGGCAAAAAATCTCCGGCGGCTTTCGAACTCAAAAAGGTGCGGAAATGTTTTGTCGCATCAAGGGCTTTCTGAAAACCGCCGTCAAACAGGGAAAAAATCCGCTCTACGAACTGCAAACCGTACTCAAATAGGGCCAAAATCAGGCTGAATAGTTACTGTTTTTGAATGGTAACTAAATGTATTTTAACACATTAAGGCGCCAGGAATATTTCAATAACCGGACAGTACTGATTTGGGGTATATTCATTTTCTTTCGAAAATCCGGCCCAAGCGAAATATTCGACCTTACGCTTTTCTTTTAAGCGGCGGATTTGGCCAACAAGTACGGCTGAATCAAAATATCAGCCGAAATGCCCAAACCGTCATGTAACCGTCGGATCATATCAATGGTTAAGGCTGCTCTGCGGTTCAATACAGTTTCGACAGCGGCTTTATTTCCGATAAAAGGATGTAAAGCGTCTTGCTTTAAACCGCGGCTTTCAAAGTGGTATTGAATCGCCTCAATTGGGTCAGGTAATGGAATAACACGGCGTCGTTCTTCATAAACTTCAACCAGCGTGGCCAAAACTTCCAGGCGGTCGCCCTCCGGCGTTCCCGGCTCTGCATCAAATAGACGTTCGACGCCTTCAAGCGCCGCATTGTAATCGGCTTCAGTTTTCAGCGGTTTAATTTTCATCACTCAAGACTCACGACGCGTGTTCAGCGAGTCGGTTCTTTTTCTCCAATGTTTTTCCTTCCGTATACAAAGTATCAGGGCAAAAATCCTGGCCGCCTTGCCATTGAACACTGCCTAGAAACGGCTTGACTGAATTGAAAACGTTCTTGTTTTTTAACTCACGAAAAATACCTTTGTCAAGATAAGGCTTTACGTCAAAGATTCTGATTTCGTCGTTAGTGAAAGTAATTGTCAGCGTAAAATCAGAGTTGGGCTTGACGCTTTTAACTCGGGGATTCATAAGCTCAGTTCACTATTTTAGCGGTTCAATTTTGAAGATATTCTCCCCTTGGGAAGCCAATTGCCAATTCGCCATCAGTTCTTCCTGGTGAATTTCCAACCAGGCCAACACCAGCTTCATCTTTTTGTTCTTTAACCCGCCTTCAAGCAATTTTCCATCCGGAATTGAAAGCACCGCCTCTTCCTCCTGATATCTGACATGAATGTGCGGCAAGTGGTGGTGTTGATTGTCGAAATAGTACATCGATACAATAACACCATAAAACATTGAAATGACGGCCATAGCTTTAATATCTGTTTAATTTTAAAAGCTTGCGACAAATTTAACCAATAAATAAAATCAAATTCTCAATTTGAATCAAGTCGCTTGTTCAAGCATCAAAGCGTTCCGCTCAGCACGGCAAGATAGAAAAAAATGCAGGCAAAAACGACGGCGATAAACACGACGTAGCTCACCAGCGACAAAACTAACGCTTGTACGGCCTGCAGAACGCCGGACTTTTGGTTGAACTGCATCAGCGCCATTGGCATGTGGACAAGAATCATAAAAATGTAAAGATAATAAAGGGCTGGATGGATAGCGGAGAGCGGAATCAAAAATGCAGTGACGAGCACATAGAGACTGACCACGAACAGGGCGAAAGTAAAATGCTCGGTGTAATTGAATTTTCTTGGCCAGTAAAACAGCCGTGAACAGGCGGAAAATATGAGGATCAAAAAAATGGTGAAAAAATTCATATGCTCGGAAGCGAATTGCCCCGCGCGTACGGAAATGTGCGGCTGTCCCGGGGGCGGTGCGGATTGCCCGGAGAGCCGCATCTGGTTTTCAACCGGATCGAAATCGAATAACGTTTTGACAATCAGGACGATCGCAAAGGAAAACAGGTAGAATTTGATTGGCGGATAAAAAGCGATGCGGCGACCGCTCACATACTCGTGCGCCAAAACGCCTGGCTTCAGAAAAGCCGTTTTGATCGTCCGTGCTAGCGGAGTATCGAGGCTGACCAAGCGATTGAAAGCTTCATCGAATAAATCCGAGAAAAAAATGCGGCCTTTGTTCATGCGCTGACCGCAGGCTTCGCAGAATTGACCGCGCAGTTCTGTTTCGCAGTTTTTGCAGTTATTCATCGGATGCGAATCGCGGTGAGTTTGTCCAAATTGGGGAAATCGCGGTCAAGATGAGCGTTGCCTTCGTTAAACATTCTGTCCTGCCTGCCCAGGCGCATGCCGCCGCCTGCGTCTTCGCCGTATTCCGAATAAATTTTAGCGACGACTTCGTCCATTCCTTCGACAATCCTGCCAATCGGCGCGAAGCCTTGTGCGTCAAGTCTTGAGTTGTCATCCAGATTGATGTAGATTTGCGTTGTTCGGGTGTCCGGCCCGGTCATAGCAAAAGCCGCCGCGCCGCGCGTGTTGCTTTGTTTCACCGGATCATCCGGCATGGCGCGCTCCCGCCAGTGCTGCGAAATTGCGGGGTCGCCGGGAATGCCGAATTGCACGATAAAACCGGCGCGCACGCGAAAGAAACGCGAATCGTCATAAAAACCGGCTCGGGCAAGATTGTAAAAACGGTCAACGCCGATCGGCGCCCAGCCGCGAAAGACGCGCAATGCAAATTCGCCCCTGCTTGTTTCAAAAACCGCATCGAAACTGTCAGGAGCGGCGGTTTTCCAGAATGCGTTTTCAGGGTCAGTTAAATGCTGTTTGAAATTTTCTGTCGGAGTATTCTCCGTAGAATCATCAGTAGGCTGGCAGGCAAGACAAAAAATAGCCAGATATTTTAACGCTTTCATTTTGCAGTTTTAAAACGGGATAAATTAAAAAATGAATCGACGCAATTTTATTCAAAAGACCGCTTTGGCGACTTCAGCTTTTGTGCTCAATCAACGACTTGTCGCACAAACGACAGACAAGCCGATCATCATCGACGGCATGGGCGAAGTACGGCTCGAATATTCGGAATCGTTGATCAGTGAAATGATTGCCAGCGGCATCAACGCCGTACAAATTACGCTGGGAAACCCCGCTCTGCAAGGCGCATCAGCCTGGCAGGACGTTCTCGATGAAATCGCCGCCTATGAAGCGCACATTCGCCTGCGAAAAAAGCAATTTTTGAAAGCGACAACCGCCGCTGATATTGACCGAGCGAAGAAGGAAAAGCGCATCGCCTTGTTTTATCTATTTCAAAACACCTCGCCGATTGGCGATGATTTAGGCGGACTTAAATTTTTCTATGACCTGGGGGTGCGAACGATTCAATTGACATACAATTTCAGAAACCTTGTCGGCGACGGCTGCCTGGAGCGCACGGAAGCAGGATTGTCGAATTTTGGCTTGCGCGTCATCGAACGAATGAATGCGTTAGGCTTGCTGATCGACCTCTCCCACGCCGGAATGAAAACCATGGCCGAAGCGATCCACTTTTCGAAAGGGCCGGTTGCGATCACGCACTCCGGCTGCAAAGCCGTTTTTGATCATCCCCGCAACGTTTCCGATGAAAACCTGCGCGCTTTGGGCGAGAAGGGCGGCGTCATTGGCATTTACCAAATCAACCCGTACATCAGCGCCAAAGAACGCTCGACGCTGGACGATTACATGAATCACATCGACCACGCCGTTAAAACGGCGGGCGTCGAAAGCGTGGGCATTGGCAGCGATCGCGAGCACAAAACAATTCCCGACACCGAAGAAGAAAAACGAAAGCTGGAACAGGAATTATCGCGATTGAAGCCGAATAAAAAAGCCTCGTTTCGCTGGCCGTTTTTTATTTCCGAGCTCAACGGCCCGCGCCGCATGGAAGCGATTTGGGGCGCTTTGGGCAAGCGCGGTTATTCTTCGGGTGATCGCGATAAAGTTATGGGCGGGAATTTTTATCGGTTGATCAAAGAAGTGATGGGGTGAGTTATTGGGGCAAAGGCACATAGGCGCAAAGTTTTGCACTCCTCACCAGCAGGTCATGCTTGCTCTGCAAAAGAATTTGGGATTACAGCAGATGAGCGCGGTTTTGTTGGTGCTATGCCATTCCGGTCAGTTTCTCGCTCAAGTTCCACAAACGTTTCCAAGCCTCTCGATCACAAGAAGCGTCAGAAGATTTTTGCACGCGTTTGTTGACAAAATATTTCCCGCTAACGTCTTCCATTTCCGGCGAGGACGCAAGAAAAACAGAAGTTTCCGCGCCTTTTTTGGGGCTGGTGAGAAGCGGGGCGCCGAGCTTGAATAAAAATTGGAAGAACTTTGTGCCGCCTCGCCCAAATCCCGTCGCGACGACGCCCGGGTGAAGACAATTCACCGTCACACCCATTCCTTCCAAGCGCTCGGCCAGTTCGTAGGTGAACATCACATTGGCCAGTTTCGATTGTGCGTATGCGCGAAAACTTTGAAAGTCCTTCTCTCCATAGAGATCATCGAAATTCATTGTCGTTCGCATATGCGCCCGCGAGGCAACGTTCACAATGCGTGAAGGGGCGCTGGCTTTGAGCTTGTCGAGCAGCAAATTCGTCAGCAGAAAATAACCGAGATGGTTGACGGCGAAAGTGGTCTCAATCCCGTCCACGGTCAATTTGCGCTCACCGAAAATCGCTCCGGCATTGTTCACCAGCACGTCCAGGCGGTCATATTTTTGATTGAACTCTTCCGCCACGCGCCGAATCGATTCTTGCGATGAAAAATCGGCAAGCAGCAAATCGACTTTTTCATTGCCGCTTTTCTTTTTGATTTCGGCCTGCGCGGATTCCCCTCTGCTCTTATCCCGGCAAATCATCACCACATGCCCGCCCATTTTTGCCAATTCGATCGCGGTTATTTTTCCGATGCCGATGTTGCTGCCGGTAACGATACAGATTTTGCCGTTCATTTTTTTAGATTTTTTTTGAAATGCAATCGAGTTTTCACAGGATTCGTTGGGGCTTAATCCGGCCTACTTTTCCCAAGAGATGTGAATCTTAGAATTAAAACAGAGAATGAACCAACGCCGCTATGACGGCGCCGAGAATGGGGCCGGCGACGGGAATCCAGGCGTAGCCCCAATCGCTGGAGCCTTTGCCTTTAATGGGAAGAACGGCATGAGCAATACGCGGCGCCAAGTCGCGCGCAGGATTTATGGCGTAGCCGGTCGGGCCGCCGATTCCGATACCGATAACGACGACGAGCAGCGCTACAGGCAATGCACCGATGGAACCGAGTCCTACCTTTGGATCAGACACTGCGCTGGCGGTAAACTCTGGTTGAGAGAAGTGTAAGATGACAAATATGAGTACAAAAGTAGCGACCGCCTCGGTCATTAAATTACTTAGCGGGCTGCGAATTTCCGGGCTGGTGGAGAAAGTTCCGAGCTGTGCGCCCTGATCATCTGTTGCATTAAAATGCTCTTTGTAGGCGAGCCAGGCCAGAACTGCGCCAATAAACGCGCCGATCATTTGCGCGGCGATGAATGAGCCCACGTCCGCCCAGGGGAATTGGCCAGCGACGGCTAACCCGATTGTGACGGCGGGGTTGATGTGCGCGCCGCTCACCGGCCCCGCGATGACGACGCCGGAAAAAACCGCGAGTCCCCACCCTAAAGTAATCACGATCCAGCCGCTGTTATTGCCTTTGGTTCCTTTCAAAACAACATTCGCCACCGTGCCGACGCCGAGTAAAATCAGCATCATCGTCCCCAGAATTTCCGCGATAAAAGGCGTCATTTTCCATCCACTCCCAATTGTCAATATCCAATTCTATTTTTTGTCGAGTTCATCTCGTATTAATTTTGCATTTCAACATTATAGCTAAGAGCGTATTTGGAAAGTCCTTGTCTTGTCATTCCGTAGGAATCTTTTTGGGTCGCCAGGCATGAACGTTCCGACAGTTGTTGCGGAAAAGTCTAAAAAAGATGCTTACAGCATGACAATTTTTGATTTTCAAAATACGCTCTAAGCAAGAACTTGCTTCACAACTTTCCCGTGAACGTCCGTCAAACGAAAACGCCGTCCCTGATGTTTAAACGTCAAACGCTCATGATCAACACCGAGCAAGTGCATGATCGTTGCCTGAAAATCGTGTACGTGCACCGGGTCTTTGGCGATGTTGTAGCCAAATTCGTCCGTTTGTCCGAAAGTGAATCCAGCCTTGACCCCGGCCCCGGCCATCCAAACGGTGAAACAGCGCGGATGGTGATCGCGGCCGTAATTTGTTTTGGTAAGTGCGCCTTGCGAATAGTTCGTCCTGCCGAATTCGCCGCCCCAAATCACCAGCGTGTCCTCGAGCAAGCCTCGCTGCTTTAAATCCATCACCAGCGCTGCGGACGCTTGATCCGTGCTTCTGGTCATGATCTCGATGTCTTTGGGCAAATTGCCGTGCTGATCCCAGCCCTGATGGTAAAGCTGGACGAATTTAACGTCGCGTTCAATTAAGCGACGGGCAAGCAGACAATTGGCTGCAAACGTTCCCGGCACGTCTGCTTCCTGGCCGTACAGCCTAAAAATTGATTCCGGCTCCTGAGAAACGTCCATCAATTCCGGCACGGAAGTTTGCATGCGATAGGCCATTTCGTATTGCGAGATACGCGATTGAATTTCCGGATCGCGCACGCGCTCGTATTGCTGTTCGTTGAGTTTGCGAAGATAGTCGAGCATCCTGCGGCGGCTCGTGGCTTTGATTCCGGGCGGATTGTTGAGATAAAGCACCGGGTCTTTCCCGGCGCGAAATTGCACGCCTTGATGGAGCGAAGGTAAAAATCCATTTCCCCAAAGTCTTGAGTAAAGCGGTTGGCCGCCTTCCCGTGCGCGTGAAAGCAGAACGACAAAAGACGGAAGATTGTGATTGTCCGAACCCAAACCATAGCTCAGCCAAGAGCCGATGCTTGGGCGCCCGGGTTGTTGGGAGCCTGTTTGGAAAAAAGTAATCGCCGGATCGTGATTTATCGCTTCCGTGTGCATTGATTTGATGAAACATAGCTCATCGGCAATTTTCGCCGTCTGCGGCATCAAATTGCTGATCCAGGCGCCGCTGTTGCCGTGTTGCGCAAAATCAAATTGCGATCCGGCCATTGGGAAGTTTTTCTGATGCGCCGTCATTCCGGTCAAACGCTGTTTGCCGCGCACGGAATCGGGCAAATCTTCACCGTTACGCTCGCGAAGCAAGGGCTTGTAATCGAAAAGTTCAAGCTGCGAAGGCCCGCCGCTCTGAAAGAGATAAATGATACGTTTCGCTTTTGGCGGGAAATGAGGCGCGCTTAAGACGCCTTTCAAAGCTTGATCTGCGCCGGCAGCGGAAGCGCCGGACGAACCGAATAACCCTGCTACGGCCAATCCGCCCAATCCGAGGCTTGTTTTTGTCAAAAACTGCCGGCGGTTTACTTGATAATCGGGATCGCAATCAAACTCGTGCATCGGCTTTGCTCGTTTCATTGGTTAGGAAGCAGTTTCTTTGACACAAAAGGTTTTTAAAAATTGCGTGTTAATCAAAGTCAATTCGCCCGAAAAGCTGCAAAACGTCGATGGCCGTGTTTCGTGTCGGGAGCGTCGTATTTGCATTTTGCGCTCCGTCTGGTTATGCTGGATTGCCGGAAAGTAAAAGGTTAGCAGAGAAGAATGGACGACAAAAACACAGCTCTCGACGAATATTTTAATCGCACTTCAATAGATGCTGCGCGTGCGGGGCGCGATGCAATTTATCCTTTCTCTTGGGTTTGAGGTCTCTTGGAAGCTGAACAAGGCAACCATCGATTTTAGGGCCGAACGACAATTTTGCTCCCTTTGGCCGGTTAAAAGTCACATCACTTTCTGGATCACTAAAACTGAGAATGTAAACGACCCAAATCAGCGTTTGAAAGGAAACGGCAGAACCGCGAGCACAAAATTAACCAAGTCAGGAGACTTTGATGACGATCTCAAGCGCATCGTTCGTGAATCGTATCTTTCAGAAGGCTTGAGACCTTTGAAAAAATAGCTCTTGTTCCATTCCGGGAACAAAGCGTGGAAAGAAAGAATTAGAGAACTCAGTCAAAATATGTGCGATCATAATTCCGAAAATCGGAGGGTTTGGATGAAATTGTTCTTAAAATTATTCATAACTGGCGGCTTGCTTTTGACGCTCGCAAATTGCGGCGAAAACCCGGCTGCCGTTAACCAAAGGGAAGGCATGGATTTTCTAGAAACAAACGGGATGCGTCCTGAAGTCATCACAACTGACAGCGGCTTACAATATGAGGTGATCACGGAAGGCGACGGCCCTAGACCCACGATCAATGACTTTGTTCGCGTCCACTACGTCGGCACACTGATCGACGGCACGGAATTCGACAGTTCTTTCAGCCGCGGCCAGCCTGCGGAGTTTCCTGTGGGCGGCGTTATTTCAGGTTGGATTGAAGCCTTGCTTTTGATGAAAGTGGGCAGCAAGTACAAGTTGTACATTCCGCCGGCGTTGGGCTACGGCTCTCGCGGCGCCGGGGAGCTCATCGGCCCCAACGAAGTGCTGATTTTCGAAGTCGAACTGTTGGATATTTTGTAGGCAAAAGATGCGCATGGTCTGCAGCGCTGACGGTTCTCAAGTCAGCCTCTCGTTTGTTTTTCAGGATGAATCTATTTTGCACCGAGTTCTGGCAGAATAGATTCTTCCTGAATGACAGACGAGGGAAAACCGTGCGGAAATTTTCTGTAAGCGCTAAGCCGCCGTCTGAGCTAACTTTAGATTCTCGACGCGCTCGAATTCGCGCTTCAGGAATTGCCCGGTGAAGGAGCGGTCAGCTTGGGCGATTTCTTCCGGCGTGCCTTCAGCAACGATTTCGCCGCCGCCGTCGCCGCCTTCCGGGCCGAGATCAATGAGCCAGTCAGCGGTTTTGATTACGTCAAGATTGTGCTCGATGACGATAACCGTGTTGCCCTTATCCGCCAAGCGGTTGAGCACGCTGAGCAGCATTTTCACATCTTCAAAATGCAGACCGGTCGTCGGCTCATCAAGAATATAAATTGTGCGACCGGTGGCGATTTTCGAAAGTTCCGTCGCCAACTTAACGCGCTGCGCTTCCCCGCCGGAAAGCGTGGTCGCCTGCTGACCGAGCTTGATGTAGCCAAGCCCGACGTCAAAAAGCGTTTGCAGTTTGCGCTTGACACGGGGAATATTTTTGAAAAACTCCAGTCCTTCCTCAACAGTAAAATCAAGAACGTCCGCAATCGATTTGCCGCGATACTTGATTTCCAGCGTTTCGCGATTGTAGCGCTTGCCTTTGCACGTTTCACACTTGACGTAAACGTCGGGCAGAAAGTGCATCTCAATTTTAATCACCCCATCGCCCTGACACGCCTCGCAGCGTCCGCCTTTAACATTGAAGCTGAACCGTCCCGGTTTATAACCACGAATTTTCGCTTCGTTGACCTGGGTAAAAAGATCGCGGATGTGCGTGAACAAACCGGTGTAAGTCGCCGGATTGGAGCGCGGCGTACGGCCAATCGGCGATTGATCGATGTCGATAACTTTGTCGATAAACGCCAGACCGGAGAGTTTTTCGTAGTGCAGCGGCGTTTTTTTCGAGTGCATTATTTCACGCGCAAGCGCCTTGTACAACGTCTCATTGATCAGCGTGCTTTTGCCCGAGCCGGAAACGCCCGTGACGACGATAAATTTGCCCAACGGAAAATCAACCTTAACATTTTGCAAATTGTTGCCGTTTGCCCCGGAAATAGTGATTGCATTGCCGCTGCCCGGGCGGCGCTTCTTCGGCGCTGAAATGCTCTTTCTGCCGGAAAGATAGTCGCCGGTCAGAGATTTTTCATTGGCTGCGACCAAGTTGGGCGGCCCGGCGGCGACGACTTTCCCGCCATGAACGCCTGCGCGCGGCCCTAGATCGATCAGCCAATCCGCCGATTCCATCGTGTCCAAATCGTGCTCGACGACAATGACGGTGTTGCCCAAATTACGCAGTTTTTTGAGCGTATTGATCAAGCGCTCATTGTCACGCTGATGCAAGCCAATAGACGGCTCGTCTAAAATGTAAAGCACGCCGACCAATTGGCTGCCGATTTGGGTGGCCAGGCGAATGCGCTGCGCCTCGCCGCCGGAAAGCGTGCCCGCTGTGCGATCGAGCGTGATGTACTCTAACCCGACGCTGTTGAGAAAGCCGATCCTTTCCTGAATTTCCTTCATAATCTGATGCACGATTTGCTGCTCGCGGTCTGTCAACGTCAGGTTATTAAAAAACTCAAACGCGTTCCGGATCGACATTTTGGTCACGTCGTGAATGCTTTTTTCGTGCACATAAACCGAAAGCACTTCTTTTCTCAGGCGCGCGCCGTGACATTCATGGCAGGGCAGAACGTTCATGAAGCCTTCGATCCAATTGCGAATATAATTGCTGTCCGTCTGTTTGTAGCGCCGCTCGAGATTTGGAATCACGCCTTCGTATTTTCCGGTAAACTCCGCTTGCACTTTGCCGTCGCCGCGCTCATAGGCAAAACGCAATTCCTGGTCGCCTGTGCCATACATCACAACTTTTTGCTGCTCTCCAGTGAGCTCATACCAGGGTTGGTCGAGAGTGAAGTCATACTCCCGCGCAACAGTTTTGATCTGACTGAAATACCAACCGTCCCGGCTTTCGCCAAGTGCGCTGAGCGCGCCGTTATTGATCGAAGCGTTCCTGTCGTTCACGATCAACTCGGGATCCACTTCCATCGTTGTGCCCAAACCGTTGCAGGCTTTGCACGCGCCGTAGGGACTGTTAAAAGAAAACATGCGCGGCGCCAGTTCCTCCATGGATACGCCGCAATCGACGCAAGCGTAATGCTCGCTGAAAAGCAATTCTTCTTTGCCGATAACATCGATCAAAACCAGCCCGTCGGCCAAATGGAGCGCCGTCTCGACCGAATCGGTCAGGCGACTTTTGATGTTCTTTTCAACCACCAGACGGTCAACGACAATTTCGATGTTGTGCTTGAATTTTTTGTCGAGATGGATTTTTTCGGAAAGATCGCGAATTTCGCCGTCGACGCGAATGCGAATGAATCCGTCCCGGCGCGCCTGTTCGAAAATTTGCGCGTACTCGCCTTTTCTGCCGCGCACGACCGGCGAGAGCACCTGGAATTTTTCGCCTTCCGGCAATTCCAAAACGGCGTCAACGATTTGCTGCACGGTCTGTCGTTCAATCAATTTGCCACAATTGTAACAGTGCGGCTTGCCGATGCGTGCAAAAAGGAGACGGAGATAGTCGTAAACTTCAGTCACTGTGCCGACGGTTGAGCGCGGGTTGCGGCTGGAAGTTTTTTGTTCGATTGATATGGCGGGAGAAAGGCCTTCGATGTAGTCAACGTCGGGTTTTTCCATCAGACCGAGAAACTGGCGGGCGTACGCCGAAAGGGATTCGACGTAACGTCGCTGGCCTTCGGCGTAGATTGTATCAAACGCGAGACTTGATTTGCCTGAGCCGGAAAGCCCGGTGATGACGATGAGCTTGTATCTTGGAATCTCAACGTCAATGTTGCGCAGGTTATGCTCGCGCGCACCTTTGACGATAATTTTTTCCTGATCCATCATGTTTGAAAGCGGGGTTGTGGCGAAAAGTGAAAATTTGCAAAAAACGGCGGGCAATATATAACAATTTTGCAGAAAATGAAATATTTGGAAGACGTTTTTAACTGTTGCAATTTGCATTCGCAAAGCGACCAGTTATAAAACAAAAAAGCACCGTGAAAAGTCACGATGCTTTTTTTAGAGCGGGACCGACGGGCTTCGAACCCGCGATCTCCGGCTTGACAGGCCGGCGTGTTAACCAGGCTACACCACGGTCCCTTGAGATCTTTCGTAAGTGGGCGATACTGGATTCGAACCAGTGACCCCCTGCTTGTAAGGCAGGTGCTCTGAACCAGCTGAGCTAATCGCCCGCAGGATTCACATTTTCTTCTGCGTCGACCTTGCGTTCTCGATAGAGAATTGAAATCGGGATAACGACGCAATAACCAATAACCAGCAAAACAGGCGCAACGCTCAAAGAAGAAAAACTGGCGGCAGGCCCTTGAGAGAGCGCGATATAACCAGCGACTATGATGACAATTCCGATTGCAAACAGCAGGTAGTTAACTTTGCTGAACGGCAGCGCACGCGGTTTCGCAACTGCTTTTTTTCTTCTTCTGGACTTTGTGTTTGCCATGCCAACCTGATTTTTTGAAGCGCTAAATATAACCGCCGAAGCCGCGATTGTCAATAGAAAAGATTGCTTTTTTGAATGCTTGTTTTTCTATAGTTTCGGAACCTATTACACCTTTTAAGTCAAAAAGTTCAGCTTACTTTGAGTTGGATAGAGTAGCGCAAAAATTATTTTGCGAAGATTTTGATTTGAGAGTTTTGCCAGTTTGATACAGCCTTATCACAATTACCAGCTAAACTGCATTCACAAAAAGCCATCTTAAAAATTAAAGGTTTGTTATTTGGGTTTGATCTATTCAGATTCAGAATCTTCGATATTTGGGTGATTCGTTGGTTTGTAAGAGATTCTTGTTTATTATCCCGGTCTCTGTTCATATCCGTGTAAATTATAAAAAGCTTCTTTCCTGATTTTGAAATCTTGTTTATTCGTCGACGATCGTAGTGACCTGGATTTTCGCTATTATACCCAAAAAAAACAACCTGCCGCTCTCCCAAGTCTTTGCTTGTTTCGATAACGTATTTTAAAAGTTCAATGGTCACGGGTCGATTTTTTGCTGAGCTTAACGAGCTTCTTATAGCCTTTGCTAAACAAGCTGGCTCTGGAAAATCAGGCAAATACAATGAAATAAATGTTCGCAGTTGATCGAGAGAGATCTTCTTACCTATGGTAGCATTATCTATTATTTGCCTTTCAAGCATCAGAATACAATATTCAGCCAAGTGTAAAGCTTGCTGACGAGCATCATCAGGGAGATGTATTTCTTTTAGTAAGTTATTCTTTGTTATCGTATGCTTTTCCTGCAAATCCTTAGTTAAAAATGCACTTAGATCGTTTACTGAAATGTATTTCGCCTGACTGACACTGCGCAGGTTATCAATAAATGCAGGTCTCTTGTCTTTGATCAGTTTCATTGTTCTTTCGATACAAAGATGCCAGGCGTATGTCGTGACGGCGTTTATGTAAACATCATTCAGCGTTTTATGCCGATCATTTTGCTTATTATGCAAAGCCAAAGCTGTTCTAAATGATGAATCTGCATATTTTAAATTTTGGCGGAATATTTTAGCGTACAGTGGATCGACTGGCAAACGGGATGCCCATAAATAGTACAAATCTCCAAGCTTTCTGTAAATTGTCGCCTTATCAAGCCCGGACGATTCATCAATGCTAGGTGAAAGGGCTTTTTTATAATATTCTTCAGCTCGTTTGTAAAAGCCGCTTCGTCTTAACGCGTCGGCGATGACGACATATTGGGCGACGGTAATCTCTCCAAAAACTCCGTACAAATTATCTTCGATGATTTCAAGGGATTCCAAAAGATCAAGCTTCATCATTAGCCCGGAATCTTCGTCACTCTGATTTTGAGCAAGAGCTTTTACGGAGCCGACTAATATTTGACGCTGCAAAGAAGTATATTGCACGAGAGTCAGGAAAGCGATGACTGCGCCTATGAATAGAGCTGCGAGAGCGGAGGGTTCACGGTTCTGTTCTTTTTTATGAAATTGGTACAATAGACGACAAACTAAAACGAATAGGACAAGCAGAGCCAAGACAAACAAATACTTAAACATCGTACGAATCCCCGTGGGAAATAACTATAATTCTAAGCACTGCAAAAATTTGACTTTTGGTTATAACACTCGTCGTGAAACGACAAAATCTGATTCGAAAACAATTCTGCTCTCATGGGTTCAGCATTTGATTTGGAAAAGTGTGCTGCAATGAGGCGGCGTTTCGCTGTTGCCTTCCGATCTGGCTCTAGAAAAACACGTATCTGGCACTTTATTGAACCCCCTAAAGATCAAACGCCGCTCAGACAGAATGGACTGAGCGGCGTTTAAGTAGATACGAAATTTTCGATTGTGATTATGCAGTCGTCTCGGCCATCGTATTTTTGATTGCTTCAACGATGCGTTCGTGAGCAACGCCGTTGCTGACCAACATGCCGTCAAGGTTTTTGACTTCTTCTCTGGAATAATCCAATTCGCCGCCGTGGACGTCCGTCATAACGCCGCCTGCAGCTTCCAAAATGGCTTGCGGGGCGCAACTGTCCCACATTTTGGTGTAAGGGCTTGGATGGATGTAAAGATCGCACTCGGCGCGTGCGATGAGGCCGCACTTCAAACCGACGCTCCCGCTTTTTCGTAAATCTTTGATCCCCAGCGATTTGCGGATATCGTCAACGACAGGCTCCATATGCGAGCGGGAGACGACCATTCTGAGCGTGCTAAGCTTGTCGCGTTTCGTCACGGCCAGTTCTTTTGAGTCGCCATTCTGGACCATGGTTGCACCCAGGCCCTTGGCGCCAAGATAAAGGCGATCTTCAGTCGGCTGGTAAACGCCGCCCAAAACCGGCTTGCCTTTATGCGCCAAGCCAATCATGATGGAAAACTCGCCGTTCTGACTGATGAACTCTTTTGTCCCGTCCATCGGATCGATAATCCAGACTAAATCGCGAGAGAAGCGAGTGTTGTTGTCTTTCGATTCTTCCGAAAGCAGGCCGTCTTCGGGGAAGGCTTTTTCAAGGCAACTGATGATGTATTCGTTGCTTGCATGGTCGGCGGCGGTCACCGGCTCATTTTTGTTTTTGTAGTCTACGCTTGAGTTGTCGCCGTAAAAATGCAGAACTTCTAGTCCGGCGCCGCGCAGAATTGGCACGAGACACTCCAGACGCTCTTTTTTCTCGTTGTTTGTTAAAGCCATTGAAACCAGCCTTTTTGAGTGACAATTTCCCGGTTAAAATTTTGATTATAAGATGAACATTACCTGAGTCGAACGGCTTTTGCGGAGTTTGAACAGGAGCGGCCCCCAAAAGATTTCGTTTTAGCGCGTATGAGCGTCATTCAATCAAAATCATTTCAACGATTTTAGAATTTCCAGCGCCGCCAAACGCCCCGGCGCACCGGTGATGCCGCCGCCGGGGTGCACCCCCGAACCGCACTGAAAATAATTGCGAATCGGCGTTTTGTACTGCGCCAAACCATGCGCCGGACGTAAGAAAAAAAGCTGAGAAAGCGTAAGTTCACCCTGGAAAATGTTGCCCTGCGTCAAACCGATTTTTTGCTCGATGTCCCATGGCGTGACAACCTGTCGGTGCAAAATAATATCTTTCAGATTTGGAATATACTCGGCAAGAGTATTCACCACAACGTCGCCGAAAGCCTCGCGTTTTTCTTCCCACGTCCCTTCGCGCAGTTTATATGGCGCGT
Source organism: uncultured Deferribacteres bacterium (assembly GCA_964014485.1). Classification (GTDB taxonomy): domain Bacteria; phylum Zhuqueibacterota; class Zhuqueibacteria; order Zhuqueibacterales; family Geothermadaptataceae; genus CAXHAT01. The sequence goes on from CAXHAT010000011.1 coordinate 15,433, forward strand.
ACTGCACAAAACAAGACATGACATGTTTTCCAGGCGGAGCCATGCCGGGATCAATCATCGATGGGATGATCACGTCCATGTATGGGCGGCGAGAAAAATCGCCATACTTTGCATCGTCGTACGCGCGTTCAATATAGTCGATGCTCGGACTAATTGATATAGCGCCGGCAAGATGCGGACCGGGGCCGGGCATGCAGCTTAAATCCGGCAATGCGTCCAACGCCAAATTGACCTTTGCCGAAGAGCCTCGAATATTAAAATTTTCGATGGATTGCACCATCTCCTCGGGCAATTGCTTTGGGTCGACCAATTTGAGAAACGTCAGCTTCGGGTCAACGCTTGAAGCGACAACGTCGGCGTAAATTTCATCGCCGTTTTGCAGCGCGACGCCAACGGCCTCGCCGTTTTTCACGATCACTTGCTCAACCGGCGCATCCGTTTTGATTTCAACGCCGAATTCTTGCGCCGCGCCGGCAATCGCGTCCGCAACGCCGCCAGTGCCGCCTTTCTGGAAGCCCCAGGCGCGGAAGACACCGTCGATTTCGCCCATGTAATGATGCAGCAACACATACGCCGTGCCCGGCGATTTTGGCCCGAGATAAGTTCCGATAACGCCGCTGGCCGATAGCGTGGCTTTGAGAACATCGGTTTCAAACCATTCGTCGAGAAAGTCCGAGGAACTCATGGTCATGAGCTTGACCAGCGTGTAAAAGTGCTCTTCGCGCAATCCCAAAATATGTTTGCCCACGCCTGCCAGACCGCTCAGTTCTTTCGGCGACATTCTGGTCGGATCGGGCGGTGTAACGCCGAGCATGTACTTGACCGCCTTGGCCATAAAAAACATATCGCGGCCGTACTCGTCGTAGGCTTCGGCGTCGCGCGGGGAAAATCGTGCAATATTGCGCATTGTGTGGAAGTGATCGCCGTCGCGGTAAAGGCAGTCGCCGTCGGGCAGAGGAGTGAGCGTACTTTCCAGCGGCAGAATGGTGAGGCCGTGTTTGGTCAGGTTGAGATCGCGGATGATTTCCGGTCGCAGAATGCTGACAACGTAGGAAAAAACGGAATATTTAAAACCGGGATAAATTTCTTCGGTGACGGAGGCTCCGCCAACCAAATGACGTTTTTCCAAAACCAGCACGCGCTTTCCCGCCTTGCCTAAGTAAGCCGCGGCAACCAGTCCGTTATGCCCCCCGCCAATAATAATTGCGTCGTATTTTTTCATGAGCGGAATGATAGCATTTTCGTCCATACGGCAAAACCATTTCCACCCAAGCAGGGAGAGGTGAAGCGTGTTAGAAAGTAACTGATCAGCTATTAGCTGCTGGCCTTTAGCCCTTGGCTCAACTATTGAAATTAGCAGCCAATAACCAACGGTTTCCGGAGAACTCTTTCGGAGTGCGACGATTCATCGTCGCCAGCGACGACAAGCTTCACTCCAAAGAAGTTACTCCTTGATCGAGACTGCAAGCGATGTTGGTTAGCTTAATTGTAACGTCAGAAAATATCTAACCTGAATATTTCATAGGCGCTCAGTTCATTCTGAAAGTCAACGTTTTAACGGGCGTTTAACATGCTCGCTCTGAGGGTGCCCGGTTCGAATCCACGCCTCTAACTCGCCCGCATTTTTGCAGACTTTGCGAAGATCGTCACTGAACTCCATCATCAAATCCGTTTGCACCTTAAATTCGGCTTTGAGTTCTCCTGCAGAATCGTAGAAGGCGTCAACGCCGTGTTGCGCGGCGGGCAGGGCGACGTTTTCGATGAACTCCAAACGCCTGATATAATTTTGATGAATGCCAAGAAATTCGCTGTAAAAATAGCCCAGCGCGAGCCTCAGTTCGGGATCGAACATGCTTGCAATGCCGGATGAAACCGCCTCGTCCCAAGCGGCGGTTGGCGGCGAAGGCGCGCCTGGAATACGATAAAACTTCGGAATTGTGCGACGCCCCGCCTGATTTTGCGCTTTCCAGCGCTCGATTCGCACGGAGATTGAATCTGCGTGTTGCACGCCCTTGATTTGGAAACGCACAAGTTCAATGAGAATCGCTTCTTTGGTTCGGTTCAATTGCCGTCTTTCTTCAAGACCCTTTCGGTGGTTCTCGACAATAAAAGCGGCCGTGACTCCAACGAAAACGACCAGCAGTTCCGCCGCTATGCGGCCTATTCTAAACTTCATGGGACATTGACTCGACAGTTTTTTAGATAAACGCTTCAATCAGCATTTGATGAGGCAGCAAGTCTAAATCAACAACCGTTTTGGCAAAGCCGGCCTGCAACAGTTCTTTTTGTATGATTTCCGGCTGGACCTTGATATGTTCCGGCGGGCCGAAAGGAAGTTCGCCGGGACGAAAATCGATGATGAGAAATCTGCCGTTTTCTTTAATTCCGGCTCGAATTTTTTTGAGATAATCGACGCGGTCTTTGAAGTGATGGTAAGTGTTCACGGTCAACACGACGTCCGCCGCGTTTTCTTGCAAAGCCGGATTGCTTTCGTCGACCAATCTGATCTTTACATTTTTGGCGCGCACTTCATTTTCACGCTCTTTTCTCTCTTCAAGAAATTCAATAAATCTGGCGTCGTAATCGAGCGCTGTCACATTTTTGGCCTTTGTCGCCATTCGAAAAGTGAAGTAGCCGCTGCCCGCGCCCAAGTCGATCACCGCTTTGTCGGACAAGTCGCCGAGCCGAGCGATGACCGCTTCGGGTTTTTGCCATATTTGCCGATCCTCTCCTTCAAATCTCGCCACTAAATCTTCAAAGCTTGTTTTGTGCATGTGCGCGTTGCCTGCGCTAGGTTTTTCACATTTTTTCACGAGTTATCCACATTTTATCCTTCCGCACCTTGAAAATGATCGGAAACTAAATTTTACAAGAATTTAAACTAAATTTCAAAACTTTGCGCAAAAATGTCTCTAAATGAAACAATTTCAAAGACTTTTAGCGAAAGTGAGACACAAAATTAACGATTTTTGCCAGAATATTTCAGCTTTTAAAATTGAGCCGTTTTTCAAATTATGACCAATAAGAAGTTATCCACACCTCAGGCGTTATTCGTTGACAAACTAATGGCAAAGCCGTTTATTGCAGGCCCGTTTCCCGGAATCGAGCCGGATTGATGACACGGACTAGCGACCGATAATCAGATTAAAAACAATGCAAAACGGCCTGTTGGACATACCTTCGATCACGAAAAAACATTGGGACGCCATCATTATTGGGACGGGTTTCGGCGGAAGTATGACAGCTCTGCGGCTGGCAAACGCGGGCATGGACGTATTGATGCTCGAGCGCGGAGACTGGGTCGTTCGAGATGACAGCGTTTGGGACGTTCGATCGATTCTAATAGATCGAAATTATAAGGCACCGAGCCCTTACGACGCCGACGCTTGGGTCGGGCGCAGTGAAGTTTATCCTGACATGGCGGTCGGCGGCAATTCGATTTTTTATGGCGCCGCCTCGCTGCGATTGCGAGAGTTCGACTTCGAAGCGCGCAGCCATTACGGCAAAATTGCTGATGATTTGGAGTTGGTCGACTGGCCGATTGCCTACAGCGATCTGGCTCCGTACTACGATCAAGTGGAGCATCTTTTGGGCGTGGCGGGAGTCGCCGGGCAGGACCCTTTCGAACCGCCGCGAAACATTGATTTTTGCCAAGAACCCGCACCTTACAGCACGCCCGCCCGCCTGCTTGCAGAAACAGGACGGAAGATGGGACTCAGCCCCTTCCCGTTGCCGCTGGCGATCAATTACGGTCAAGACCCCAAGCGCGAAAACTGTATCCACTGCACGACTTGCGATCTTTTTCCATGTAAAATATCAGCCAAGAACGACCTTTCCGTCACCGTTTTACCGGAAGCTTTGGCGCAAGGGGCGAAGCTGCGCCCAAACACTGTCGCGGCAAAATTGCTCAAAAAGGAATCGCGTATAACCGGGGTGGAATGCGTGGATCGAAAGTCGGGTGAACGCTTTGCTTTGAAAAGTGATGTTTGCATTGTCAGCGGCGGCGGCGTGGCCTCGGCTCGCTTGCTGCAACTCTCCGGTTTGCAGAACTCACCGCGAAACGGCGATCTCATCGGGCGCTATTTGCTGCGACATTGCAACGGCGTCGTGATCGGCATGTTTCCGTTCCAAACCAACCCTGAACAGAAATTCAACAAGCAGGTGGCTTTTACCGATTTCTACATAAATCGTCCTGAAAACAACGGTTTGAAGGGCCCGATGGGCATGCTGCAAGCGCTGCAAGTCCCGCCGCCGGAGTACATCACCTCGCAGGCTCCCGCCGTCATCGGCCAGATCGGCGCGGCGACGACAAAATTACACATGTACCTGCTTTGTATTGCGGAAGATTTGCCGAACCCTCAAAATCGCGTCAGGTTGCACGACGAAAAACGAGACGGGTTTGGGCTCCCCATAGCGAAAATTACCAGCAAGTACCATAAACGAGACTTGCGAGCGCGACGGGCGCTTTACCGGGAAGGCGCAAAGATTCTTAAACAGGCCGGCGCTTTCATCCGGGTAAAAAAGCCAATCAATACTTATTCGCATGCCGTCGGAACGTGTCGCTTCGGGAATTCGCCCGATGAGGCCGTGCTCGACCCCAATTGCAATTTCTTCGGCGTCCCAAATTTGTTTGTGATCGACGGCAGTTTTATGCCGACTTCCGGCAGCGTCAATCCGTCGCTCACAATTGCCGCGAACGCTCTGCGCGTGGCCGACTATTTGGCGAACAACTGGGAGTTGCACGCCGCTCGCAGCAAAAACGCTGATTTCGCGACGCAAAAGACGCACGCCGTATTAACCTCCTAAGCGCTGATTGCAATCCCCACATTTTTAAGAATATGAACCAGGAAACGCCGGAAAATAACGTACAGATTTCTCAGATTAAGTCAGCTTTTACCCGTGAAAGACTTTTCAAGGGCGTGCGCTATTTCGTGATGTTCACGCTGATCGGCTTCACGATCCTTTTCTTTTTTACCAGTTCTTTCGATGAGGTCGTCGAAGCGCTCGACCATCTGGAAGCGCGGTTTTTTCTCATTGCCATTGCACTTTCCGCGGTCGATTTGACGCTGGGCGGTTTTCGCAACCATTTGTTTGTGCGAAAAATCAGGCCGGGGACAAGCATCAAGCTTTGCCTGCGCGCCAACGTGGCGAATTTGTTCATGGGGTCGGTGACGCCGTCGCAATCCGGCGGGGGGCCGGCGCAAATTTTCGTGCTCTATCGCGGCGGCGTGCCTTTGCCGTCCATTCTTTCCATCAGCGTGATCACTTTTCTCTGCACGCTTGTTTTTTTTCTCATTGCCGCCAGTTTTTCCATGGTTGTCGTGCGTGACATGTTTTCGACCGAGATCATCATGTACGTCGTGCAGTATAGTTTTGCCGCGTTTGGTTCGGTCACGCTGTTTTTCATCCTTGCGCTCTGGCGGCCTGACGTCATCGGCAGAATTATTTTGCGCGTCACAAGTTTTTTGGGGCGAAAGAGCAAGAAGTATGGCGAGCGGATTACGAAATTCGGCGAGACGGCAAACAGGGAAATTGGAAAATACCACGTTACGTGCCGCCAATTTATCAAGGACGAGCCGATGGTGGTTTTCTGGTGCGTCGTCGTCACGGTGGTGCTTTATCTCAACAAATTTACGCTGGCCTATTTTATCATGCTCGGGTTGGGGGGAACCGGAGATTACGCTTCTATGATCGCGATTCAAGCGATTTTGATTTTTATCGCCTACGCCTCCCCCAGTCCCGGCGGCAGCGGCATCGCCGAACTGAGCATCGGCGCACTGATGACGACAATGCTGCCGATGAGCGCCATCGCCATTTTTGCCGTGCTTCAGCGCTTTTTCCTTTATTACTTGCCCGCCATTCTCGGCTTTTTCGTTCTGACCGGCGAGCTCAAATCCGACGCGTCTTGATATTCCAAGCCGGAATCAATCAGGTGCCGTTATTCAACATTGACCTTGTGGTTTAACGCAAAGGCCGCGGAGCTTCGCGGAGTTTTTTTGAAAACACAAATTTTTTGAAATTCCATTTGTGAGTTTTCGTCGCTGCGAACCATTCAAAATGAACGCACAATTCAATTTTCTCGGCGCATCTCAGCGTCCTTCGCGTCTCTGCGTTTTGAAAAGTTCTGCCAAAAAGACTGTGCTCGAATGTTTTTTGTCGAGTATGGCTTTAAATGACTTTACCGGCATTGAAAATCAATCTCGTCACAACGGTCTCCGTTCTTAAGAGTCTGCTGTGCCTTGGAATTTGGCGTTTGAGATTTAAGCAAGCTGTGCATCTATCCCGGCAGTCACTTTTACCAAATTTGTGAAAACGCTCTGATCGTCGTAAACCAAATTAAACACCGGCCTGCCCCATTTCGCGTTTGAAATGAGATGAATGTCCTTTACGCTCTGCCGCATCTTATCAAAACTCTCCGGTTTGACTTGCACGCCGCACAAAACCATTCTGTCTTGACTCTCGACCGTTAAATCGACCCGCAATTCTGCGTCAACGTATTCGTCCGCACGTTTAATCATTAAATTTGGGAAAGTTTTCGCCAGCAGCTTCTGCGCCTTAACTTCCATTAATTCGCCCTTTAAAGAATTGGTCACGAAAAGGTGATACTCCCAGCGAATGCACTCGTTGAGCGTATATTTTTCTTTTCCCCAAGCTTTAAACTGCGCTTTATACAAGTTCCGCCCAAAATCTTCCACCGTGCCTTGACTGATGATTCCGCAATCGCATCGATGAACAAAATGCTCGCGAATCAGCGAATACAACTCATGCTGACTTTTGGGCTTGTGCGTCCGAATTAACTTCATCACAGGCACGGATTTGTCCGGGGCGGAAACGCCGAATTTGCCGTTAAGCCAATTCAATTCGCCGCCGGTCAGGTTTTTTTTCATAATTTCTTTTCGATCCAGCCTTTAAAATCGAGATAATCCAGGGCGGATTTTAGCAGACGCGGATCGCACTTCTCTTTCAGCGCAAGATCGAGCTTTTTGAATAATTTGGCGTGGTCGCTGCGCGGGGTCATGCTGGCTTTCGAGAAAAATTTGAGCAGCAACATCTCAAAATCTCTCAGGTCGCGTTTTTTCTTCAAAAATCTGCGGCATGAATCGACGGCGTATTTCAGGATGGTCAAATTGCCCAGCTCGTACTGCACGACGAGGTGCAGCAGTTGCGCATAACTCAAAATGTCTTCTCTCACCGTATCCGCGCGCAGAGCGAAAATCTCATTGAGCCGTTCCAGCGAATCCCTGAACGATTTTTTCATAAAATAGAAGTAGGCGAACTGGTAGTAGAGAATCAGAATATAGTCGACCGGAATTTGACGACGGTATTTTTGAATGTATTGCTCAATTTCATCGATGCGTGCGATTCCTGCGTCGCAATCTCCGGCGTCGCGGTACATTTCCAATTCCACGTTCCAGGTTTGCAGCAAGAGTTTGACGGCGGTCTTGCTTCCGGCTTTCATGCCGTAAACTTCCGGAATCGAACGAATCTTTTCCAATAGCGGAGGAACGCCCTCGAGTTCCTTGAGATGCAAATGCACGCTGATGTAATTGTTCAAAGCCGTGATGTAAGATTTCGGATTCTCGCGAATGCGCTCAGGGCGAGATTCGATGAGCCGGATGAGTTGATCGACGCTGCGCTTCGCGCCTTCGTAGTCGCTGTGAAAAAAATAGTAGCTGTTCCAGATGTAGCGGTAGAGAATTTTCGCCTGCAACGACAGCGCGGAATCGATGCTTTGCAAATCCGGGTGTTCGAAAATACCCAACGGCGCATTCTCGCTTTTACTGGCGGCTTGCCAGAGATCGAACATGTTGATAGTCAGCGCCCAATAGTTGTTTAAATTGGAAAGTTTGGCGACGGCTTTCTTTTCTTGATCAATAATTTCGGCCAGGCCTTCGCGGCCCGCCCCTGCACTCGTCGTCGCTAAAAGGAGCTGCCTTTTCCACGCCAGAATCGCCAGCATCTCGGGGAACGCTTCATAGGCGCAGGCCAATTTTTCCGCTTTTTCGATGGCGTAACGACACTGGTCAAACAGTTCTTTCATGAATAAAATTTCAATATCCCGGAGTAAATCTTTCAACTCCGCATCCTTCGAAAACTGGCTGTGGAAATTCCTTAGACTTTTAAGAATGAGTTTGGAAAGATAGTTTTTCGTGACGTGCAGTTGGTTGGCAAACGCTTCATTGGCAAACTTTTTTTTGACTTTTTGCTCGTCGAAACACTCCTGCCGATCAATGAAATCAAACAGTTGCAGGTAGTTTTTGTTATTTCCTGACATCGTCGCGAACAGGCGAAAGTAGCGCTTTTCCGCCTTGGTCAAGGATTTTATCAGCAAAAACAGGTTGTTTTTTTTGGCCATAGAATTCTACGTTTTTTGCAAATCAGGCGGTTCTTGGGGGCGAAATGATACAAAAACGCGACATATCGCGCAAGTTAGACCTTTACGTTTTTAAAACTTGTGTCGTTGAAACGATTTGCTCCGCGTTTTATCTTGCGCCCGTCAATTTAAAAGCGCTGGTTTAGAAGCCAATATTTTACGCCTCATCAAAAATATTGGTTTTTATGTCATTCCCGCGAAGGCGGGAATCCAGAACTCTCGCAAGGCCGATAGATTCTCGCCTTCGCGTGAATGACGGTTTGGAGACATAAAACGAGCGCGCGTTATTTACTCATTTCCAAGGAGAAACAATCATGGCGAACGCAATCAACTGGTTTGAAATCCCGGCTAAAGACATCAATCGCGCAACCACATTTTACGGCAAAGTGCTTGGCGCTGATCTGCAAATTATGGAAATGATGGGCACGCAAATGGCGTTTTTGCCCGGCGACAGTGCACAAGGCGACGTCAGCGGCTCGTTGTGTCAGGGCGAAGGCTATGAGCCGTCTGAAACCGGCGCTTTGATTTACTTGAGCGGCGGCGAAGACTTGGCTGATCCGCTCTCGCGCGTTGAAGCGGCAGGCGGCTCGGTCGTTTTGCCGAAAACCAAAATCACTGACGAAATTGGTTTCATGGCTTATTTCAGAGATACGGAAGGCAACCGCGTCGCTTTCCATTCGCCGAAGTAATTTCTAAACGCGCCTGCGCACCAACAAAGTGCGCGGCGCTGCTTGGAGACGGCGCTCTATCCGCCCTGAAAGGGCTAAATAACACAGCCCAGGGCAACGCCCTGGGCTTGAAAAATCACATCATTTTTCAAGCCCTGTAAGGGCGAAACAAAACAGCCTTGATCTTTAGGAGGGAGCAATGAGCAAAACAGAAGCAACAAAAGAACTGATTCTCAAATATTGGCGCTCCTGGCAGCAGCCGTCAGATTTCGATGAAATGCGCGCATGCCTGGCGGACGACGCCAAAATTGACGGCGGCATGTTTTCCCTGGACAGCGCCGACGCCTTTCGCACCATGGTCGAAGCCAACAACTCGCCCTGGCGTGACGTGAAAATGCTGGATTCCGTTTTTACTGAAAATACCGGCGCGATTTTCTACGAAGGGATTGAAGTGAAAACAAATATCCGTATGCGCGTCGCCGAGCATTGCGTTGTGAAGGACGGAAAAATTTCAAAGGCGATTGCGGTCATCACACAGCTTGGCGAGATTCCCGAATAGTTTTGTAGTAGAGACGCGATGCATCGCGTTTCTACCGGCAATTCACAAAATACCAACTTCTTTAATTTTGTATCCATGCTTCGCGTGTCATTCAGGAGGAATCTATTTTGCCTGACCCTGTAAGTTGGCCAAATAGATTCCTCCTGAATGACAGCACAAAAAGTTTAGAGAATAAAGAAAACCGGCAGTGAGGAGAACTATGAGCTACTTCACACAAGACTTTATTGATTTTTTTGCAGAATTAAAATCAAACAACCAGAAGGAATGGTTTCACGCCAACAAAAAACGGTACGAGGCCTCGGTCAAAAAGCCGTTTGAAGATTTTATCGAAGAGTTGATTCTACGCGTTCGCGCGGACGATCCGTCGGTGGAAATCGCCCCAAAACAAGCGATCATGCGCATCTACCGCGACATTCGCTTTTCCAAGGACAAAACGCCTTATAAAACGCACGCCAGCGCCATCATTTCAGCAGGCGGCACGAAAGACAAAAGCGTGCCTGGGATTTACGTTCATCTCGGGCCAAACGAAAATGAAGTCCGCGTTTACGGCGGCGCACACATGGTGGACAAAGACCAACTCCACAAAATCAGAACGGCGATTATGAATGATCCTGGCGCTTTTGAAAAACTGTTAAACGAAAAAGCTTTCAAAGAAACGTTCGGCGAAGTTCGCGGCGATAAAAACAAGCGCATTCCCCCGGAGTTTAGAGAAGCCGCCGAAAAGCAGTCCCTCCTCATGAACAAGAATTACTACTACTACAAAACCTTCGACGGCGCACTTATTTTACAGGACGGCTTGGTGGACGCGGTCATGGACTGCTATGCCGCCGGCAAAAACATGAGTGCGTTTTTTAAGCAAGCGATGAATTAACGTCTGAACCGTATCGAAGCAAATGAATTTTTTTGGGGGGCACAACTCCGAGACGTTTCATTCACAAATTTTCATATTCCTGCCTGACATTCTGTGGAAACGCACAGTAAGATGTCACCCCTGACGGGGTTGAGGAATGAACGGAAGCGACATTTTCTACAAACATTCCACCCCTAACGGGGTTAAAATCGCCAGAATTCGGTTTCCTAAACCGCGCAGCGGTGACATGTTTATAGCAAAAGTTGTCCTTATCATTCCCCAACCCCGTCAGGGGTGGCATAAAAAAGGACGAACAAGAAATAGTGTCAGGTAGTGAGTTCGTTTTCCATAAAATCATTCAATAAACGATTCTCTCTTCGGCTTTTTTAACAGTATAAAGCCTGAAATTCCCGGGGTTTTTCCATCGTTTGAAAAGCGTTTCAGATATTTGATTTGCCGCGAACCGACCGAAATGACATCGCCGTTGCACGCCCCTTCCGTTTCAAATCATTATTCACTCCTCCACGTCTTTCCTTATTTTAAACCCGACAAGATTTTTACGCGAGGAATGACTAATGATTAAAATGACTTACCCGAGAACCGCTGAAGGCTTTTTCGCAAATTGCAGAAGGATGATTTTGCCACTCTGTGTCCTTCTAATGTTTGGCGCAGCTGAAGCCTGGGCTCAGAAAATTGTCGAGTTGGGAGATCAGTCGGCCAATTGTGAACAGGATCCGGATTGCATCAACAGGATTCATCCGGCAATTCCAATGGCCGCCCGCGCAAAACCGGGCGACACGATTGTATTCCATACTCGCAACGCCAGTGACTTTGACCTTGATCCTGAAGCGCCGCCGGATCCGCGGAGAGGCGATCCTGGAATTGGCAATGTACACCCGCTCACCGGCCCGGTCTATATCGAGGGCGCTGAACCGGGCGACGTGCTGAAGGTTCGCATCCTCGACATTGCTCCCGGACCCTGGGCGTTTACCGTGATTTCGCCAATCGGTTTTCTCTCTGATCAAATTCAGGGGCCATTGCGCGTCCTCTGGAAACTAAACCGTGATTACGCGGTTTCCGATGATCTTCCGGGCGTACGCATTCCCAATCGAAGTTTTCCCGGCGTGGTGACCGTTTTGCCGGGGCCGGAGCAGCATGCCAAGATGCTTGCCAGAGAAGCCGAGCTCTCAAAAGCGGGCGGCGCCGTTATGCCCGCGACTCACTTGACACATGCTTCTCCAAAAGAAATCTGCGGAGAAGGCGGCAGTCATGCAGGCGAGTGTCTCCGCACGATTCCGCCGCGCGAGCATGGCGGCAACATGGATATCAGGTATTTGCAAACCGGCGTTTCAATCTATTTGCCGTGTTACATTGAAGGCGGCGGCCTTGCCCTAGGAGATTTGCATTATGCGCAAGGAGACGGGGAAGTCAGCGGCACGGCGCTCGAAATGGACGCCATTGTCACAGTGACGGTCGAGTTGATCAAAGACGGTCCAAAATTAGATCGCGGGCCTCACTATGAAGGCTCTTCCGCCCTGTTGGATATTCCGTCCCGCAGGTTCTACGCGACGACGGGCTTTCCTATAAAAGAAAAGGGAGAAGTGCCGCCTGACATGAAATACCTCGCGTCAGAGAAAATAGCCGGGCTGGAGAATTTATCCAAAGACATATCTTTAGCCGCTCGGAACGCCTTGACGGAAATGATTGACTACATTTCGAAAACCTTCGGCTACACGAGACAACAGGCGTACCTGATTGCTTCAGTCGCCGTTGACTTAAGAATCGGGCAACTTGTAGATGCGCCCAACGTGGGCGTTACAGCGGTTTTGCCGCTTGACATTTTCGAGCAGCGTTAAAGCGACTTTTGATTGCGATTAGATTAATTGGCGCAGGTAGGAGGTTCAGTAAATGTTGACATAAGTCGCGTTATACACAAAAGTTGTAGTGAAAAAAGGAATGCGAGCGCAGGCATCTCAACTTGCGCTCGCATTGTTCGTTCAACTATACAAAACCGGACATAAAGTTAGGAATGGTATTTTTTCCCTTTGCTGTCCAACTTGCTGTAAAGATGATGGGCGGCAAATATCACAGTCAAGTATAAATGGCTTCGGTTATATGAACTAGAGAAGGCTTGCATTCGCCTATTCCGACGGCGTCATAGGTAACGCTGTTACCAACCGGAGATCGATCCGTCTTCGCCTGTACTCTGAACCATTGTCCACATGGAATATCGATCGTCCAATGTCCCCCCACGGGCAAGACGATTCCGGCATATTCAGTAAAAGCCTGCCAGTTAAAAGAAATGAAAAGATATCTGGGGCCATCACTTCGATTGAATAGAGTGAATCGAGTTCCTTTGCCGGCCGGAGTATACCTTGGACGTTTTGGAATCTCGGGATAAATTTCCACAAGTGGTTTCCAATTAGCGGGCCGCAAAGCGTAGAATTGATGAATCGGCGAAGTATAGCCCCAACATCTCAGCGATTCAGCAGGTATTTCTTCATCAGCTAGAGTGACCCAATCCCTGCTTGCGCGATGCCACCAGCGCGTCACAGGCATCGTGCCACTCTCTCTTCTTCTTGAAGCGTAGAATTGAAAAGTTTTCTGCTCATACCCCCATGCACGCATCTTATAATCCGGGATTTCTCCTCCTGCCAATGAAATCCAATCCTTATCTCGGGGGTGAAACCAACGATGGACGGGATTTGGACGCCAAAGTTCTCCAGGAGTGAGCCATGCATCAAACTGATGGATTTTCTTGGAGTAACCGAGGCGAAAAAGTTGTTCGTCGGGCAACTCATTTTCTGCCAGAGTCCACCAATCTCCTTTTATGGGATTCCACCAACGATAAACTTTTACTCTTTTTTGAGCATTAACGCTATTAAAATTCATTTTATACTCCTTATAAATGCAAGACGATAACTTTTAAAGAGTGAGATTCGGTAATTGAATATTATTTTCCGCTATGCCGTCTCATTGAAATCCCCCGGGGCCGCTCTTAAAAAACTTGCGAAAAGCTTCAAATTTCGCCAAGTTGAGACGGTCTTGATTTAGGAGGGCATTCCCGAATCAAGCATTATGAGGGCCCGTTTGTCTGACTGATGGGCTTTTGTTAACCATGCTCTATCTGTTGCCACAGGTAGAGCATCTTTTTATTGCCAAAGCCAGGTTGCAACAAAAAGAGCGTTACTAAGGGCCGCGCATTAAAATCACCTCCTTTAAATCAGTGAATGACATGAAAACGCTCGTTTGACTAAGTGAAGAGCAGTTCCACGACAATTTTGATGACTGCCGTACCGCTGAGTAATAGAACTGCGTGCATCAATTTGTTCTGTACCGCCTGTTTCGCCTCGAGCCTCGCCAGTTTACTCTTCAAGCCTTCAGCGCCGTTGCCAAAGACTGAATCCTGCAGAACCTTGGATTCAGTCTTCGCTTCATTTAGAAGGCGTTCAAGAACCGCTACTCTGGCTTCTATTGGGAGTCTGCTCATTTTTTCTGTCTCCAATCAAAGTTGCTTGCTGTGCAAGCACCAATGTGATTTCGTTTTTTTACTAAAGCGCGATACGCGCTTTAATAATAGAACCCGGCTATCGCAAAATCTGGGTGATTTTTTTCGGATTGTAGCAAACCAAGTTTTCTTCGGTCCGCGAGTCAGTGATAAACGGCGGGTCGATATAGTTTAAAGCGAAGGTTCTTATGATAACTAACGAAGCGCAGAAGGAGCTTATCAAATCAATTCAACGGGGTGACCAGGCAGCCGAAAACAAGCTAATAAGGTACTACCTGCGCGTTCTAAATAGATTTTATCCCGACTATCCGGACTTGGTGCAAGATGTCCTATTCTATTTTATCCGGAGAGTTAGATCAGGCGAGTTCAAGATTGGGGAGCATTATCCATGGGGATACGTACGGAAAGCCCTTTTATCGAAGATAGCGACTTACCATAAACGCTCAAAAAAAAGCCACGTGGAAATAGATAAGGTTGGAGTAGAAACAACACTTGCATCTAGCGTAGAAGCGCCCGAAACTCCCTTGCATAAACTGTTGCGCAAGGAGCACGAACGCCTAACGCAGCGTGTAGATCAAGAGCTTTCAGACGCCATCGAGCGCTTAAAAGATCCACATAAACAGATAATGCGCTGGACGTTATATGATGGGAAAAAGCCTTTTGAGATTCGGGAAAAGTTGGATTTGCCTAAAGATGAGGAGCAGACAGTCTACGAACTCAAAAGACGCGCTCTAAATCTTCTCGAAGATGATGTTGTGCTTCAACGTTTATACTCAGAAATTACGAAACACGAAATTGACTTAAATGAGTTGATCCATGAAAGCTAAATCTAAGGCCGATAAGGAGTTCGATGCCACCATCGACAGATATTTGGACGGACTTCTTTCTTCTGAAGAAGCTGAAAATTTTGAACTTCTATGTATGCAAGAAGAAGCTCTTTTTCAGCGCTTCGAGCAAAGAAAAAGATTTCGACATGATGTGGCTCGGGTCATCAAAGAAAAGGGCGATGAGATTTTCCCCAAGCAAACCCCGGAAGAGGCGGAACGAGATCGAGAAATCGTCCGAGCAGCTATTCTCGGGCAAGAACATACACCCAATGTTGAAGCTAAAGACCGGGATTTAGAGTGGAAAGATCGTCTGGCAGTGATGTTCAAGCAAATTTCCGCCGATTTCAACCGCGCGTTTCCGAATCCCGCCTCGCTTGCGCTGGCCAAAAGCGAAGGCGGCGCTTTTGAAGTCAAAACAATTCAAAGCGACGACAAGAGTTTGAGTTTGCATGTCACGTCGGCGGTATTTGCTGATGATGCGCTCAAACTTTTGTTTAGCATAAAGAAAGGCGATCCAACGCCATTCACCGGCAGTCTTTGCATTTACAAGACTGCCAATGGAAAACGGGATCTCATCGAAAAAGTCCGTTTGGAAGACGACCCTGATTTTTTATCCGCTGGTATTGCAAAAGAAATTATCATCAAAAAAGATGAACTCGGCGAGTTTGAGTTTGAATTGTGCGATTGAACCGTTTTGACTGAGAATAAATTTAATACCCTTTCCGACTTTTTCTTTCCTGCCGCCAAGGCTCCTGCAACCGCTGCTCTCAAATGGCATGAGGTAGAAGTGTATCTATACGCCCGCTTGCAGACCTCGCCGCCGCCTGAAGCGCTCAAAGCCTTCTTGCTTGATCTTGAAGAGAATTGGCGACCTTTTATTGAAAGCCGCACTGAGAAGCAAGAGCAATTGACTATCGCTCAACGGTTGACATGGTGTGCTCTTCACAGCCGAGAATTCAAAACGCGTGCGGCATTCGACGTTTCGAGCGACAAACCGGATTTTATCTGCAAGGATGAGGAAGATAGTTGGCGCTTCATTCTAGCCTTCCGCTCGGGGGAAAAGCTCCAAATACCATTTGCGTGCGTGGTCGATACCGACGGCGCGATCTGCCATTTTGAGTTGAAATTGTGTCGGGGCGGTACGGGAAACGTGTATCATCATCCAGACAATCCGTTCAGAATAACATCCTGCGAAAAAGACAACCTTATTGAAGATAATTTTATTGACGCCGTTGAGACGGCTTGGCGCGCGGCAAGACGACATGTTGATAACTGCAACGTCGACGGATGTTGGCGCATTATCGATCCGCCTGCCAAGCCTTTGGGCGGCCCATCCGCCGGAGGCGCGGCGGCTCTTGGCTGGCTTCACTTATTACGAGGAACCAAGCCCGATACGCGTGTGATCGTCATCGCGGCGATTGATACAGGCGGCAAGTTGCAAAAAGTTGGAGGCGTGGAGGCTAAAACGCGTGCGGTGGCTGCGGCCAATGCGCGGAACAAAGACTCCGTTCATTCTTTTTTTGACAAAATTATTGTTGCGGCCCCGGAAAACCGGGACGCTGCTGTGAAGGATGAGGCGATTGTTCCAGAAATCGTGGGTTCACTCGCCGACTGCGCCGATGTCCGCTCACAGGCGGCGACGGACTTGATCCACTACTTGAACAAGTTGATCGAAGACTTGGACGCAGTTCAAGGACGGAACCCAGCAAGGAGGAGTCGAGATATTGCAATCGATACTTCAGTCTACACACGCAAAATTGAAGCTAAAGATGAAACGTTCGACCCAAACGATCCTAGAAGAAGGCAACATCGTTCCGTTCTTGAAGAGATGGAGTACCAAAAATATGAACTGCCAATTGAGCGTGAGCGCCGACTGAAAGAACCGTGGTCCGATGTGTTCGAGCGCGCTCGAGAACCGCTTGTACTCAAAGGGGCCCCCGGTTCCGGCAAGACCTTCCTTTCGCGGCAGTCGGTTTTGAAAATTGCGCTACAAGCTCGAGGCGCTTTGGCTGCTGGCGCCGGGCTCAAAGATGTCGGTTTACTGCCGATCTGGATTACAGCAAACGAACTGATACAATCTGCATCCGTTCCTGATTGTATTCTTGAATCTATACGATGCAATAAAGTCAAGGGCAAATTGTCTCAAGCGTTTTTGCAGTGGTTCGAAGAATCCAGAATTTGCATCGTCATAGATGCGCTGGATGAGATTTCGGAAACCAAAAGCGTCTTGAGGGAAAAGCTGCGGGCACTCAATGCATGGATTGGTAAGGGACGTTTGATGATGACATGCCGAACGATGGATTGGCTTAAATTCCAAGATAATCTTGGTTCGATGATGCTTACCGAGGTCGAGCTGGCGACGCTTGACGATGACGAAAAACAGCAGCTTGTCCGTAAGTTTTTCGCCAGAGACTCAGAAAAGTGCGAACGCATGCTCAACCTGCTCGATGATAACAGGTCACTCGATTATGCCTGCGAGTCGCCGCTTTTGCTGAACTTCGCATGCTCGCTATGCGACGACCCTGACACGAAAATCGACAAGAACACAACTAGCGTCGGGCTTTACATTAAGATAATGGATCACATTTTTTCAGGAAAGTGGCGGAATGTTGAGCCTTTCTGGGGAGATGAAGACGAGGACATCAGAGATTGGCAGAACAAGTTGCACTGCATCGCTTGGCCAATGTTTTCTAACACTCAGGAAGCAAAATACAATGAAAACGATAATGACGCAAAGTGGCGCGAAAAAAATCGATTTTCAAATATCGAGTGGAAGGCCGCTTGTAAACAAGCTGGAATCAACGATAGGAACAATCGCTTCTTCAAAGAACTGAAAAAGGTCGGCGTCTTGGTTTCCTCTGGCCGACGAGATAACCAGGACAAAGACCCATGTACGAGTTTTTTGCACCGTACGCTGTTCGAGTATAGCGCGGCTCGCGGCTTGGCGCTGGATAAAAACAATTATCGCACATGGATTGCTGAAAAGGCGAAAAAACGACCAGGAGAGCCGGGTGGCGTATTTTGGTTCGCCCCTGAATGGTGGGAAATGTTGACGTTTCTATCTGGCATAGAAAATATCGACGTACAGCTTTTGCTCGATGCTGTTGATCAAAATTGCGACGATGTTTTCCACTCAATGCTTTACCTTAAGGCAAAATTCGTAGGCGCAGCCGACGGCACAAACCATCTGAGTGGAAGTACCTTACCAATAATCTGTAGCGTAATTCAAATGGTGGTCGTTCAAGATAGTACCATCTCGACTTTACATAGATCGGTTATCCGTTCTATAATCAACCAGTTATCACTCACCCACCAGGTGAAAGAACAGCTTGGTATAACGCTATTAGACAGTCTTAACCCGCAAAGCGGTCCTGTTTTAAATGACTTCATTTGTAAAATGTTGGGAGACATCAGAAGCGAACGGACTGTCAATCCTCTCATCCAAATCATGAGGCTTTATTCAAAGTCAATCGCCAAACTAAAAAGAGGCGAGCATGCTTATTTGGCTGATTTTGCATCTCAAGCGCTAGTCAGAATTAGAAGCGAAGGCGCAGTTTATGGTATCCTACAGTCCCTGAAAGGGACAGAACATTGGAGTTTGCAAATTTATGCTGCTTCGGCACTAGGTAGGATGGTAGGTTTCATAAAGTATGCTGCGGGAAAGGACAACATCAAGAAAGTTCCAGACCTTCTTAAAACTATGAGGGAAACAGAATATGCAGAGTTAGCTCAAATCGTTGCCGAAAAGCTTGGCGATATGAGAAGCGCACGCGCTGTGTCAGTGTGTTTACAGGCCCTACGACAAAATGAAGATTTGTCTTTACGTTCTGCCGTCTACTGGGCGTTAGATTGGATTTCTTGGGCGCTGACTGCTTCCAAAAGTGAACACCCCGATCCTAAAGCCTTTCGGCGACCAGATGAGCCCCAAATCGTCACAGAGGTCCCGGATAACATCAGAATCGAACAAACCGTTTTCGAACTTCTTAAGACTATCCGGGAAGCAAAAAATTGGGATTTGCGCGAACGCGCCGTTGAAGCCCTTATCGAATCTTCAAGGGAAGCTGTAAGTGATGAAGTGTTCGATGAGATTGCCGGAGCTCTGGGGAGTATTAAAAGTGAGCACACTATTAAAGCTCTTGTCAACGCCTTGCGAGATACGCACAAAGATGTGCGCTGGGTTGCTGCCGAGGCTCTGGGAATTATTAAAAGCGAACGCACAGTTGATGCCCTTATCACTGCTTTACGGGATATTGACGAAGATGTGCGTTCGTCCGCCGCCTCTGCGCTGGGCAAGATTAATACCGAACATGCAATTAATGCCCTTGTCACAGCCTTATGGGATCCAGATGAGGATATACGTTTGACTGCTGTTAGAGGTCTGGGCGATGCCAATTGCGAACGCGCCGTGGATGCCCTTGTCGAAGTCTTAGTGGATGAAAATAGGGACATCCGTGCTAATGCCGCCTCATCACTAGGCAGACTTAAGAGCGAACGTACGGTTGATGCCCTCATAACTACCTTGTCGGATATTGATGTAGGCGTGCGTTTGTCCTCCGTTGATGCTCTGGGCAAGATCAAAAGCAAACGCACTATTGAGGCTCTTGTCGAACTCTTCCGAGATGAAGACCATGGCGTGAGAACGCATGCTGCCGATGCGCTATGGAATATTTCATGGGAACATAAAGTCCCAATCTTTAAATAAAGTGCTAAAAAACTCGATGTCTTTCACAAACATAACAATGAAGTCAGTTGGCTATTGATGGTGAGAGTGAATGGTTTTCACCCCTATTTTACTATTGATAAAATCTGTTATCAGTACCAAACTAACACCCTTTTGATCATAATTGCAGTGGGGAATTCTATTCCGGCAATGCAAAGGCCACGTAGGCGTCGCCGGGCTTTGTGCCCATTTTTCCGCCGCCGCAGGCAATGACAACGTATTGTCTGCCGTCGTACTCATAGGTCGCGGGCGTGGCGTAGCCGCCGAACGGCAATTTCGTTTCCCACAACACTTCGCCAGTGTTCTTGTCGAACGCACGAAATTTTTCATCTTTGCTGGCTGCGATAAAAATCAATCCCCCAGCGGTGACAACCGGGCCGCCGTAGTTTTCCGTCCCGGTTTGCGGAATCCCCTTTTTCGTCAGTTCTTCAAATTCGCCGAGCGGAACCTGCCACACAATCTCCCCCTTGTTCAAATCAATGGCGTTGAGCGTGCCCCAGGGCGGCTTGATCGCCGGGTAGCCGTCAGGATCAACGAAGCGATGATAGCCGGTCGAAACGTAGGCGATTTCCGGCAGTTCCTGCGGTTCTGAGTCAGCGTCGTCGTCTTCCTTGCCCTCGGTTAAAATATAGTCTGTGATAGCGTTCCGCCCCTTTTCGGAAATGAACTTAAACGGCAGCATCACGCCGCGGCCGTTCTCGATGATGTGCATGATGCTGTCGCGCGGCGAGCGCTCTTTGAGCCCAAGCAATCCAGGATAAACCTTCGCGGCGTCGCCCTTCAAATCCGGCCCGTGACAGACGGCGCATTGCGTCATATACAAATTCTTTCCCAGCGCCGAGCCGGCCTTGGCGGTCGTCGGCTTGACCGGCACCATCGTCAAAATCCACGGCATTTCGTTAGAGTTGACGTACATGATTCCGCTCTCAGGATCGTACGCGGCCCCGCCCCATTCGCCGCCGCCGTCAAAACCTGGAAAAATCATTGTTCCCTCACGGCTCGGCGGGATGAACTGCCCGTTGCTGCGCACTTCCCGGAATCGATTCAAGGCAAATTCATGAGATTCCGGTGAAATATCTGTGACGTCCTGCTCGCGAAAAATCTGGCGGGCAAAAGGAGGCGGCTTGGTCGGCAAAGGCTGCGTCGTCCAGGTTTCTTCGCCTTCGAGGTCGCTGGCCGGATATTCCTTTTCTTCAATCGGAAACAACGGCTCGCCGGTTTCTCGATCAAAAATAAACACATGTCCGGACTTGGTGATCTGCGCTAAGGCTTCGATCTTCTTGCCGTCGCGTTTGATCGTGACAAGGTTTGGCGGAGCGGGAATATCGCGATCCCAAACGTCGTGGCGCACGGTTTGGTAATGCCAGATTCGTTCGCCCGTTGCGGCATTGAGCGCGATAACCGAATTGCCGAACAGATTCGCGCCCTTGCGGTTGCCGCCGTAAAAATCGAATGACGGCGAACCCGTTGGGATAAACACGATTCCGCGTTCTCGATCCAGCGTCATGCCGCTCCAATTGTTGGCCCCGCCGCGTTTTTTCCAGGCGTCCGGCGGCCAGGCGTCGTAGCCAAATTCGCCAGGGTGGGGGATAGTGTGAAAAATCCATTCGCGCTTGCCGGTGCGAACGTCGTAGGCGCGAATATGCCCAGGCGCGGCGGCGTTACCTTCGGCTACTCGGGAGCCTAAAATTAGAAGATTTTTATAAATCACGCCCGGCGTCGCCGAGTCCACCGCAAGGCCGGTCACGTCGCGGTCGAGGCCTTCGTGCAAGCTGACGCGCCCGCTATCGCCGAAAGTATAAATTATTTCTCCCGTGAGCGCATTGAGCGCGTAAAGATGCGGCCCGGAGGTAAAAATCAGGCGCTTGTCATCGCGATCTTGCCAATACATCACGCCGCGATGACGGCCTTGCCTGTCACGCTTATCGATCTTTTGCGGATCAAAAGTCCAGATTTCTTCCCCCGTTCCGGCATTGAGCGCAAAAATTTTGGCTTCAGGCGTGCTGCCGTAAAGCAGGCCGTTGACGACGATTGGATTGCATTGAATTTCACCAAAAGCGGGCTTGCCGTCGTTGGAACGGTAAGTCCAGGCGACTTCGAGCTGCTGGACGTTGGAGGTGTTAATTTGGTCTAAGACAGAATATTGTTGGCTCGCGTGATCCCCAAGATAGAACCGCCATTCTTTTTGCGCCGCTTCGCCAAGCCAGGAGTCGTCATAATTGCCCTGATTTATTGCGTCGCATCCAAAAATAAAAACTGTAATGAATCCCCAAAAGACTTTGCACGCGCCGGCGGCTTTGCTTGAATGATATCGCACCCTCTCCTCCTCAACCGGAATTTCGTTTCGTCTCAATCAGAAATAAGCGGATTCAACAACGCATTATCGCAACATCAACATTTTTTCAAAAGCGAATATTATACGAAGGGCGTTCGAAGCGGGCCGAGATGACGATGATTTATCATTTTTTGTCTCGAACGATTAGCATTACAAGGTTAAGTCCGCCTCAGAACGCGTGATGAAAGACACGCTAAAGCGTGAACTACAAACCACAGTGCTTTCTCAACGCTCAGAGAAAAACGAGAGCACTGTGGTTTGTAGTTCAAACTTCAGTTTGTTCTCAGGTTTGCAAAAATTGCATGCTTAATTTTGCACCAGTTCAAACGCGCCAAGCGGCTTGGTAACGCCGTTTAAAACAACCTCGACCTGGTGCGTTCCGGGATAATGTTTTCGCGTCGTCAATTGAGCCAGTGAAATCGACTTTTGAATCTTGACGCTTTCTCCCTGTGCGAGTTCAGCGGTCTTCAGCTTAAAGACCTTGGGACTGGTTTTGCCGTTGGCTTTGATAAAATGCACGCGACAGTCGATGAGCAGGCGGCGTTTTTTTGCGTCATCATTTTTCACTTCAAAACTCAGGACAACCGATTGCCCGATGGCAGGTTTTGCAGGCGAAAGCGAAACCTCATTGAAAGAAATATTATCGGCGCCCTCATAGCCCAAAATGGCGAGCGCTCCGGGATCGGCGCGCTTAATCGCCGAACGCAGCGCGTGCCGGACAAGCCATTCTCGATTTTCTGAAGCGTCTTTCATCCACCCGCGCGCTGTCTCCACAAGAATCTTGGGATGGTCTTTGCCGATGTCGTTCAAATTGTTCGCCACCGAGCGGCGCACGTAAAGCTCAGGATCATCCTTCAACAATTCGAGCAATTCCAGCACAGGGGCCGGGTCTTTTTGAAAACGGCGCAGACGCGGCGCCCAGGGCAAAAGCGGGCGCGTCCCTTCGGAGACGAGGCGGCGAACGTGGAGGTTGGGATCGTGCGTCCATTCTCGGAGACGCTCCAACGTCTTCTCCGGATAGCGATCCAGAAATGCGCGAATGCTGAATTCCGCGGTGAATCTTTGCGTCAACTCGTACTGCGCCCGCATCGACGCTTCGAAATGTTCCAGCCCGAATTCGGCGACAAAAAACACGTGCGGCATGTAGAGAAACGGCGCCATTCCATTGCCTTCAAGGCTTTTGATTCTGGGGCCAAGCGAAGCGAGCAATATTTCAATCGCGGCTTCGTAATCTTCCGGCAAGTATTTGCGCAGCGTCCTGGCTATTTTCCAGCCGCGCGGGGTGAGCTCGAGTTCATCGTAGCCGTCAAGTGCGTCGCGGACAAAGCCGTCAGCATCGAAGTCCGGCATGACCGATGAAATCATGCCCGCAATCTTTTTTGGAATCTCAGGGCCGAAATAATTCTTTAGCGGTTCCGCCATCGTTAGTTATTCTCCAATTTATCCGACTCATTTTTCTCGAATAATTGCAATGTTCGATTCTTTGAGTGGTCTTCCAGCGTCTATTGCAGCCCGCCGTATTGTTTCCAAAAATATTCTCGCAGCTTATTTTTCAGTTCGCTCACGTCTTTGTTGTCCGCGTTCACTAAAACGATAATGGCGACCTCTCTGTCCGCGCTGACCATCACCGCCGAAGAATACGTCCCCAGGCTGCCGCCGTGATAGCTGAACTTTTGCTTCGAAGCTCCGATATTGCCGTTGTACCAGCCCAGTGCGTATCCGGAAAAGCCAAAATGCAGTTTTTGAAATGTTTGTGGTTGCAAAAAGTTATCGTTTCCCAGCAATCCTTGCAAATGCAGTTGAATGAATTTTGAAAAGTCGTGAACACTCATCGACAAGTTCCCCGTCGGCGCGAAGAACTTTTCCAGAGGGTATTCTTTTTCCGGGGGGATGGATTTGTAGGAGCGGCGCGTCTTTTGGTGTCCGAAAGTTTCCTGCGCACTCTTTTGGCTCGGAAAACCGATGAAATATTCCAGCCCCAATTCATCGAACAATTCTCCGACGAGTGCTTCCCAGCTTTTACCGCTCGCCGCTTCGAGCATCGCCGTTGCGACGATGTACCCGCCGTTGGAGTACGGCACGCCCGACTTTTTCGCTTTAATGGGCGGCAGGCTCAAAGCGTACTTTGCAAATTCCAGGCGTTGGTTCTCCGCGTTTGAGATAGTTTTGGGCATGTTTTTCCATTCTTTGCTGCCGTCGTCTTCGAACGGGCGCACCTTCCCCTGGTGGGCGAGGAACTGCTCCAGAGTCACGTCGCGATAATCGGGTTTTACAACGCCGTCCAATTCCGGGATGACGTCGACGAGCTTGTCTGTCCAGCTAACTTTTCCAGCTTCAACCAGTTTTGCGGCGAGCGTCGCCGTAATCGCTTTTGTGTTTGAAGCGAGATGAAAAAGCGATTTGTGCTCGACTTCTTCCTGCGACTCAATTTTTTTCGAACCGCTCAAGCCAAATAGAATTGTGTCCGGCGTGATCACGCTCGCGGCAACGGCTGGAATCTGGTAAGCGACGCGAAACGAATCAACCACGGATTTGAGCGTATTATTGGGCGCTTGTGCGCTTGCAGTTGCAGCGCCAAAACAAAAGGCGAAAAAAAGCACTTTTTTCATTCAGCATTCTCGTCGATAAAATGGTTTCACGAAAAATTTTCTTTCAAGTAAACTTCCAGTTCTGCAAGCAGTTGAAGCTGCTGCGCATCCAACTCCCGCTCGTCGCGAAGTTTTGCGGCTTCTTCAAGAACTTGCGCGGGAAGCAATCGTTTTTTGCCGCGATAGTCTACCGGCGCGTTTTCAGGTGATTCCGGATCAACATAAGTGAGATAATCTTCCGCCTGCCGTTGCAGCCAGCCGGGCAATTCTCCCGGGTAGTTGCGAATTAAAATGCGCCCCGCCAGTTCTTGCGAAATGTTTGACTCAAAGGCGGTCATGAGTTCGATCTTCCGTTCCAGCGGGCCGTTATGAAAAGCTTCGCAGGTTAAGCGTTCCGTGTCCGTCAAAAAGCCTTGCAAGTAAAGCATCGCGTCCGCGTCGACGTTCGGGACTTCCGGGTATTCATATTCGCGGTAATAACGAATGATCTCCTGAAAAAGGTCGTTTTCTGATTTCAACCACGCGAGATTTTCTTCAACAAGCTTCAATCGATCTTCATCAAGCCGTTCCAGATAGCGCTCTTTCGGCGGCAGCAGAATGCCGGGCTCGCCAAACTTTTTGCGAATCACCCAAGTCGTTTCCGCGACGTCTTCAATTTTTGTCTCCTGCAATTCCGGTCTGTCGAGACGCAGCCACAAGGTTTGGTTTGAATAGGGAATGGAAGGGCCGATGCCAAGCACCGGCGTCTGGTAGAGCTGCGCCGCGCCAAACTCATTACTTACGTAGAGCGCGTAACGGTGCAAACCCGCATCCGTGTGAAAGGAAACTGGCAATGTCTGCGCCCGCCCGTCATCGGTTTTTTTGCGAAAATAGCCGCGCAGGAAATTCCACATTTTTTCATTGCCGGCAAAACGCCGCGCCAGTTCAATCGTCGCTTCCACGTCCACCATGGCGTCGTGCGCCGGGCCTTCCGCCAGCTCATTGAGCGCACTGATCAACTCTAATTTCAAGCTTGGCTTGCCGTCTTCCAGCTCCGGCCAGTCGATGACGTCATTTTTGTAAAGCCAGAAAATCGTGCTCATCGGCAAAATATCCATGCGCCCGCAGTCGTTTTTGTACTGGTGGCTGTACGGGCGCAGCAAATTGCGGTAAAACGCGAAACGCAAAAATTCATCGTCAAAACCGAGCGTGTTGTAGCCGACGCTGATCGTGCCCGGTTCGTTGGCCAACCGGTGAATCTGCCGCACCGCATCGTATTCGCACAAGCCGGCGTTGATTCTTTCGATGGGCATGCGATGGGTGATCATGGCGCCGGGCGAGGGAATCGTGTCCGGGCGCAATTTGATCATCGTTTCGTACCGGTCAATTTCGTTCAGACGCGCGTCGGTGCGAATGGATGCGAATTGGATGATTTGATCGAAAGCGCGGTTCATCCCCGTCGTTTCAATATCATAAAAAAGATACGTCAGCGGCGTCATGGCATTGTTCGCCTTTTTAGGAAGGGTTCATTGAATTTGTACAGCTTCATGATACGCGATTGGCGGTCGGTTTGTCAAGCGTTGAATTTCTTGACGCATAGCATAATAACCCAAGTTTTGACCTTCCAGTAAAAGCGCCGTTTTGACGCGCTTACAAACGGAAAGCGTTCGGAGTGCAAAGCTTGCTTTGCCTTCCATTCCGCTCAAATGGATAACACGGCAAATTTCAGTAAAAATCGAACGGTTCTGAGAAAGCTTGCAAAGGAATAGCAAGAAAAGCCTTGCACTCCTGTTTAGATTGGTTCCAACTTGAGCTATAACAAGCAGGCAGGGGTTCAAGATTGTGAACTCCTACGTTCTATCAAACGCTGAAACGTTTGACGCCGTAGAAAGCTGTTTAGCGAGAATCCGCTTGCATAAAAATTCAGCTTTGGCTACTTGCATCTACTTCGCGTTCTCGAAAAAATAAATGGAGCATCAAATTGGCGGAACTCAAGACCAAGCCAAACGAAGCAAGCGTTGAAGATTTTTTGAACGGCGTTGAAGACGAAACGAAGCGCCGAGACAGTTTCACGATCCTTGAAATGATGCGCAAAATCACCGGCGAAGCGCCGAAAATGTGGGGCCCAAGCCTTGTTGGTTTTGGAAGTTATCACTACAAATATCCCAGCGGCAGAGAGGGCGACTGGTTCCGCACTGGCTTTTCGCCAAGGAAACAAAACCTGACCATTTACTGCATGCCCGGATTTACACGATACAATGAACTAATGCAAAGCCTGGGAAAACACAAGACGGGCAAAGGCTGTCTTTACATCAAAAAACTCGCAGACGTTGACGCAGCCGTATTGGAAGAATTGATTCAAACGTCCTTCAATTACATGGCGAAAATTTACCCGGAAAGCGGCGGGAGTTAGATGGATTCATTAAAAATGAAGCGGCGGTTGGGGCTGGCCGCACAGTCAAAGTTTGTGTTTATACTCGTTTGCGTCGTTGTGCTTTTGTTTTCGTGCTCGTCTCAAACCGAGCAGCCTCCGATTGCGGATACGGCTCCGTTTGTCGTCGTTTTAGGCGTGGCGCAAGACGCCGGACTGCCGCAGGCGAATTGTGAGAAAGAATGCTGTCGAGCGGCCTGGGACGATCCGTCAAAAAGAAAAATGGTTTCGTCTTTGGGGATTGTTGATCCTCAGTCCGGCGAACGCTGGATTATTGACGCCACCCCTGATTTTAAAGATCAACTCCGACTCATCAACGAAATCGCGCCAAGCAAAAACGACGATCCAATCTCCGGCGTGCTTTTGACGCACGGACACATGGGGCATTACACCGGCCTGATCCATCTCGGCTTTGAAGCGATGGCGAGCAAAAGCGTGCCGGTTTACGCGATGCCGCGAATGCAAAGTTATCTTTCCAATTCCGGGCCGTGGGATCAACTTTTGCGCATGGAAAATATCGAAATAAAACCTTTGCAGGACGGTGAAGAAACTACGCTGAATGCGCGCATCAAAATCACGCCGTTCCTCGTGCCGCACCGCGACGAATACACTGAAACGGTCGGCTACGTTATCTCCGGCCCCGAAAAATCGGTGATGTTTATCCCGGACATTGACAAATGGGAAAAATGGCAAACACGGATCGAAGACAAAGTCGCCGAGGTTGACCGCGCCTATCTTGACGGCAGTTTTTTCGCATCTGCAGAAGTCGGCGGCAGGGACATGTCCGGCTTCCCACATCCGTTTATCGTCGAATCAATGCAGCGTTTTTCGGAATTGCCAAGCTCGGAGAGAGGCAAAATCACATTTATTCATCTTAATCACACCAACCCGGCTCTTGACAAAAACGGCGCGGCGCGCAAAGAAATCGAACAGGCAGGATTTCACGTTGCCGAAACAGGCGAACGTTTTTCGCTCTAACCCTCGCTACAAACGAAGGCAAAAGTTCGAGTCGTTTGTTTAAGGTGAATTTGACGTTTCAACCAACAAAATTCTCATGGACGCCAAATCGATCAACGCATTTTTGATTCTTGTGATTATCATCCTCGCCATTTTTGTGCTTACCGGCAGGCTCGAACTGGCCGATCTTTCGCCGACAAGATGGCTGCCGGAGAATTTTTCAAAGTCTTCCTTGCGCTGGCGGCTGGGATGGATGGCGCTGGGAGCGGCGGTGGGCTTTGTCTTCATGTGGGGCAATAAAATGAAACCGGAAAAAGCGCTTTGGGCGGCGATTTTTTGCGGCGTGCTCGCCTGGTTTTTACTTTAGGCAGATTCGGATTGAGCTTATCAAACGACCTTCGTCATGTTGAATAAAGTCCTCAATGTTTTCACAAGCCCGATTCCTTTTTACAAAGAGCTCTCCCGCAATCTTTGGTACATTCTCATCTTCAGCATTTTCATTCCTGTTTTCATGATTGTATTTCAGCCCTTCGGATTGGCGAATGTCGAATTGCCCAACGAGAGCCTTGCACTGTCCGGCTTCGGATTGATCGCCTTCTTTGTGTTAATCGGAAATCAGGCGTTTTTTCCAAGAATGCTTCCCAATTTATTTCGGACAAATCGTTGGAATTTGGGGCGTGAGCTGGTCTGGGAACTTTTGAATTTTTTCATGGTCGTGCTCATCAGTGCGACTTACTGGGCGCAAGTATTGGAGTATAGCCTGAACCTGCAATTGATGTGGGAGCTGATGAAAAGCGCTCTTGTGCTTGCCGTTATCCTGATCCCGTTTTGCGCCATGGTCAGCTACATTAGCAGAGCATTCCCTAAGCGCGGGGCGGCTTTTCAAAAGCCTCCTTCACAAGTCGGTGACAGCGATTTCATTCTTTTGAAAGCGGAGAGCGGTCATGAAACAGTGCAGGCTTTTTTTCAAGATTTGCTTTATATCCAGGCTTGCGAAAACTATGTGAGAATTGTACAAAAGAATGGTAACGCGAACGCAGAAGTTTTGCTTCGATCCAGCTTGAAAAATATAGAGCGGCAACTTCCTGCATCCGGTTTTTTCCGATGCCATCGTTCATTTATTGTAAATTTGGCGAACGCGGCGTCTCTTGAGGGAAACAAACGACAATCTTACCTTATCTTAAAGGATCGCCAATTCAAAATCCCGGTTTCTCGCGCCGTTTTGGAAGACTTGAAGAACGAGTTTTTGGAGTGCAAGACATAAGCCTTCGGCGCCGCTTCGAGCAGTTGGGGAAAATCCTCCTTTCACGCCCGTCCCAAATCCATCCCAAACATCCCGCCGCCCTTCAAAATCAAAACGAACATTTTATTTTTTTGCGGCAAGAAATTTTTTCAAATTCACTACTTGACACTTTTTGTATAGGCTTCTAAAACTGGCGAAAAAGGCCGGAATTGTCATGCTGGAAGCATCTTGTTTGATCCGACCCTTGAGCATGATTTGTACTGGGCGATAACAAAGATTCCTGCAGAATGACAAAACGGGGTCTTGCGACGGCTCGAAAATGCAGTTTACAAAAAAGTGTCAGGTGGAGAGTTTCAAATTGGAGGATTACCATGTTGTGGAAAAAAGTATGGCGCGTCGTGGTTGTTTTGATGAGCCTCTACCTGGCCTATATGTACATAAAGGCCGGCGCCGCCAAGCTCGACCCGGAAGGCTTTTGGGCCGCGCCGTTCAAAAGATGGGGTTACCCGGAATGGCTCCGAGTCGGCGTCGGCGTTTTGGAAATTCTGGGAGGCGTTATGATTCTAACGCCCTGGACGGCCACATACGGCGCTTCGCTGCTTATCGCAGTGATGGTTGGAGCATGGGTGACGCGTTTTAATGACGGGTGGATAACGGACGTTCTTTGGATCAGTATTTTCATCCTGGCTTTGCTGGCGATTGGCTATGAATGGCGGGGGTGGCGGAAGCCAAAGTTAAAACGTCTGTCAGGCGAGGGGTGACCAAAAACAAAGAGGTCGCATACAAAAATTTTGCAGCGACCTCGTACTCCTCCTCTTCGGGCCCTTTTGGCCGAACGCCGTTAAGCGTCAGTAAGTTTTGCAGGAAACAGAATGGGGCGGCTTGGCGCGGCGTCCGCTACAAAATGCGGCGCACTCAAGCTCAAAAAATACTTCCCGTCTACAATTTCGTCTGGAACGAAAATCAACTCCGTGATTGTTTTTTTTGAGAAATCGTTCGGCTTGACCTCGTGACTTCCTTGTTCAATATTCC
Organism: uncultured Deferribacteres bacterium; assembly: GCA_964014485.1. GTDB lineage: Bacteria > Zhuqueibacterota > Zhuqueibacteria > Zhuqueibacterales > Geothermadaptataceae > CAXHAT01. The sequence goes on from CAXHAT010000011.1 coordinate 45,504, forward strand.
AGAAAATATGATGGTTACTCAACAACCCGCCGTCGATGGCGCGATCGACGGAAGGCAAATCCACCAACAAGTGATTGACGCCGAGTTTGGAGATTTCCGTCATCGCTTCATTGGAAAAATAGGGCGGCGGTGAAGCCGTGTAGCGCCGGGAAACTTTTGATAAATCGTTCGGGGTTGTGCGAATAATGAGCGCATCCAAAAACAGGCGATCAACGGTTCGTAAAGCTTCAAGGAGGGCTTGAGACGTGATGATTTGGTCTTGCGGATCCGGAACGGGCTGGCAGCTGTCGGAAATTGTGCGCGCTGTTTGCGCTTCAACCGTGATCAAGGTGCTCGGAATGAAACCATTTGGAATGATTTTGTCAATTGAAATTCTCTCCAAAGCAATATGCCCGACGCCCTCGGTGTGCGTGCCGTTGCAATGTGGAATCAGGCGATATTCTTCAAAATTGCAACCGCCGCCCTGGCGCGTATCGCCAACGAAGTTTCCGTCTTTGTAGGGTTTTGCGGTTGCGGCGGGAACGTCGTAGGCGTTTGGCTGCTTGCCGTTGAATCGCAAAGGAATGGAAATTTCAACTGCTTGCTCGGTCAAAATCTCGTACTTTGTTGCCTCAATTTGCGCGAACAACCTCATGGAAGAAATTTTCTCCGCTCCAGCCCAAGCCATTCCAGCGCGGTTCCGCCAAGGAGCTGAGCTTTGAGTTCGTCGGGGAATTCGGTTACGGATTCGATCAGTTTTCCCGGCTCTAATTCGCCCAGAGGAAACGGGTAATCCGTGCCAAGCGCGACTTTGTCAGCGCCCATGACGTCGATCAGGAAATTCAAGGCTTGTTGATCGTGAACGAGTGAATCGACCCAAAAGCGTCCCAGGTATTCTCGCGGATTAACGTTATTGTCGACGGCGCAAAGATCGGGGCGAACGTTGAATCCGTGCTCGATGCGGCCGACCGTGCCGGGGAAGGAGCCGCCGCCGTGAGCAAATGCGACTTTCAATTTCGGCAGGCGCTCGAACACCCCGCCAAAAATCATCGAACAAATGGCCATGCACGTTTCCGCCGGCATGCCGACCAGCCACGGCAGCCAGTAATCCGGCATTTTTTCTTTGCCCATCATGTCCCACGGATGGACGAAAATCGCGGCGTCCAGTTCTTCCGCCGCCTGGAAAACGTCGAACAAGCGCTCGTCGTTTAGATTCCACGCATTGATGTGGGTGCCGATTTGTAAGCCGCGCAGCCCGAGTTCTTTGACGCAGCGCTCCATTTCTTTAATCGCCAAGTGCGGCGCTTGCATGGGCGCTGTGCCGAGTCCGATAAAACGCGTTGGGTATTCGTCCACAATTTCAGCGATGTGATCATTCAAAATTTTTGACAAATCCAGCGTGTGCTCAGCATCAGCCCAGTAATTAAACATGACCGGCACCGTGGACAAAACCTGAACGTTCACATTGTGCGCCGCGCATTCTTCAAGCCGCACTTGCGGGTCCCAGCAGTTGCTTTGAACTTCGCGAAAAAACTTGCCGTCGATGTGCATCCGCGCAGCGCCGGCGCAATGGTGGTCCAGTTGCACGAAGCCGCCGTAGCCGTAGCGCTCTCGCAAGTTCGGCCAGTTTTCAGGCAAAATATGCGTGTGAATATCGATTTTGAGGAAATCCGTCATTTTTTAACGGGCGGCTCCATGACTGCGCCGCAGTTTTGACACTTGCGGTGTTCTTCGGATTGGTAGAATCGCTCCATGATGGGCGGCAATTGTTTTACAATATCTTCGAGGTGGAAGTATTCGTCATAAAGTTTTTCATTGCAGTTTTCGCAAAACCACATGAAGCCGTCCGTGTCTTTTTCCGCCCGTTTTTTTTCCATAACCAGGCCGACGGTATTTTCCGGGCGTTGCGGCGAATGCGGCACTTTGGGAGGCAATAAAAAAATCTCTCCTTCACGAATCGGAATATCCTTCGTCTCGCCGTCGTCAATAATCCGCAAAGTAATATCGCCCTCAATTTGATAGAAAAACTCTTCCCCTTCGTTGTAATGGAAATCTTTACGCTTGTTCGGCCCGCCTACTACCATGACGATAAAATCTTCAGCTTCCTGATAAACGCATTGGTTGCCTACAGGCGGCTTTAACAAATGTCGGTTGTCGTCGATCCATTTTTTGAAATTGATAGGCGGGAGAACGGCCATCGCTTGACTCCTTTTGAATGGAATTAATCAACTCGCTGGTAAAAATATAGAAATTTTTCGAGCATCAGGTTTTTAGGGCTGGGTCTACGTCAGCAAAAAACGCAGCATTCAAGAGGACGATGGAAGGGAAAAAGAAAGGAGGATTTCTGTTGTCCTCTAAGAAATTCGCGGCCCGTAAACTTTCTTTTCTAGATATTCTTCGCGAAATTCGCAAGCAAGATCAAACGCACCCTCTTCGCCGTGCTTTTCGATGGAGAAGCTTTTGGTCTTCCGTTGATTGCTGCGGGCCTGATAGCTGACCATGTAGTATTCGTAACCTTCGCCTTTTGAAGAACGATAAACGCCGACGACGCCGGTTTTGCTTTTATTGTATTTCCTGAGATTGCGAACAACAGTGTAGCGCTTGCCTTTTTTGCGCTTTCCTTTGGGGCCGCGTAATCGCTTGGGTTTTTGCTCAATCTCAAGTCCGGGAACGACTTTGAAGGCGGGGAGCCCCAGTTCCTTGCGCATTTCATCGCGGTGTTCGATGGCCAGCTCCAACGCTTTTTCTTTGCCGCCGCATTTTAAATCGCTAAAAAGTTTGCTGTGGGTTTTTGATTCTTTATAAACGCGCACAAACCAGCCGTGCGTGTTCTTTGAATCGATTCGGCTAACGCCGGTCAGCGCTTTTTCTTCCGGGATTTCTTCAAAATTCGGGTCTTTTTCAACTTTAGGCTTTTTCTTGATTTCTTTTGTAGCAAGCCGGCTTTCATAGGATTTGACGAATTCTTTGTACTTCGTCGGAAGGTCACCGTAGGTTTCTTTGTCGTAAACCAGTTCTTCATCTTCATTGGGCGGGCGATGAAAAACGAAGCACTTGCTTTTGAAAACGACCGCCTGCGGCTCGCAAAAACAAGCTTTGTCGCCGTCGTGCTTCTTGAATTCTTCCGGAGCGAGCTGAGGATAAATATGAATATAAGTCATAAGTCTTTTACTCAGAACCGATTGAGTCGGCGGTTTCTAAAAGTTTCGCCTGCATTTTCTCGGATAATTCTTCGGTTTTAATCTCGAATTGTTCGCTTTTTTGCAAATCTCTTATCGCGACTTTCCCTTTTTCGAGTTCTTGTTCGCCAATGATTACGGCGAATCTCGACCTGGAGCGATTCGCTTCTTTCATTTGCGCTTTCAAGCTGCGGCCAAGTAAATCCGTTTCAACGCTCAGGCCTAAGCCGCGTAATTCGTGCGCCAGTTTCGCCGCCAAAAATCGAGCCTTGTCGCTCAAAGCTGTAATAAAAACATCAATTGAATTTATCAGGTCTGGAAACAGTTCTCTTTTTTCCATAACAAGCAAGGCGCGCTCCATCCCGGCGGCAAAACCGACTGCCGGCGTTTTTTTTCCGCCCAGTTGTTCGGCAAGAAGATCGTAGCGCCCGCCGCCGCATAAGGCGTCTTGCGCGCCCAAGTCTTCGCTGATGATTTCATAGGCTGTGCGCGTGTAATAATCGAGGCCGCGGACAAGGCGGTGATCCAGTTCGAAAGCGACGCCGTTTTCTTCCAGCAACGCTTTGACGCTTTCAAAATGCGAAGCGGATGCGTCGTCGAGATAATCAAGCATCTTGGGCGCGTCTTGCGTTTCCTCGTTGCAGATCGGCTTTTTGCAATCGAGAATGCGCATTGGATTTTTTTCAAACCGCGTTTGGCATGTACCGCACAATTTTTCGAGTTTAGGCTTTAAGAATTCCCGGAGAATTTCTTTGTACTGATCGCGGCAATTTTCATCGCCGACACTATTAAGTTTGACTTTAAACGACTTCAAGCCAAGCGCAGCATAAACGTCGATGGCGAACATGATCGACTCAACGTCTGCGAAGGGTTCCGCGCTGCCGATGATCTCAACGCCGAATTGATGGAATTGTCTAAAACGACCCGCCTGGGGGCGTTCCTGTCGAAACATTGGGGAGATGTAAAAGACTTTCGTAACGGGTTTCAGCGCGCCCAAATTGTTTTCGAGATAGGCGCGTACGACCGGCGCCGTGTTTTCCGGTTTCAAAGTCAGAGACTTGCCGCCCATATCTTGAAAGGTGTACATTTCTTTCGCCACGATGTCCGTGAGCTGACCTACCCCACGTGCAAAAAGCTGGGTAAGTTCGAACATCGGCGTTCGAATTTCCTGGAAGGCGTACTGCGCCGCTGTTCGCCGAATCGTTTCTTCCAGAAAAAGCCATTTGGGCGAGTCGGCGGGCAGAATATCTTGCGTGCCCTTGAGTTTTCTAAGAATATTCATTTAAAGTAAGTTTCAAATTCAAGGATGTACGTATAAAGCAACTCAAATTGTAAGGTTGGGCGGCAACAATTGCGACGAAAAATATGGACGGTTTTTGAGTGTGAACTGTTCAGGAATGCCTAAGCTCGGCAACCGCCTGCTCTTCTTTTGAAATGATTTCAAAAACCTCGCGGGAGGTCTGAGCCGCCAGCAAACGTTGTCGGAAATCGTCGACATGCATCAGCCGCGAAATTCGGCTGAGCGCTTTTATGTGCGGCCCGGTCGCCCCGTGCGGTCCGACTAATAGCCAAATAATTTGAACGGGTTTTTTATCCATCGATTCAAAATCGACAGGCCGTTCGGTAATTCCCAGGCCGGCCGTCAGGCTCGGCGCCGCATCACTTTTTGCGTGCGGTATGGCAACGCCGTCGCCGACCCCTGTACTCATGACCGCTTCTCTGTCAAGTACCGCTTTTAGAACCTGGGCTTCGTCATCAATTCTCCCTGCGTCGCCAACGCTTGCAACGAGTTTTTTAATGGCTTCGTACTTGTCTTCGGTTTTCAAGGGGACGAGGATAGCGTCGAGTGAAAGTATCTCCGTAAGTCTCATGCGTGCGCTCCTTCCGCTCTCGCTTTTAGCCCGCCAAGAATATATCATTCTCCCCCCTAATAGCAATTTATTTCTCTAAAAACACAGTGATGTAAAAAGAAAAAACGCGGATTGGCAAACGAGCGCCAATCCGCGTTTTTTATGCCCGGAAAAGTGCGGTTATGATCTCATGTTACGCACTTTCGGAAATTTTCCGAATAGCACCTGAGAAACGTCACTTTTGCGTCATTCCCGCGCAGGCGGGAATCCAGTCAATCGCGCACAGCCCCTGGATTCCCGCCTGCGCGGGAATGACTTTAACGAGAGTTTCTACGGCGCCACGGCTATCGCGTAACATAAGTTATGATTTTAGAAATCCACGCCTATCGAGAACAGGCTGACCGGTTTGTCGATGTTGCGCAAATCGGTTGGAAAACCCAGGTCATATTTTATGGCAAAGTACCCAAGGTTGAAACGCGCGCCGACGCCAAACGCGGCTTTCAAATCATTCAGACGAAATCCGTCTTCAGTTGAAACGAGGTCAGGCGAGACTGTTGAAAATCCGGGCGCATCGATTCCCCAGGCCACCGCCGTGTCAAAGAAGAGCGCCGCGCTGAAAGCGTCGTATTGCGCCGGAGCAAACGGGAACATCGGGAAGCGGTATTCCAAATTCTGAACAACGAATTTGGTGCCGTAGAGCGAGTTGTAGTCGGCGCCGCGAAAAGTGTACGGACCGCCAATGGCGTAGAGTTGTGCGTCGCGACCGTAGCTGCCGAGACCAAGTACTCGGAAAGCGAGGGTTGAACGAGAACTCACTTGAAAATACCGCCGGAAATCCGCTGAAACCGTCGTGAATGAAAAATCGTCGAAAGCGCGCTCAACTTCAAACCGGGCCCTCGTGCCGCTGAGCGGGCCGATAAATCCGTACGCCGTGTTGTCAAATACAAAGGCTGTGTATGCTTGTCCAAACGTTACATTGAAGACGTCCGACCGTTCACGATTTCGTCTGTTGCCGGTGAACGTATCGAGCAGGTAATTTCGGTCAACTCGGGTTAGGCCTGCTCCCAGTTCAATACGCATAAAGCGATTAAAGGGATACTGGACGATACCGTTGAATCCGCGATAATTGTCTTCAACGACGCCAAGTTGATTGAACGTCGCGAATGCTGCGTAATTTAAGCGCGATTGAAAAACTTGTGCGCCGAAATTCAAGCGCTGCCCCTGGTTTAAGTAGGCCAGACCGAGGTCGGAGTTCAGCAAGTTTAAGCGCAAACCTGTAGAAACCTGCAAAACATGATTGCCAAGCATGTCGCTGAATTGCAGGCCAAGCCCGGCAGTGGAGCCGAAATACCCGCCGACGTTTGCGCCAACGGATCCGCCGTCAAATGAGGGACGCGCCTTGTATTTTCGCGCTTCCACCGAATCGACATTTTCGAGCGTGTAGCCAGTATAAATGTCGTTTTGTTCCTTCAGCTCAGGCAGCCAGGGCTTGTCGTTCTTGAGCGTGTCGTCGTCGGCGTTTTTGAGAACAACGATGCCAACGCTTTCGCCGGTTGTGACTGACGCCATCGTCGTTATGTCTTCTTTAAAGATTTTGAACGGCTTTTTGCTCTCAGGCATTTCCATGCGGTAGATTTGCCAAGAGCTTTTTTCGAACGAGGAGAACGCCAGATATTTTCCATCCGCCGACCAGCTAAGCGCCGGGGTCAATTCCGTGATTCCGGCGACCCCGGATTTCAAGGCCGTCACTTGCTCAATTGCGCGGCTGTCGAGATCAAGCTTGTAAATATTCGACACGCCCTGATGGTCGGAGACAAATGCGATTTCATTGCTTTGCGGCGACCATTGCGGGCTGATGGTGTTGCCCTTCAGATTAGTTATTTGCTCGATTTCTCGCGTTGCAATGTCGTATAGCGCCAAATCAAGATCGCCGAAAAGCAGGTCGTCGATATTCGTTCCTTCGCCTCTGTCTGTAATAAAAGCGATGCGTTTTCCATCGGGAGACCAAGCGGGGTGCATGTCGGCATAGCGATCCGCCGTCAATTGCTGGCGTTCTTTTGTTGCGATATCAACAATGTAAAGGTCTGAGCGTCCGCCCGTTATGCCGACAAAAACGATTTCGTTGCCGTCGGGCGAGAAGGCGGGGGAGAGCAGACCGTTAAGATCGTCAAAAACGAGTTTGCGCAATTTTTTTCCTGACTCGGCGTCGACGACATGAATAGCGTCGTCTTTACCGCTTTTTGAAATAAATGCGAGTTTCTTGCCGTCCATCGACCAGGACATTCCGGTTTCAAGATATCGCAGGGCTTCAAAATCTGTGCTGCGGCTTCCTTTGATCAAATGCTTTTGCGTGAACTTGCCATCGGCGTTTTCCTTCAAAACGGCAACGTCGTCAATCAAATTCTTGTTCGTCATAAATGCGACTTGCTTGCCGTCGGGGCTGATGGCCGGCAGTACATTCATGCTGTGAAATGCGTTCTGTTTTTTCGTTAGTTTTTGCGCGACTTTTGCGGACTCTTGCAAGTCTTCGGATTCAGGCAGCATCTGCTCGCGCATAGCGGCGTGCCATTTTTTTGTTAAGGCGTTCGCGGTTAACCCGGTGTGTTTTAACAAGGCTTTTTGAATACTCCCCATTTGCACCGCTGATTTTAGAATCTCGCCGACTTTTTGCTTGCCGTGCTTTTCACCGATGTAGTACCAAAGCGATTCGCCGATGCGATAAACGCGGATGTCTTGAGTGGTATTTAGCTGGTCGACTGTGAGCAGTTTGTTGTGCATTAAGCCGTCGCGCACCCACATGCGCGTAATCGTGTCCATTTCGATTGAGAGATATTCCGCCATCCCTTCAACAAACCATAGCGGCGGGTTGCCGAGGCCCTTGGCGTTTTTCCCGGCATTGCCTGGGTTTAGTAAAATGTCGAATTGGAAAGCGTGTACGAGCTCGTGTACAAGAACGTGATTGAATTGGCGATAGGAGCCGGTGATCGGCAGTGCAACGCGCCCCTTCAACGACTCAGTCACGCCGCGAGTGCCGTGCCCAATCGCGCCGACAACGTTGGTTTGTTGAAAATCATTGACTGAGGCGTAAAGAATCAACGGGATGCGTTCTTTGAATTCATGCTGAAAAACGTCGCTTAAATAGTCGTAGCCGCGTTCCGCCATTCTGGCCGCATCGTGTGCGGCTTGTTCCTCTTCTTCATAATAATGAACGTCGAAATGTTCAGTTCGGAAAACCGCCCAGTCAAAATTTTTATAGTGAACTTTATTCTGACCAAAGCGATAAGATTGTCCTGAAGCCAGATTTGTTAAGAACAATAGAAAACCGGCGATTGCCAGCGTTTTTTGAAAAAATTGAGAGAAAAGCATAGAACCTCCTAATTCATACACAGCAATTAATTTGTCGAAATTTTCGCTCTCTTGTTTTTCGTGGGGCTTTCCTGATTTTGCTCACGCGTTCCCACTTTTCTTTGAATGATGTTGAACCTTGTTTCGCGCGGCAATCAGAGAAAAATCAAGCAGCATCTTTTCGTCGGGCGAGAGCGAATTCGAACGTTGCCATACTATACGGACGCGGTGGTGTATACCCTATTAGCTTTTTCTTGTAGCAATTCGCAACGCCAGATGGTTGCCGCCTTTCCAGGCGTATTTTCTGGTTATCATGAAATAGCAATTGATTTTTGCGGCCTGAGTCTTCATTTTTGCCACGTTTTGGAATGACGGCAAAATCGGCTAGTTACCTGATGTTATGCACTCGCCGTCTATGGCGTGCGACAAAAATAGAAAACGGGCGTTTTGCTCGTTACCGGGCTGAAACCTGGCGTTAATGAAGCGATGTTTGCGTTTGAGCTTCACAAAATAAGTTGGCATACGTGATTGCCGTTAGTATGAAGTTTGCCTGTGCTAGTTATCAGAAAACCGTCTGGAACTTGTAAAATTTGAAATGCTGATGTTTTGGAAATGAAGATAGATTTGAAATTACCGAATAAGCACATTCAACAAATGTCTAATCAAAAGGTTTGGGGAAAGGGGGAGATTGTCCGCAAAACGCGAGTTTACGACGCGCTTTTGCAAGATAAGCTTGTCGACGTTTTTCGCATAAAATACCGAAGTGACGGACTTTTAGTAACGGGCTTTTTACTTCAACCTCAGAAACTTAAGACGGCTCTGCCGCTGATTATTTTTAACAGGGCGGGAAACCGGGAAACCGCGCTCATAGGCGTCCGGACACTGAGATATTTGTCTTCATTCGCTGAACAGAATTACGTTGTTTTGGCTTCGCAATACCGCGGCAATGACGGCGGCGAAGGCCGTGAAGCTTTTGGCGGCGAGGACATTAATGACGTTCTCAATTTAATCGACGTTGCCAAGAGTCTTGATTATGTTGACGCTCAACGTATAGCGATGTTGGGATATTCGCGCGGCGGAATGATGACGTTTTTGGCAATGAAAGAAGGGGCGCCGCTTAAGGCGGCGGCAGTAGTGGGTGCGCCTACGGATTTGACTCAAACCTACGAAGAACGGGATGATCTAAAGCCGGATTTAATCGAGCTGGTCGGCGGGTCTCCGCAAGGTAATCGAGACGCTTATTTTGAACGATCTGCCTGTTATTGGCCTGAAAAATTAGAAGCGCCCTTGCTCATTCTCCACGGTGACAAAGATTGGCGTGTTGACGTATCACAAAGTCGTAAATTGGTGGAGAAGCTCATCAAGCTCAACGCCAGACACAAATATGTAGAATTCCCCGGGGCCGATCATAATCTAAGCACGGAACGTAAAAAGAGAGACGCTCTCATACTGCAGTGGTTTGCGAAGTATGTTTAGTTTTGGCGTCGAAAGTTAAAGTTGCTGCTTCATGTCAATAGTTTGTATTTTCCGTCAGGCTCAAAAACCTAAAATTATTGTTGAAAATTGAGATTTATTCCATTACATTCGCAATCTTTTGTGCATCTTTGCGGTGCAAAGCGGCTGATATCACAAAAGAAAACAGAAGTTTAAACAAATATAGGCGCGGAACAGCGTCAGCGAAAAGCAGAATTTCGGAGGAATTGAAATGGCCCGCGTTTGTAAAATAACCGGAAAACGCCCAATGGTTGGGAACAACGTTTCCCACGCCAACAACAGAAACAAGCGTCGTTGGAAGCCAAATCTGATTTCCAAAAGAATTTGGGTCCCGGAACTCAATCGATGGGTTCGCATCAAAATGTCCGTTCGTGCATTAAGAACAGTCGAGAAAAAAGGACTGATGCAAACTCTGAAAGATAACGGCCTCTCTTTGAAAGACGTGGTTTGAATTTTTTAAAGATTAGAGCGATTTATCGCAAATACTGGAGTAGGAAATGGCAAAGAAAGGCAACCGTGTAAAAATTAAACTGCAGAGCACTGAAAGCTCGCATTTTTATTATACCACAAAAAATAAACAAAAAACGCCTGCGCGCATCGAATTGAAAAAATACGATCCGACTGTGCGTAAGCATGTTTTGTACAAAGAAACACGATAAACTCTCACAAAAGTAACGTCTGCGTCGCTTGTCCTGAATCGATTTTGAATTCGAGATTCTCAAAAAGCATCTTGACAGCGCCCGACTTGAGAAAAACAGCGAACGGACAGGATTAATCAGGTAACCAAAGTTCTTAGAACCTCAGGGAGGTAAGTTCGATGAAAACCACATTTTATGATGTCAAACTGCGAACCAAAGTTGAAGCGGAAGTGACCGAAAAAGTCGAATACGGCAAAGACGGTCGCAAGCGCTACGCTATCCGTGCGAAAACTTCGGACGGACGCAACCTGACGAAATTCGTCAGCAAGGCGGACTGGGACGCGATTAACGTTTAACGTCGAAAATCATCGACTGATCTAATAAAAAAGCCGGTTAAGCACAAAATAGCTTAACCGGCTTTTTTATTTTAATCTCTTAATTGCTCGTTTTGCGACTTTCGATGAGGGATCGAATTCTAACGCTGTAAGGTATGATCGACGGGCAAGCTCGCTTTCTCCCTTCAGGCGATAAATCTCAGCAAGCACATTGTGAGCCTCGGCCATTTTATTTGGTGCGTCACCAGCGGTTTTTTCTAAATATAACAAAATTCTGCTTTCACCGGATTTCAACCGCGCGCCGGAATACACGCTTGTCCTGCCTACTTGCAAATAAGCGTTAACTTCGTTTGGGCTGAGCTGTATTATTCTCTCCCATGCGGCGAACGCTTCGTAATAACGCTGCGTTTCCTGGCATAAATACCCCAGTTTTGTGAGCGCGAGAATATCTTCAGGATACCGTTCTAATACGCCTTGATACATTAAGACTGCCGATCGCAAATCTTCTTTTTCGCGATAGATTTTCTCGAGACGCTGGTAGGCAAAACTGGCGGTCTCTTTTACGTCGATCGCTTGTAACAAAAGTCGTTCAGCGGCTTGGAAGTTTTTCCCGTCCGCGGCAATTAATCCGTTCGCCAAAGCTGAAAAGCGTGGAGCGAGCTGTTCAATCTTTCCGGCTTGAGCTCTTGCCTTTGAAACGCCGCCGCCTAAAAGCGCCGGCGCCTTTAGGTAGAAATATAGAATTGCCAAACGAGCTTCGATATTTTCAGGATCAAGCGCGACTGCGGTTTCGAAGGAGCGCTTGATTTTGAATGCCAAGAGCGGTTTTTTCAGAATTGACGACTGGCTGGATAGCTGACCGTAAATTCGGCCTAACCAGAGATGATACTCAGAAGTTTTGGGGGCTGATTGGACTGCTTTCTCAAACCACTCCGCCGATTCCGAATAGCGCTTGTTCTCAAAGAAGATTCTCCCCAGGTAAAAATAGATTTGCGCTGCCTTTTCTACCTTCTGATCAAGAGCGGCAAGGAAGATTGCCTTCGCCTGGTGAAATTCTCTCCTTTCAAACAGGGAAATCCCTTCCTGCAGAAAGTGTTTCTCCTGCGCAGATGCGTCGCCGCTAAAAAACGCGGATGCAGTGATCAACAAAAAAAGTATACGTTTTGATTTTCGCCAGGCAGTAATTTTGATTTCCATTTTATGGTTGAAAGTAGCCGTTAAGATATTCGATTTGTTTCCAAATGAGCTTGGTCATGATCTCGAAAAAAGCCGACGATAACCAAAACCTGTCCAAACGCGGCTTTCTTCCCGTGTTTTCAAAATGTGATAATTTTGGGCAATTTTCGCAAGAATCGGGTGGTTGATCAACAGAGCGTTTTTTTATATTCGCAGAAACAAAAATGGAGTTCCAAATGCAGCAATCACTCTATTCACAAGCGACGCTGGACTATCAGCGAATCGAACAAGCCATAAAATTTCTTGAAAAAAACTTTCGCGACCACCCCAGCCTCAAAGAAATCGCCCAAAGCGCCGCGATGAGCGAATTTCATTTTCAAAAATTATTCAGCCGGTGGGTTGGAATCAGCCCCAAAAGGTTTTTGCAATATCTTACCGTCGAGTATGCAAAAGAATTGCTCGATGAATCAAGAGATTTGCTCGACGTTACTTTTCAAAGCGGACTCTCTAGTCCTGGAAGGTTACACGACTTGTTCGTCACTTGCGAAGCCGTCACTCCCGGCGATTACAAAAACAGAGGCGGCGGAATCGCCATCGATTTTGGATTTCATCCATCACCATTCGGAGAATGCCTTGTTTTGCTAACGGAAAAGGGCGTTTGCGGCCTTGCTTTTGTGCAAGACGGCAACAGAGAAGATGCGCTGGAGGCTTTTCGGAAACGATGGAAAAACGCCGTCTTTAATGAAGATAAATCAAAAACAGCACCCTTGGTTGCGCAGATATTTCACTTGGAAGGCGAGAAGAGCGCCAAACCGCTCCATATTCATATTCGGGGCACGAATTTTCAAGTCAAGGTCTGGGAAGCGTTACTAAAAATTCCAGTGGGTCAGCTACACACTTACCAGGATATCGCGCGGGCTATTGGAAGACCGGCCGCTACACGCGCGGTTGGAACTGCTGTTGGACAAAACCAGATTTCGTTCGTCATTCCGTGTCATCGCGTCCTGCGGGCAAACGGCAGGATCAGCGGTTATGCGTGGGGGCCGACGCGCAAGCGCATTATTTTGGGGTGGGAAGCGAATCACAGGCAAACATTGCAGGCATGAAATCTTTTTCGAAACCAGGATATCGCACTGTGCGAGTACGGTGTAGCAGCCTTAGCTGAGACTTGCATTGCTCAAATCACAACCCGAATGGTCGTGCCTTTGCCCACTTCCGTTTCCTTGAGTATGAGTTTGCCTCCATGATATTCCTCTACAATTCTGCGAACGAGACTAAGGCCAAGCCCCCAGCCGCGCTTTTTGGTGCTGTAGCCAGGCTTAAAAATGTTCTTTTTTTCTTTGCTCTCAATACCCTTGCCTGTGTCGATTATGTCGATGATAGCGCAACACTTCACATCTTCGGGGGGCGTTGCGCGAACAGTGATTTTTCCAGCGGGCTGATCGATAGCATCCAGTGAGTTCTTCACCAAATTTTCGATTACCCACTCCAGCAGTTCAGGATTGAAGGGGACTTCCTCTTTGATCTGATTCTCAAATTCTATCGCCACCGATTTACCGTTTTGCGGGATGCGTCTTCGGAAATAGGCGATCACGCTTTCGATCGTTTCGCCGAGATTGTGCGGTTTAATGTCAGCTTTTGAGCCGATACGTGAGAAGCGTTGCGCGACTTTGTCCAGGCGCTTGACGTCCTGCTGCATGTCTTCGAGTACGTTCGCTTGCTCGGGGGTGGGGTTCTTGATTTTCAGCAATTCAAGCCAGCCCATTAATGAAGAGATCGGCGTGCCGAGTTGGTGCGCCGTTTCTTTTGCCATGCCAACCCAAATGAAACGCTGCTCGCTTCGGCGAATGCTGTTGAACCCCAGGAAGCCAATGGTAATGAAAAGCCCAATTGCGATTATTGTAACGTATGGCAAGCGCTGCAACTGCAGAATCGATTTTGAGTCGCCGAAGAATAGATATCCCAAAGGGTAGCCCTGGTACCGAATCGGGATCGGCTCGTTTTCTTTTCGCATTGCCGCCATGATGTCGCGCACTTTTTTCAGCGCCTCTTCCGATCTGTCGTTAGGGTCGACGCCAATGCCTTTCCAGCTCGAAGGTTCGAACTCGGCGTCGCTCTGGATGATTGGGAATTTTGTCGGTTGAATAATTTTTTCAAAGATAAAATTCAACTCAGGTCCGCTGGCTTCCTCTGCCGCCAAGGCGTAATATCGCGCATGTAAATCCGCAATTTCCCGCGCCTCGCGCCGCAAATCCTGCACAAGGTCATTCGTATATAGCAAAAGGAGAATAATTATAAGGAGCGCAAAAATGAAAAGAAGAGATTTGAACCTGCCCCCAAGTTGGTAGATTCGCGTGTTCATGTCGTTTCTGATGAACTGGTTTTACTGGGTTGCGACCGTTTTCGCCAGACGATCATAAAGCCGATGATGCCAATCCACATCGGCATAAAATAGAGCATTTCCTCCGGCCATAGCACGCCGACTTCCCAGGTTTTCCAGGAAAAAGGAAAAAACAACGGGTAACCGCCGTGTGCATGTTTTTGTAACAAATCGAAGGCGAGATGAAGAAAGCTGCCAAACATGAGCACGACAAAAGCGCGGTTGCGGTCTTTGCGCACGAAAAAGCCGGATATCAACAGGCAGAGCAACAAAATCCCGAGCGGCGTGTGAAGCGGTTTAATGAACCAGTAAATTTGAGGGAAGGCGATGTAAAACGGGCGAGTCGCCATATCCGGCAGGACGGTTGCAAACAGGAAGAGCGCCATCCACGCCCTTTTTCGGTAGTTGAACGAAAAGAGATAACCCGCGCCAATGTGGGAAATGAGATCAGGCATCTTCGTCGATCTCCAGCGCGTTTTTTCCTAGCCTGAGCGCGCCGACAAGAAAAAGAACGGCTGCGGCCGCGCCAATAATCGAAACGGTGATTTTCAAACGGCGGTTTTTAGCGATGCGGAAACTGCCAAGCTGCAATGTGCTGTCAGCCTGGAAAACGCCGTCTAAACTAATAAAATCGCTGACGAACGACTGGCTCAATTTGCCTTGCACCCACATGATTTCATCATTCTGTCGAATTCGGAAACCGTTTTCTCCAACGCTGTCAACAATCGTTTCGACATAAAACTCGACTTTTTCCCCTACAAACTTTTCCGGCGTTTGATGCACTTCCGCAATTGTAAAGACCGGCGGCGTGCATGCAGCGTATATGCACAAAATCAACAAAGCTCCGCCGCCCAGGCCGATTCGCCAATACGACATCATCCAAAAATACCGCCAAGTTCACTGGTGATTTCATGGTGAATTCGGCCGTTGGTCGCGACGATGTTCCCGGTTTCCCAAAAATCTTCGTCTTGTGTAAAACCGCTCACAAATCCCCCCGCTTCCTGAATTAACAACACGCCCGCAGCAATATCCCATTTGTTGAGGTTCAATTCCCAAAATCCGTCGAATCGCCCTCCCGCGACATAGGCCAAATCGATTGCAGCTGCGCCCATGCGGCGGATATCGCGGCACTTCCCAAAGAAATTTTGGAAGCTTTGTAAATAGGGTGTGATGAGTTCTTTCTTGCGGAAAGGAAAGCCGGTGGCAAGCAGGCAATCGGCCATATCGTCATGCACGCTTACATGAAGTCTTGCACCGTTCATGAAAGCGCCGCCGCCTTTCGTAGCAGTGTAAATTTCATTCCGCACAGGGTCGAAAATAACGCCTGCGACAGGTTCACCGGCAATAACCGCCGCGATTGAAACGGCAAAAACTCTCACATCATGCAAGTAGTTGGTGGTGCCGTCAAGCGGATCGATGATCCATTGGACCTGACTGCCGCCAATCGAGCCGCCCTCTTCCGCAAGGATGGCGTGATCGGGAAAAGCGTTCCGAATGTGCTCGACGATAGCTTTTTCGGAAGTGTGATCGACAAGAGTCGCGTAATCGAATTCGCCTTTTTGTTCCAGGTTGTAATATTTAACGCGGGACAGATGCGTCAATAAAATCTCGCCGCCAATTTGTGCGGCTTCACGTGCGACTTTCAGGAATTCATCGTTTTTCGATTGCGGCGGGGCTATGTCATAGTCTGTTTGCGTATCGCCGTACACTTTATGTCTCCTGTGAAGTTTTTTGGGGTCTTCGTTTTTTTATTGCGCTACGAAATCGGGCTTTCGGCTTCTACTTTTTTCTTGGCTAAGGCGTCCTTGACGAATTTCTTTGCTTCAAGAAGAGAAGATGCATGTTTGAGCGAGTCACGCAGTGACTCAAGAGTACGAACGTCATTGACGCTTTGAATGTTCTCAATCAGTGCCGTGCTCGCATCACCGAATTTGATTTCTAAAATATCATTGATACTTGCGTGTAGACCTTTTATCCACCCTTCTTCCATTCCCTTTTCTTTTCCTCTTTCCATCCCTCTTTTCATCCCCCTTCTTTCAGCATAGGTAACGTACGGCATTTTTTTGTTCTCCTCGATTCGTGTGAGTTCATCCATGACGACGTCTTCGAGTTCTTTCGGCAGCGTCATGACCCAGTCAATGAATCTGTATAAGGCTAAAACCGTCTTTTTCGTTAAGCCTCTTGCGTAAAGTTCAATCAATAGGCGTTTTTTCCACGAGAATCGCGTCTGGTCATCGCCCTTGGTTGCTAACGTTTTTAAAAAAGCTTGAACCGCAATCGCAAAAGGGTTTTCATTTTTTTCGAGAGCATGCCAGTCTTTGTCATAGTCAATCAGTTTAATAGCTGGGAACTTGAATATTATTTCAAAACGCCAGTGTGCGCTACGGTACTGCTCAGGGCGAAAATTCACATTGTCGTCCGTTAAAATGACCAGACTGACAACGTCTTTGTTGAATTTATCCGCAATTCGATAATTATAAACATAAATCCGGCGCTCGAAATCTTTCTCCGGCTGCCCTTGAATTTCAACATGAATCAGCAGCCATTTTTCGCCGCCGTTTTTCAAAAAGACTTTGACAAGCTTATCGACAATGCGCGTGCCGGTCTGGCTGCCTTTGAGAATTTTGCTCAGCTCTTTGTCGAGAAATTCGAAGCCTTTTGAAAAATCAACGTCGCGATAAACTTCGGGAAAAAAGAACTCAAGAAATTGCGGGAAAAGATCTTCAAGAATATCTTTCCACGCGCTGTCTTGCTCAACAGGTTCCAGTTTTTTTGCCATGAGTTTCCAAGAAGCCCGGGCAATTATTTTAACTTCACTTCCGTCACGCCGGCGTCGCCCTGCCCTGTCTCTGTATCCGCGAGTTTGTATTGTTCAACGTCAGGGTGCTTTTTCAACATTTCCAGAATCGCCTTGCGCAAGGCTCCGGTGCCTCGGCCATGAATCAAACGAACGTTTTCCCAGCCGGACAACATTGCGTCGCTCAGGTATTGCTCAACGGCGATCAAGGCTTCTTCCACGCGCTTGCCGCGCAGATCAACGTGCGATAAAACCTTGTCGCTCGTCGAAACATTGACTGCGCCGTTCGTACGCTTCGTTTTTTTTGAAGCGCCTTTTAGCTCCTCAACCGGCACGCGTAGTCGCATATTCCCGACTTGAATATGCACTTTGCCGCCGTTCGGTTTTTCGAGAATTTGGGCGCGCATATTTTGCTTTTTCCACACGGCTTCAGCGCCCGGTTCCAAGATAAGCGGATGCGCATGATCGACAAGTAATTTCTTCGGTTTTGGCTGAACGATTTTTTTGCGCTGACGATCCAGCGATTCTTTTTGTTCGGAAACTTTCCGCTTCGCCGCTTTAATCGCTTCTTTCGAAGCCTGCTTCTCACGAATTTCGCGAATCGCTTCTTCTATCGCGGCGTTTGCCTTGGCAACGATGGCTTCGGAATCCTGGATCGCCTGCCGCTTCAATTTTCGTTCATTTTCGGCAAGTTTCTCGGCCCGGTCACGGTAGAGTTTCATCATGCCGGTCAAACGAAGTTCTTCAGATTGAAGTTTGTCAATCAAGGCCTGCTGGTCGTGCAGCTTGGCCTGTAAATCCGCGATCAACGCTTCGACGCGGCCTTTTTCCGAGCCAACCAAATTGCGCGCCTCAGCGATCAGCCGTTCATTCAAACCGACGCGCGCCGCAATTTCGAACGCGTAGCTTGATCCTGGAATGTTCGGTTGAAAACGGTAGGTCGGTTCCAGAGAATCTGTGTTGAAAATCATACTGCCGTTGGCCGCGCCTTGCGTTTCGTGGGCATAGGCTTTCAGCGCGCCGTGATGCGTCGTGACGATGCACCGAACCTTGCGCTGAGTCAACAAATTCAGCATGGCAATCGACAGTGCAACTCCTTCTTCGGGATCGGTGCCGGAACCCATTTCGTCAATCAAGACAAGATCGTGTGCGGCGGATTCCGCGACCATGCTTTGCAATCGTTGCAAATGCGAAGTGAAGGTCGAGAGATCATTCTCAATCGATTGCTGGTCGCCGATGTCGACGAAAACGTTGCCCATGAGTCCGATTTCTGAATCGGCGCTGGCCGGAACGTGCAAGCCAAGCCGTGCGAGCAAAACGGCAAGTCCTACAGTTTTCATCGCCACCGTTTTGCCGCCCGCATTTGGGCCGGTAATAATCAGTGCCGAAAAATCCTTGCCCAGTTGCAGCTCCAATGGAACGACTTTTTTCTGATCGTCAAATTTGTGCAGCAACAAAGGGTGTCGCGCCGCATAGAGCGTGACTCGCCCGGAATCATTGATGATCGGCGCGTTACAGGTATATTTTTGCGACCAGCTTGCCTGAGCCTGAATCATATCGAGCTCGACCAAAATTCTGTAGTTTTGGCCCAATTCCGCTCGCACTTCGCGCGCTTGTTCGCTCAAATTTCTCAGGATTCTCTCAATCTCGGCGCGCTCTTCCGCTTCAAGCGTTCGAACTTTGTTGTTTAACTCGACTGTTTCAATCGGCTCCACAAAAGCGGTTTGCCCGGTGGCGGATTGATCGTGAACGATGCCGTTAATTTTGCGTCGAAATTCGCCTTTCACCATGATGACCAAGCGACCTTCACGCATCGTTACCAATTGCTCTTGCAGCATGTCTTTCGACGCCGCTTTTTTAAGCGTTTGCTGCAAGCTGCCTCGTACTTTTTGGCGCGTGGTTTCGATCGATTTCCGAATTCGTCGTAATTCCGGGCTCGCCCCGTCAAGGATCTCGCCGGTTTGAAAATCAATCGCTTTTTCGATTGCCTGCTCGAAAGATTTGAGCGCCGCCAATTCTCGTCCGATTTCCCAGAGCGGGCCCAAACGCTCTCGTTTTTCAGCACAAAACCGCCGAACAATGCGCGCCAGCCGCGCGACCCTTGCCAGCGCGACCAGTTGTTCCGCATTCAAAGTGCGACCTTCGATTTTTAGAAAAGCAAGAAGCGGTTCGCAGTTCTCAAAATGTTCTAAGGGTAGGCGTTCGCCGCGATCTAAAAGCGCCCGACAATCGGTGGTTTTTCTCAACTGTGAGTTTATCGCGTCGGGTTCCCGCAAAACCGGCAGCGCTTGAATTGCCTCTGCCGCCATTGGCGTAAGCGCATGCCCGGCGATGACGGCAAGGACTTTGTCCAACTCTAACGTCTGGGCAGAGTTTGTGAGAATTTCTTGTTGTTTACTTTTGTCAATCATGAGTTGGGACATAACTATGTCTGGAATGCAAAAAGATAATTTGTCTTATCCCACAGCTTCCTGTTCGCCTGAAAGCCGTAGCGCGTTGGTGTACAAACTGGCTCCAATTCTGAACCCAACTGCGTTGAGTTGATCTAGAATCGGCTTGATTTTCTGAATTTTTCCTAAAGATTTTGCTTTTAGCAAAACGCCTATTGTGCCCAAAACGTTGAGGCCAATTTGGCGCGCTATCCGTCTGGCTTTTTTGTCGTCAAGAGTCAAGTAAGCTTCCGGCTTTTCCATTGCTAGTGCGATGGCTTCCGCTTCTCCTGCGTCAATTTGAGTGCGTAAGGCGTAAATAACGCCTTCGTTCTTAACAGGAATGACCTGCGCGTATTCGACGGATTTGCCGAATTCTGTCCGAACGGCGGGAGTAATAAAGATTTGGTGAAAGACCTTCGGCGGAAGGTCGAGTTTGTCAATTCGATCCAAAGAAATGAGGCATGCGCTGTCTATAATTGCATTTCCGATCATAGCTCCAGCTCGTCTTCAAGGTCCGACGCCGGGTCACTACTGTCCCGGTGTTGTAAACTTCTGTTCTCCGTAAGCCTATTTATTTTAT
>CAXHAT010000012.1:0-64593 GCA_964014485.1 uncultured Deferribacteres bacterium
AATCTGCGCAGCCTCGCAAGCGGGCTGGAGAAATGCGCAATGCAATTCATGAAAAAGTGCGGCTTTCCGGTGCATCTCTCCCATTGCGCCGGTTGTCGGAGCTATTTCGCCTAAGCGATATCGAAGTGCAAATCTTGATTATCTGCTTGGCGCCCAAAATCGACGCGCGCTACGAAAGGCTGTACGCATACTTAAATAACGACGTCACACGAAAAAACGCCACTATTGATCTCGTGTACAAACTCCTCGGCGCGTCGCTGGAACAGCAAATTGCCAACGCAAAGTTTTTTGACCACAACGCGCCGCTTTTTCACTACCACATTTTGCACCAGACAATGCTTGATTCCTCTCCAGGCCTATCGACAATAGCGCTGACGGTAGACTCAAGCATTGAAAGTTATATTTGCGGTCGAGACGCCGTCTCCGAAAATGTGGCGCAAGAATTTCGGATCGCCGCTCCCGCATCGTGGGAAGACATTGTGATCGACGAAGCGCTCCGCGAAAGTTTAGTGCGTTGCGCGCATACTTCTTTGGACAAAAGCGGAAGACTTCGGCTCAATTTATTTGGCAAAGATGGTGTGGGCAAGAAAACGATTGCTTCCGCCCTCGTACATTCAATCGATATGCATTTGATCATTATCGATTTGCGAGAGCTTTTGCACGATGTTTCTAACTTTGTGCAAAAACTGCGGCTGCTTTTACGCGAATCTTTGCTCAAGCGATGGGCGGTTTGTTTTGAAAATGCACATGTGCTCGAAAATTGTGCGTTGAAGCGCTCGGCCATAGTTGGCAGCTTTGTCCGCGAACTGGATGACTTTGAAGTGATCACTGTTTTATGCGGACGGGAAAAGACAAAAATTGGCCTTTTGCAACAAGCTGGCTTTTTTGAATTCAAAATTCCTTCGCCAAACTACCAACAGCAAGAAGAGCTGTGGCGCAAGTGGACGGCCGGGATCAAGACCGCGGAAAAACAAGATTTCATCCAGGATCTAGTGAATCGATTTAATCTTTCTGGCGGACAAATATTGCGGGCCGCCCAAGCTGCACAAAAATCGGCGCTTATTCGAGACCCCGACAACCCCACAGCCGTAAGCATGGATTTTTTTCAAGGTTGCCGCGAACAGTCACAGCCCCAACTAACCGCGCTTTCTCGAAAGATCTCGCCAAAATATGCATGGGAAGACATCGTTTTACCAAAAGATCGCCTTGAGCAGCTCCGCGAACTGACGAATCAAGTCAGACTGAAAAACACGGTTTTAGGCGAATGGGGATTTGCCCAAAAACTTTCTTTGGGGCACGGCGTCTCAGCGCTTTTTTCAGGGCCAAGCGGTACGGGCAAGACGATGGCGGCCGAAGTTGTTTCCAATGCACTTGAACTCGATCTTTACAAAATTGACCTGTCGGCGGTTGTCAGCAAATACATTGGCGAGACCGAGAAGAACCTCAGCCGAATTTTCAATGAAGCGGAACAAAGCAACGCCATTCTTTTCTTCGATGAAGCAGACGCGCTCTTGGGCAAGCGGTCCGAGGTTAAAGACGCGCATGATCGTTTTGCCAATATTGAGATCGCCTATCTATTGCAAAAAATGGAAGAATACACTGGTGTAACCGTGCTTTCCACGAACTTGAAAAAAAATATGGACGACGCCTTTATGCGGCGCATCCAGTTTATCATCGAATTCCCTATGCCCGATGAGCGTAATCGAAAATTAATTTGGCGGAAAATTTATCCGGGAAAAACGCCGGTAGGGGAGAGTGTTGACTTCGAATTCCTCGCGCGTCAATTCGAACTCTCTGGCGGGAACATCAAGAATATTGCTTTGAGCGCTGCTTATCTAGCCGCTGATAACGGCAAAGTCGTTGATATGCCGCATCTAATTCGCTCAACGAAGCGCGAATTGCAAAAGATAGGCAGACTCTATACAAAAACCGATTTCGGCGCTTATCACCAGGAATTATGAAAAACACGGCCATTGCAGACGTTGGGGAAACGCTCGTATCGCTTCTTCGAAAAGAGATTACTGCTGCGAATCGATTGAATGAAGTTGTCGGCGTAGACGAGAAAGACATTGTGCTTTTGCCGCCTGACGCACATGAGCGTCATGCAAACATCAGATTGTCGCTCTTCCCCTATGCAGTTATCGAAAGTCCGTATCTGAAGAACGAGCCGTTGAAGCCAATGAATGCGGCGAGTTTGCAATTGCCGCCTCTTTCGCTGGACGTTTATTTCTTGCTGTCAGCGCATATTGCAACCGGCGGTGATTCTGACGCGGAAATGAAAAACGCACTGGCGTCTGATCGACTGCTTGGCCGTGCGATGCAGATATTTTATGACAATGGCGTTATTTCCGGCAGCAAACTAAAGGGAAACTTGGCTGGCGAAGACCTTGAGTTGAGGGTCACTTTGAATCCAGTGACTGTTGAAGATTTGACACGCATTTGGAGCGTATTCCCCAATTTACCGTTTCGCATGTCGATCTGTTATGCCGTGACCCCGGTTCAAATAGAGTCAGGTCGTTCGCAGCAGGTTTCGCGCGTGGCAGACAAAACCGTCGGGCAAGACGAAATGGTTGAAAATCCGGAGACGATTTAAGTGGCGACGCGCAAAATTTTCAAAACGGATAAGTTCACCGCCTATGAGTTGGAAGTTTTTACCAGGAGCCTGTCGCTGGTTGTTGAACCGATAGACGCTTTCACGCAGGAACTGCCCGCGATTCCAGTCAAAGTTGAACTAAAAGAGTGGGTCGGCGGGCGCGCTGTCAAGAGCAAACACAAACCGGTGCGAAACCTGTCTGGACACTACTGCTACCTGGAACTCCCAACGGAAGAAAACGGCAACGCGAAAAGATACAGCGTAGATGTCAGCATCGATCCCGCGGGCAACGATTGGTATTTCCCGGCGAACCTTGCTCCGGATGATTTAACGATTCGAAACGGCGTTTTTGATCCAGCACAGCACGTAGCGAATATCAATCTCAGCGTGAAGCCGGGGTATCCATTTCCGCAGACGGCGACGCTTATTTACGGCACAGCGCCCTTTTTCATATCAGACGGCGTTGACAGAGCGGCGGAGATTCTGCTCTCTTTTGCACGGATTATTGTTTCGAATCAGGCGGGGGGCGATAAGCTTTTTGAAACCAAAATCGATCCGTCTGGAAGCTTTGTCATCTTTTTTCGAGCTGCTGGGGTTCCCGCCGGGAAAATTAATATTGGCCTGGCGGTCGAGGTGAAGGGACAGCCGGTAATCATTGAAACTGTAGAAACCGAAATTTCAGAAGGCGAAAAAAAATCTGTTCTGTTTAGCGTGTCCGGGGCTGCAATTGGCGGGAAGGCGGTGTTTGTTAAAAACGACGGAACGAACGGAGAGCCGGAAAAACCGCTTGCCAACGCGCAAATCGCTGTGATTGATGAAGAGACCGATACAACGATTTTTGAAACCGAGACAGACGGCAAAGGTTGTTTTGCCGCTTTTTTTGAACAATCGGATATCCCGGACGGAAGATTCAAAATCACTCTAACAGGCGAAGTTGACGGCAGCCCCGTCACCGCTGAAGCTTCCGGCCTTGAATTGAATGAAAGCGAGAAAAAGTTCGTTCGCTTGCAAGCGACTGCCTGAGATTTGAATAAAACCAAAAACCGTTGAAAATGATGCATAATCAAAAGGAGAACTAACAAATGGCGACCAAAAGAACGCGTAAACCTAGAAAAAAAGCTGACGACGCTTATCGTGACGAGCAAGAAATGCATGAAGACGAAAGCGGCGAAAGAGCGAAAAAGCGTACTCGCAAGCAGAAAGAAGAGTACGCTAAACTGCGTGCGGATTATCGTGAGCCGGAAGAAGAATATGAAGACGACGAGATGAATTACGACGATGAAGAAGACAACGACGAATACGAAACAGAGTACGAAGACGAATATGAAGAAGACCTGCCGAAAAAACGACGGAAAAAGCCGGGCAGCAAGCGCTACCCAAAAGAAGAGCCGGAAGAGTATGAAGACGTTTATGGCGACGGAGAGAATGACGACTATGAATCGCCGCCTGAATATGAAGACGAAAATGATGACGATTATGAAGAGCCGACATATGAAGACGACGATTATGAAGATTATTCTGAAGAGAGCAAAGGAAAGCGACGGCCGAAGCGTCGTAAACGAGGTTACCCGCCATACGGCGGCGGCAAGGACGATTGCTACCCGAAAAACCCCGAGCTCATTCTGGATGAAATCCAGCGAAAAATAGATCAACAGGGGAGTAAGATTACGCGTTTGACGCGAGACAAGCAGAATTGTGAACAACAACAAACAGAGCTAAAGACGGCGCACGATAATATCAAGCAGATTCTCGAAGAATACAAAGCCGCCTATGACGCGTTATCGAGCAAGCAGGAAGACGCTCGCACCTATTTTCGCGATCAAAAAGGCAGCTTTCCACCGGCGTTCAACAAGATTCGCCCAAAAGTAATTAGAGAGATAAAAAAAGTCCGCCGCAAGGTAAGAGAGCTTGAGCGCGAAATGTATGACTTGGAGAAAGTCTACAAACAAGCTGAATTAGATTACGAGAGCGCTAATGAGAATTACACTGAAGAAAAATCTGAATTTGATGCGCTTAAAAACAGTCAGGCGACGATCACACAGAATCAAACTTCGATGACGACGCTCAAGACCGAAATCGAAGTTCACGAAGACGAACGCGAATTTGCGGTCATATATCACAAGCTTTTCAATATGTACCTTGACAAGCTCAAGGACACGCGCGACAAGTTGTTGGATCCTAAGGATTTCGGCAAGGAACTCCGCCGGGCCTGGTGCCGACTTGCGAAGGCTTTAGAGAAACTCAATGTGGCCGTCGTACAGAGGGACGCCGCCCAGACCGCCTATGACGAGAAAAAAGACGAGTTCGAGTCGAGCAAGGCGAATATTGATAAGACAATAATCGATTTGCTTAAAGAAATTGAAACACCGAAAAAATAGTCAAAACAAGAGGTTAAGTTATGCCTGAATATTTATCTCCAGGCGTTTACGTCGAAGAATTCGACAGCGGCGCTCAACCTATCGAAGGCGTGGGAACAAGCACGGCGGGCTTCCTCGGCGAGACCCTGCGCGGGCCGTTGTACCCGAAGCTCGTGACTGGCTTCGAGCAATTTAAACGCATTTATGGCAGCTTTTTGGATAACAACCGCTTCCTGGCCTATGCCATTAATGGTTTTTTTGCCAACGGCGGACAGCGTTGCTATGTCGGCAGAGTTGTGGGACCGCTTCCAGATGACGCACCTGAAACCGCTGACGGGGTCGCATCGGCGATTCATAGTTCCGTCCGGTTTGATGCGGTCGGCCCTGGGGCGTGGGGCAACCGAATTGCCGTAAAGATCAGCGCAGGAGGATTGCAAAACGAAGCTGCAAGCGAGCCTTGGGATAAGGTCAAACTGGCTGTAATGTACTGGGACGTCGCTCCCCCTAACGATCCATTTATCGATCCAACAGATCCGACGTTATTGACCCATCCAAACCGGCGTGAACCGGACCGCATCGAAGTGTACGATAATTTAACCAATGATCCGACGTCAGTGGATTATTGGGAGAAACGCATCAATCTAGTTTCAGATTTGATTATCATCAATTTTACGGAAGGTCAGCCAAACCCGACGAGTCTGCCTTTGACGCTTTTGACAGGCTTACCCGGGGTCATTAACGCCGGAATCGAATCTCTCTCGCCTGATCTAGGAAGCTACACAGATTCGGAAGATATTGAATTGCCTGACGGCAGGACGCTGAAAACCGGTCTAAAAGGCTTCGAGCAGGTAGATGAAATCGCGATAGTCGTCGCGCCGAATCATCATGAGTTAGGGACGAATTTAACGGACGTTATCGTACAACATTGCGAGCGCCAGGGCGACCGTTTCGCAGTCTTTCATGCAAACAAATCGACTCAACCAGGCGCAGCGGGTTTACGTCCACCGCATGACACTTCCTACGCTGGATTCTACTACCCGTGGATTCGTACTTTTGATATCCGGACTAAGCAAGATTTGCTGATTCCGCCGTCAGGGCATGTTGCCGGCATTTATGCCAAGACTGATGTTGAGCGCGGGGTACATAAAGCGCCTGCAAATGTTGTTATCAGCGGAGCGAACGGCCTCGAGTTTGTGGTGACGAAGGGCGAGCATGATATTTTGAATCCGCGCGGGGTGAATGTCATCCGCTCTTTTCCGGGACGCGGCATTCGCGTTTGGGGCGCGCGTACGTCCTCCAGCAACTCGCTATGGAAATACATCAATGTCAGACGCTTGTTTCTGTTCTTGCGCGAGTCTATCGATGAAGGTACGCAGTGGGTTGTTTTCGAACCCAACGATGAGCGCTTGTGGGCGAGAATACGTCAAACGATTACGCAATTTTTGACCACAGTCTGGCGTGACGGCGCATTGATGGGCTTAACGGCTGAGGAAGCCTTTTTCGTCAAATGCGACCGCACGACGATGACGCAGGACGATATTGATAACGGCCGCTTGATTTGCATTATTGGCGTCGCGCCGGTTAAGCCTGCTGAATTTGTCATTTTCCGCATCACGCAATTTACCAGCAACGCCAATTCCTAACAGCGGAAATGCTTGGATAATCTGAAAAATGTAGAATGAATAAACATAAAGTTCGAGGAGACTCATGGCACGAAACGATCCTTTTCGCAATTTTCGCTTCCGGCTGGAAGGCACGCGCGGCCAGGCCGGATTTAGCGAAGTGTCCGGCTTCGATATAAAGGTCGACGCTATCGAGTATCGCGAAGGCAACCAGCCGACGCATGTGCTTAAGCTGCCGGGATTGACGAAGTACGGCGACGTCACCCTAAAATGGGGCATAACCGACTCCACCGCGCTGCACGACTGGCATCGCGAAGTGGTCGACGGCCAGATTCAACGTGAAAACATTTCGATTATCTTGCAGGGCGAAGACGGCAGCGATGTCGCGCGCTGGGATATCGATGAAGCTTGGCCGAAAGATTACACCCCGACCACAATGAACGCCAAGGGCAACGAAGTGGCGATCGAAACCCTGGTATTGTGCAACGAAGGAATCAAACGAACGATGTGATCAAGCAACGGGTTGGGGTAACGGTTGAGGACCATCGTCCAAGAATCTAATATTCCACAACTCCAACCGTCGTCTTTTCCACAACTGAAATACGGAGTGTTAGACCATGCCTTTCCATACAGAGGTGGAGTTTACTCTACCCAAGGGTTATCTGGACAAGGAGGGAGCGCTGCACCGCGACGGCGTGATGCGCCTGGCAACCGCTGCTGATGAAATCATGCCTCTACGAGACCCGCGCGTGCAGCAGAATCCCGCGTATTTGACCATGATCGTACTTTCGCGTGTGATCACGGAATTGGGCGAATTGAAAAGCGTCAATACCAACGTCATCGAAAGCCTTTACGCTTCGGATTTGGCGTACTTGCAGGCGCTCTATCAAAAAATCAACGGCGACGGCCGGATTTTGCTCGATGCGACTTGCCCGGAGTGCGAGCACGATTTTGAAGTGGAGATGAACGGCCTGGGGGAAGTCTGAAAGGCTATCCCCTCGAGCGCCTCTATGAGGAGATGGCCTTCGTCGCCTACTACTTTCACTGGCCGCAAAACGAACTAATGAATATGGAGCATCGCGAGCGCCGAAAATGGTGCGAGAAAATCTCCAAAATCAATCGTGAGTTGAGCGGCGAACCGAAAAACATTTTTGAGATTTAGCGATGGTGCAACGCAAAGACCCGTACCTCCAGTTCAATTTTCGCGTTGAAATCGACGGCGTTGAAATCGGTGGATTTTCGGATGTTTCCGGACTGCAGGCTGAGGTGGAAACGGAAGATTTTCATGAAGGCGGGCAGAACGCTTTCGTCCACAAATTCGCCAAACACGCCAAGTTTCCAAACCTGACGTTGAAGCGGGGCATTTTCAACAAAACGGAGTTGACTGACTGGGTGATCCAGTCGATGAACGGCGATATCGAAAAGAAGTCGCTGGCAGTGGTGCTCAACGACAACGACGGTACGCGCGGGGGAAATTGGCGTTTTGAGTTTTCCGAAGCGTACCCCGTCAAATGGTCAGGTTCGGATTTAAGCGCAAAAGGAAATGACGTCTTCGTCGAGAACGTCGAATTCGTTCATCATGGCATGAAAATGGTGCTTAACTGAAAATGCGAAAACGATCGCGAAAACATCCCTCAAGCCGCAAACGGCTTAAGCGAGCCTTGAAGCTGCCGCGCTTTTATCGCGCACGGTTTCACCAAAATATTTTTCAAAAATACAGCATCAAACGCGAATGGGGATGGCCAGTTTCACTGGCGCATCTCCGATTCAAATTTGAACCGGAATCACAAATCGATGCATCGGGTTTTCTGATCAATCAATTTTTTCCGACTTATTATTCGAGCCTGATTTCGCAAAGCTTTCCAAGAATCGCCTTGTCGTTGATGATGATGACTTTGCGTGAGGAGCGTACGCTTCAGAAACTGACCGCGACAGCAGGAAAAAACGAGATTGTTCAAAAAGTGAATCGAGCAACGGTTTCGAGCGTCGAACGCCAACAATTCAATGTGCGCAAATTCGATAACTCATGGCGAAAAAATCGCTTCACTCACGGAGGGAATTTTTTCCAGGAGACGCTGCAACGCGCTTTTTTTCGATTGAACCCCGTGATCAAGAACGCCCAGGTAAACCAAACATTCCCGACCAGTTATCGTTCGGAAGAGTCGTTCTCGAATTCTCAACAGTTTTTCTCAACATCGTTGTCCCATCTGAGCTCTGTCTCTTTTGACCTATATTCGAACGCTTGGCTGCCTGCTGGCAGACAATTCCAATCGTTTGGGGGCGCGAGTCACGAAAATAGTCTTCAGATCAATGTGACTTTCAATTTGACGAACAAGCGTCAGAAAAAGAAAACTACGCAGGAAAAGGTTCACCGCGCTCAGGCGGTCTATGCACCCCGCGTTACGCGCATCAATAGATCGGGAAGAAGTTCTTCTCAGCGGTTCAACATCGCCTTGCGGCAATTGGTTTTTAATCAGTCGCAAGCCTTGCTACCGGCGGCGATGTTTTCGCCGCATTTTTCTGGAACGAGCGTTAATAGAAGCGGGAACGTGAGTCAGACAACGTTTTTCATAAATTTGGCTATGTATGCATTCCTCGATGGTCGAGTTGAGGGCTCGCAGTTGTCACTCGCCAAAATCTCACAAACCTATTCAACGGCGCACTCGCTTCTCACATTTGCATCTGCTGAAACAGTGTACTTTTCGTACCCCGCTACTTTGCGAACGAAGCTGACGCAAATGCGGGAAAAATCGTCGTCCCATATTCTTGATTTTTTTTCGCGCTTGGGTTTTCAGCATTCAAGCAGCCGAACTTTTTTGCAGCCGATCCTGTTCTTGCAGCAAGGGGATTCAGTTTCGGTTGACTTCACTCGCCCATTTCACTTTCAGCCGGAGATGCGTTTGGCGAAACCGCCGAAAATGATGATTCCCGAGCAACAGATTTCCGAACAACCGCCCGCTTTCACAGCACTTGACGCGCCGCAAAGTTCGCAGAATGGTTTGCCTTTGCCGCAAACCGCCCTCGCGACGCCGGAGGAAATCAATATCCAGGATTTGACCGACCGCGTTTACGACGAATTTGAGCGCAAATTACACATGGAAAAAATCAGGCGAGGTTTATAGCCATGGCGAATCCCAATTTTAAAAAAGCGGTGATTCGGGTCGTCAACGGCGAGATGGCGGGCGATTCTTTCGAAGTGCTCTATAATCCTGAAGAATACACTGTCACGAAGAGCAACCAATTTCAAGACGTCAACATCATTGGTTTGCAAACGCCGATTCAGAAATTCGTCAGCGGCAATGCGGACACGTTGACGATGGATTTGCGTGTGGACACTTATACGCGACCGGTTGCGGAGTCGGAAGATGTGCGTGAAATTACTGGGAAAATCGCGAAACTGCTGGAAATCGATTCCGAATTGCACGCGCCGCCGGTGTGTGAATTTAGCTGGGGCGGCGCCGACCCAGTCAGCGGCGCGTCCGGCTTCAAGGCGATTATCGAAAGTCTAACGCAGAAGTTCACGTTTTTTTTGGATGACGGGAGGCCGGTTCGCGCTTCGCTGAATGTCAAATTTAAAGAATACAAATCGCTTCATGAGCAGCTAAGCATCATCAATCGCCAGTCAGCGGACCGCACGCATCGCCGCGTTTTCAAAACCGGCGACAGTCTGTGGCAATACGCGGCGGAAGAATACGGCGATCCGGAGCGCTGGCGCAACGTTGCGTTGGCGAATGAGATTGAGAATCCGCGCATCATCGCCCCCGGAACGGAATTGATCATCCCGGCGCTGGAGTAGCTCCATGGCCAAACAAATTCTGCAACTGGCGGACAACAAGTCGCACAAACTTTTTTACGCGCCAAATGCCAAAGTCGAAGTAGCCGGAAAAAACCTGCTCAGTCACTGTCTGGAAGTCGCCAGCGTCACGGTCGAAG
Source organism: uncultured Deferribacteres bacterium (assembly GCA_964014485.1). Classification (GTDB taxonomy): domain Bacteria; phylum Zhuqueibacterota; class Zhuqueibacteria; order Zhuqueibacterales; family Geothermadaptataceae; genus CAXHAT01. The sequence continues at coordinate 10,506 of CAXHAT010000012.1, forward strand.
ACAATCTCAAGGGCATGAATCGATTCACTTTTGTGATTAACAACGCGTTCGATTTGGTTAATCGTGAGTTCATCTCGCTGCATTTCCCGCAAAGCGATCTGCCGATGCCAAACGGCAGGCTCGACAAGTTTTTCAGCTTTGGCAAAGAGGTTAAAATCTACATCGGCTATCTCGACAAGCTGAAGTTGATGATGACCGGAATAATCACCTCTGTTCGCACCGGTTTTTCAGCGGGGCAAACGCCGTCCTTGACCGTCACCGGGCATGACAAAGCATACAAAATGAGCCGGGCCAAACGGACAAGTCTCTCATGGAGCAAGATGAAAGACAGCGACATAGTATCGAAAATCGCCGGAGAGCACGGACTCGGCGCCGTTGTCGTTGATACGCAGGTGGAGAACCCGCGCGTCGATCAGGATCAGGAAACGGATATGGGCTTTGTTGAACGTCTGGCCAAGCGCAACGGTTACGAATTCTACGTCCGTGACGATAAGCTGTTTTTTTGCCCGCCGAGAAACGATGAAGCCGGGAAAATTGAGCTGGAGTGGGGCGTAAGCCTGCTCAGTTTTACGCCCGAATTGAACTTGGCTGATCAGATTGAGAAAGTTGAAGTTCACGGCTGGAACGAAGACGCTAAAGCTCCTATTGTAGGCGAAGCCGGCGTCAATGATGAACCCGGACGCGACGGCGGCAGAAGCAGCGGCGGAGAATTTGTTAAAAAAGCCTTTGGCGGCGACGCGACTTTCCGCATCCGACAGCCAGTTTACAGTAAGGAAGAAGCGGATCGCGTGGCGAAGTCGATTCTGAAAAATCGTTCTGAAAGTTTCATCAAAGCCACGGCGGAATCGATTGGCCTGCCTGAAATTCATTCGGACATGAACATCAAACTTAACGGGCTCGGCGAGCGCTTCAGCACGACCTACTACGTTGAGCAGGCGACCCACAAAGTCGATCCTTCCGGCTACAAAACAACGTTCAAAGTCAAGGATGTCACCATATGAGCATGATAGATTTCCTGGTTGAGCAGGAGCATGACGCGCAAGGCAAACTGAAGGGCGTCTCCGTCGGCGTTGTGACGAATATCAATGATCCTAAAAAGCGCGGGCGCGTGAAAGTGCGGTTCCCATGGCGGGAAGAGCAGGACAACAAGGACGACAGCTATTGGGCCCGTTTAGCGACCATGATGGCCGGGCCAGATCGCGGCAGTTTTTTCGTGCCGGAAGTCGGTGACGAGGTGTTGGTCGCGTTTGAAAAAGGAGAGATCGCGCACCCGTTCGTCATCGGCGCGCTTTGGAACGGGCAGGACGCGCCGCCGGAACCCAATTTCACCGAAGAGAACAATGTGCGAAGAATAACCTCGCGCGCCGGGCACGAATTGATTTTTGACGACGACAAGCAAGAGCAGGCGCAGAAAGTTGAAGTTCACACTGCGGCCGGGCACAAGGTTTTGCTCGACGACGCTTCCGGCGGCGAGAAGATCGAAATCATCGACAAAACCGGCTCAAACAAAATCGTCATCGACTCTGTCGGCAACAAGATCACCATTGAAAGCGCCGCCGAATTGAAAATCGCCTCGCAGAAAATCAGCATCGAAGCCGGCGCCGCGATGGACATCAAAGCCGGGGCGACATTGACGATTCAAGGGGCGCTGGTGAAAATCAACTAAGCGTGTTTGGTTGGGGTATTGGAGTTATGGAATATTGGATTAGTGGAAAAGTACTCCGGTGATCATCTTCCACAAGCCAATAATCATGAGTCCAATTTTCTAACTGTATCAAGTGAAATAAAAGGATAAGAAACATGGGCATGCCCGCAGCAAGATTCGGCGATCAAACGGTCCACGGAACGCCGTTGCAACCCGGGCCCGGAAGTGCGAACGTGCTGATCGGCGGCCTGCCTGCCTGGCGCGCGACAGCCGATTTTCATCTCTGTCCGCTTTTTACCGGTCTCGTTCCGCATGTTGGGGGCAATGTTCTCGTCGGCAGCCCAACAGTGCTGATCAACAGTTTGCCAGCAACGCGCGTTGGCGACCAGATTGTTGAAAATGCGCCGCCCAACGCAATCGCCCAAGGTGAAAGCACGGTCTTAATCGGATAAAATATGATCAACCGAGACCCAAAAGCCTTTCTCGGACGAGGCTGGAAATATCCGGCGGAAATCGATCCTTCGAGCGGCCGAATCGCCATGTCTGAGTTCGAGCAAGATATTCGAGAAGCGATCTGGATCATCCTTTCAACGGCCAAGGGCGAGCGCGTTATGCGCCCGGATTTTGGCTGCGGCATTCATGATCTTGTTTTCGAATCGCTTAATGCAGCCACCTTGGGGCTGGTGCAAAGCAGCGTGCGCGACGCACTTCTGCGCTACGAACCGCGCGTCGAAGTGCTGCGCGTAGACGTTTCGGAGTCCGAGCCGGAAAACGGCCGTTTACTGGTCAACATTGATTACCGCGTCCGCCAGACCAACAACGAATTTAATCTGGTATTTCCGTTCTATTTGACGGAAGGAATTTAAAATGGCAGTAAAAACGCCGAAAATAGACGAACGAACATTCAGCAAAATTCTCACGGAACTGCGCGAATTGGCTCCGCACTACACGCCGGAGTGGCGTTTCGACGAAAACGACGATGCGGACGCCGCCGTCGGCTTGGCGCAGATTTTTGCCGGCATGTCCGAGACGATTTTGACCCGTTTGAACGAAACGCCGCGGAAACACTTCATCGCTTTTTTGAATATGCTGGGAATCAAGCTCTTGCCTGCGCAACCGGCGCGTGCTCCGGTGCAGTTTCAACTGGCGGAGGGCGCGGAGCAGGGGCTGGATCGCGGCGTACTCATTCCTCAGCGCACGCAAACCGTCGCCGATCCGACCGACGAGCGCGAAGAGCCGTTGCCGTTTGAAACCGAGCAGAATTTGTGGGCGATTCCTTCAAAATTAGTGCGCCTCGTCGGCGTCGATCCCGGAGAAGACGCCATTTACCTGCCGCCGCCCAAATTTTTGACGCCGGGGGCAGGAAATGAAGGCAATATTTCGTACAAGATTATCTCCTTTTCGGCGAAAGACTCCGATAGTTTTCAGCTCGATGTTGTTGACGGAATAGAGCCCGGCGACCTGCTGAGAATTTGTTTAAACGGCGAGAGCGATTTCTATAAAATTGCGGAAATTGTAGGCGCAATCGTGAAGGTCACGGAAAAACTGCGAAGCGACTATATGGTCGGAACATCGGTGGAAAAAGTGACCAAATTCCACGTTTTCGAAAGCCGTAATGTGCAGGAACACGTGCTCTATCTCGGCCACCCGGATTTGTTCAATGTGAAAAGCGCGGCAAAATTCACACTCAACGTCAGGCATTTGGCGGAAGCTCTGCCAGGCTTGACGCGGCTCAACGTTGTTTGGGAATATTGGAGCGAGAAAAAAGACGCATCAGATGAGAAGCGCACCGACTGGTTGCAATTCGAAGTGGAATCTGATGCTGCGGACGGTCTGAGCAAAGACGGCGAAATCATTCTGGTTAAGTTTGAGGAAGGCGAAATCAAGGAGCGGGAAATCAACGGTGAAACCAGCCGCTGGATTCGCGCTCGCCTGGATGAGAAGCTGCCCGCCAACGAAACGCGCAACCTGCCAAAATTGGACAAAGTCGCTCTCAAAGTTCAATCTTCCGGCGACGAATTAAAACCCGATTTAGCATTCCACAATGATACGGAAGTGGATGTTAGGCTTCCCTTTCACCCGTTCGGGCTGGAACCGCGCCTGTTCGATCGTTTTTATATTGGCAGCCAGGAAGCGTTTTCCAAACGCGGCGCCGAAACAAAGCTGAAAGTTCGCCTTGATTCTCAAGCTTTATTAGCGGCGCCTTTCGCCATTTATCAATCTGCAAGATCTAACCTGGATGTAGAATCCCCAGAGATAATTCGTGTATTCACTCGCGGTACAGGCGGACGTTTGATCGAAGTGCAGATTAACCCAACTCCTCAAGTCGAGGAAGATATTACTCCGGTGAATCATGGGACGCCAAATGACAGCAAATTGGCTTTGCCGAATGAAAATGAAAGTTTGGAAGCGCGGCCTGCTGCAGTCATCTACGAAAATCATAATATCAGTGTATTTGTCAAGGCCGAAGACGGTCGCCTTTATGAAAGATATATCGATGCAATCGGCGCAAAATGGATTGATTTAGGTAATGTTTCAGACGAAGTCGCTGTTCAATCTGACCCTTCCGTCGTTCGAACTGGCACAAACGCAGCTACTGTGTTCGTGATTGGCAAGGACGGCAAGCTCTATTCCATTGAGAGAAATGGGGCCACAAATACACCGCTTGCGGTTGAATGGAAAGATTTGAAGAATCCGTCAAACGGAACAATTTTGCAAGGTTCCCCTTCTGCCGTACTGTTCGACAACGGAGTGACGAAAGTGATCAAGGTCTTTTGCGTCGGACAAGACAAAAAGTTGTATGAATGGAATGCCTCAGCAAATCCTGATGATTGGATAGAATATTCTGTGCCTGGGACGGCTGAAAACCCGTTTCGCATCGACTCGCGCCCATTCGCAGCGCCTTATGCAAAGGATGCTGAAATTTTTGCTAAGGTCTTTGTGAAAAACGATGCTGGTGAATTGTGGGAATTTGATGCACGTCCAAAAGAACAGGCGTCTGACCGCTGGTCGCTTCTCGGCAAACCATCTGATTTTGATGCGGTTGTCGCTTCTTCTCCGCACGGCTTTGTTTTACGTCCGGAAGCCGAAGATTTTACCAATGAAGGCTTACATATTTTTGTTCGTGGCTCTGATTCGCGTTTGTACGAGCGCAATGACGGTCAAAATAACTGGAAACTCTACGAGCCGCCCGCCGGCGTCGAACTTCGACATTCACCGTTTTTACTGAATCTTCTCGTGCAAAATGGAACAGTGTATGTTTATTCTGGCACGAATATAAACGCATTGATAGAGCGGCGGCTCAATTTGGAGATTAGGGGCAATGCTATCGTTGGCGCAGGCAAGACGCTGACAATCGAAAGGGATCCTTCAGAAATAGATTTTATTGACCAGAGGGAATTGGAGATTATTGGCGGATCTGGTGCGAATGAAGGGTTCCTGGGAAATATTGAAAGCTATGATAAGACTTTTTCTCGCCGACTTATCACGTTTACGTCTGATAATCCTTCTTCGGAATCGCTCGATGAGACTTCTGAGTATCTTATTTTCAGCAATCGTGGTCAAATTAGATATGCAGGGAAGGCTGTTGCCTTCCTAGAATCGGATAATACAACAATGCAGGCCTACGCAGGTTTTCACCTTGTTAGCCTGAAAGAAAGCGAAGCAAAGGCGTTAAGTACCATCGCCCGTTATTTCGGCGATGATAAAACTGCCGTTTTTGAAACAAGCTGGAAAAATGACAATTCCCCTCAAGAAACAGACCCTTACGAGATTTATGCCAAGCTGAGAGGCGATGGTGCGATTCCGGACGGTACTGTAATCGGGCACGACGAAATAAAACTGGCTGCAACGGCTTCAGAAAACAAACATGCATATAAAGGTTTTCAAATTGCTGTCATCGACGGCCCCGCCGCCGGACAGGTTCGAAGAATCACAGATTATGTTGGCGTGGTCGACGATGTGGCGCTAAATGAGGCGACGGTTAATTCGGCTTGGTCGCCGGTTCCGGGGCCAGGCGCTCGCTACCAGCTATTATCACTATCGGGTGGAGTTGAAGACATTTCCAATCCGATGCTCGAATTGCAAAAGAAAAAAGACCGTGCTGATAATACAGGCGTCTACGTGGGATTTTACTTCGCTATTGTCTCTGGCGCTCGGCAGGTTCGGGAAATCTCCGGTTATGACTCTGAAAAAAAACGTCTGCAATTCAGCTCGCCTTGGAGCGTTGTGCCTGCAAACGGAGACGAGTATGAATTTATCTCGACTGAGGGAAAAGATGCTGGAATAGAAGAAAGTGAGAATCAAATAGCGCTTATAAGCTCACCGGCGGAGAATTCAAGTGCGTATGTCGGATTCTCAATCGCGATCACTGCTGGACCTGGCAAAGGGCAGGTGCGGAAAATCACAGAATATGTCGGTGGCGATGAGAAGACGGCGACGGTAGATTCGGAATGGGACGCCGGAGTGCCGGGAAGTGGTTCAAAATATGAGCTTTTGCCAGTACATGGCATTGTCGACCATATTATTCCGCCTCAAAAGCCTGAAGACCCGGTAGATCAAGAAGATCAGAGAAATGATGATGGTGAAGCCGAAAACGGACTTTTTAAAATTGTTCTTGCCTCGCCGGATGGCATTCCAAAAGAAAACGGCGCTTATTTCGGATTTTATATCGCATTGTTCAATGGTGACGGCAAATGTGAGCTTGTTAGGATGATACAAGATTACACCTTCAACAAGGATAAGAAAGAAGCGACGGTTTTTGTTGGGAATCTGCCGTCGGCGTCTTCATTTGAAAATCTGCCTTATGTTATTTACTCTGAACCACATGGCGCTGCAACAGGGGGAACAGAGAAAACCGTTGATTTGGCAAGCGGTTCTTTAGGGCAAGACGGCGCATATACAGACTTTCAAATAGCAATTGTTGGCGGTTCAGGAAGTGGGCAAGTACGTAGCATTAGCATGTATGGTCTAACCAATCATCGTGTGACTACAGACGAGAATTGGGATGCCGGTAATTTGCCGGAGGATGGCTCAGAATACCTCATTATCACTCCTGCACCGCGTGAAACGGTTGTAGATGCTGCGAGCGCTTATATTGATTTTAATGCGGATACAACTGTTGATGAAAATAATGCACTCAATGGTTTTTATGTTGTCATTCTAGATAGCGACAACGAGCCGTTGTCAATCCGGAAAATTCTACAATATCACGGTGAAATCCACAGAGCGACCGTGAATGCCAACTGGGGAGATGAAATAGACAATGCAGCAACATATGAAATTTACCCGGTATTGGAAGCTGAAGAAGAGCAAGCGAGAGGCGGCGGATCAGGCGAGATCATTTTGTCAGAGGATGCATCCAAAAACGCTGAAGCTTATACAGGTCTTTATATCGCTGTCATTAGTGGCGCCGGTGCCGGGCTCGTTCGAAAGATAAAAGGATATAATGACGGCCGCGCCACAGTCGATAGGGATTGGGGAGAAGATACTGAAATACCAGGAAATTCGTCACGGTACCGAATTTTAACACAGCACGGAGAGGCGCAGCGAGACGGTGCAAATTCATTTGTCCGCTTAGATGAAGTTTCTGGTGATTTTAGCGGCAAAGGGATAGCCGTTAAAACAAAGCCAATATTGTTCAGAATTATCGAGAAATATGATACGAGTAGAAAGCTTGCGGAATTTGCCGATGCTTGGGACAGCTTGCCATCTGATAATGAGGCGTATCGTATTTATGATCCCGCGAAGGACAGCAACGGCGAGGATAAAAATCGAGGATTCGCCAAAGTAGGAACTAACAAAACGATCACTATTGACAGGTCTTCTTTGCTTGCGGATCAAGTGAAAGGGCAAGAAATTCAGATTCTTGGGGCTCTAGGCCAAATTATAGAGAAAAAAGAAATCGATGAGTACCATGAAGTTGGGCAGGTCGTTTCGGTGAAAACGGTTTGGACAACGGTTTTGGACTCGGATACAATCTACAAATTAAATACAGTGAATGATCTTCAGGGCAATTGGCATGTGTTTAAGGATCCTGACGACACAAACATTACGCCGGAACTTTCTTGGGAGTACTGGAACGGAAAAGGCTGGGTTGCTTTGCGCAAAGAAGAACATGATTTTGATGACGGTACGCGAGATTTCCTTATTGATGGTGAAGTGTTCTTTAAGGTGCCGGAAGATATTGGTACAACTGACACGTCCGGACAAGAGTCTTTCTGGATTCGTGCAAGGATCATTGGCGGCGATTACGGCCAGCAATCGTTTAGGCTGGAAGAAATGATCAAAAACGTCAATCCGCTCGGGCCGCCAGATGATCTCACGCGAGAAGTAAGGATTATTCCTAACAAGAATTCTATTCGCCCGCCCCTTATACAAGACGTGACAATTTGTTATGAACTCACTGAAAATGAGCATCCCAAGCAGGTTTTTCCCTTCAACAATTTACAATACATCGACCAGACTGACGCGAACAAGACTCCGGACAAACATTTTGAACCTTTCCAGCGTTTGGAAGACGGCTGCAGGACGATCTATCTTGGCTTCGACGAAAAATTCGACAAGGGGCCGGTGCGGATTTATTTCGCGGCTGAGGAACTGGAGTTTGACGATGAAAACAAACCGAAAATGGTCTGGCAATATCGCGGCGAAAACAACTGGAAACGGCTGACGTTTGATGATGATTCGGAAAGTCTGATCAAGCCGGAAATGCTCAATTTGAACGTGGCGAAGGATTTTTCCCGAGCCCGGCGCTTTGGCGGCGAAGGACGGTTCTGGCTGCGCGGCGTGTTGGAAGACGGTGAATATCAAAGCTCGCCCGCTTTGGAAGGCGTTTACCCCAATTCGGCATGGTCGCATCAGGCTGAGACGATTCGAGATGAGATTCTCGGCTCCGGTAACAGCGAGCGTGAGCAAAAATTCAAGTTTTTTCAATCGCCGATTCTGAAAGGCGAAGAAGTGCGCGTCCGCGAAGTTCTGACCGAAGAAGAAAAAGAAATATTGCGGCGAGAGCGCGGCGAAAATGCGGTGGTTGAGCGCCTGAACGTCGAAGATGACGTGCAGGAAGACTGGGTGCTTTGGAGCGCGGTCGACGGTTTTTTTGACAGCCGACCAACGGATCGGCATTACGAAATTGACCGCGCGACCGGAGAGATTATTTTCGGCGGTGCGCGCCCGTTGCCGGTTGGCGAAGATAATGTGCGCGCATTTGCCTATCAGGCTGTGATTGGCGGTGTGAAGGGCAACGTGGCTGAGGAAGAAATCCAGACGCTGGCGACGGCTATTGCGAGCGTTGACGCCGTCATCAACCCTGCGCCCGCGGGCGGCGGGACGGACACAGCGACGGTCGATCAGATGTTTGAATTTGGCCCGGCGCAAATCGGCCATCGCGGGCGGGCGCTGACTTGCGAAGATTTTGAATGGCTGACGCGTGAAGCCTCGCGTGAAGTCGCGCTCGTTCGTTGCCTGCCGAACCTCAACCGCGACGGGGAATTCGAACTTGGCTGGGTGACCGTGCTCATTGTTCCGAATTTTCGAGATCAGGATGAACCAAAGTCGCCGTTCGAAATGCGCCGGTCGATCAGGCGCGAATTGGAAAAACGCAGTCTCGTTTCTGTCGCCAATCCGAGACCAACCCAGATCATTGTAAAATCTCCGGAATACCAACGGATCGGCGTCAGCATCGAAGTTTATGTGACTTCCATTGATGACGTGGCGGAAGCCGACCGCAAAGTTCGAGAAAAATTGCAGGAATTTTTCCATCCGCTGAAGGGCGGTCCGGAAAACAAGGGCTGGCGGTTTGGCCGCAACGTTTCCGTTTCCGACGTTTATCGCGTTCTGGAAGACGTTTCAAAGGTTGACCATGTCAGAAGCTTGAAGTTTGTTATTGGCGACGAGTTCAAGATTTTGGACGTTGTCGAAATCGACGATAACAAAATCGTTTCGAACGGCGAGCATGAAGTGAACGTGAAGGTTGTAAATTAGAATATGGCTTTACCTGTTCCCAATCTTGACGACAAGGTGTTCAGCGAACTCGTTGAGGAAGCGCGTGCGCTGATTCCGCGTTTTGCACCGGAATGGACCGACCACAATTTGCACGATCCCGGCGTCACGATGATCGAGCTGTTTGCGTGGCTGACGGAGATGCAGCTCTACCGGCTCAATCGCGTGTCGAACGAAAGCCGCAAAAGATTTCTGGCGTTGGTCGGCGTCGAACCGCGCTCGGTGCGGCCTTCGCGCGTGCGTTTAAGTTTTGATTATTCTGGCGGCAAGAAAAGTCTGCCGGTTCCACAGGGTGCGAAGATAACGCCGAAGGGCAAGGAAGAACTCGTTTTCGAAACCGGACGAGATTTTTGTCTGACTCTTTCGCGAATACAGCTTTTGCAAACACGCCGAAATGATGAAATCATAGACCACGTCCAGGCCAATGATGCGCCGGGCGTTTTTTTCGCGCCGTTCGGTGAAGATGGTTCGCAAAACGCTTTTTTCGAGATCGGGTTTGACAGATCGCTCGACCCCGATCATTTCACGGATTTATATTTCCAACTTTACGAAACGGATTTGCCGCCCGTTGGCGAGCATGGCGATGAACCCGCCGATCATGATTTCTCTGTAGAACTGGCGTGGGAATATTTGAGCGATGCTCAAACATGGCGGGAGCTGACTGTTTTGGACGACGCGAGTCTGACATTGACGCGCAGCGGTTTTATCCGTTTTCAAAACCCCCGGGCAATGTGGCGCCGCGATGACGATTTGTTCTTAATCCGCGCTCGCATTGTCGCCCGCGATCCGAATGGAAAATATGATTTGCCGCCGCGCGTTGAAAAAATTCATCTCAACATGATCGAAGCGCGGCAAGTTGAAACGACGACGTTTGAAGTCTTGGGAACCGCCAGCGACCGGCCGGGACAAAAGTTCGGGCTGCGAAACTCCCCGGTTGTTCTCGTAAAAGCGGCCAACAAAGATTTGGATGACGCAAATTCACTGGTCATTGAAACGGGCAATGAGACTGACGGCTGGGAAGATTGGGCGTGCGTCGAAGATTTCGAGAAATCCGGGCCGGGAGACGCGCATTTTGTGATGAATCCTGAAAACGGCGAAATTCAATTCGGCAACGGCTTGAACGGCCATATTCCTCTGTCCGGCATGAAAATTCGCGTTCGGCAGTACCAAGCATCGCAGGGGGCGGCGGGGAATCTGCCTGCGGGGCATGAGTGGACGACGGCGTTTGTCAACGTTGTCGGCGCAAATTTGGAAGCGGCGGAAGGCGGGGAAGATTTTGAGAAATTGGAAGCCGCTGAGAAACGCGCCCGAAAATCTTTCAACAAACGTTCGCGAGCGATAACAATGAAGGATTTTGAAGACCTGGCTTTGAACGCCCCCGGTCTGCGCGTTGCCCGTGCTGCGGCGATTCCGAATTATCATCCGGCTGCTCCGGGAACGGTTTCGCCGGCGAGCATAACCGTAGTCGCGGCGCCTTTTACCAGAACATTGAGCCGAGAGCAATTCGATTCAGCGCCGCCCGCGCCCAGCGAGAGCTTTTTGCGGCGCGTGCGCCGTCATCTTGCAAAGCATCGCGTTGTGACGACTGATTTGCATGTTGTTCCGCCAGAATACGTTCAAATTTCTGTGAAATGTCGGGTTTTTCCAATGCCAAAAACCGGAACTGAGCAGGTCAGGGATCGCATCAAAAATCGGCTGAATGAGTTTTTGCACCCGACTCAGGGCGGGCCCGAAAGCAAGGGCTGGCCGTTTGGCCGCCAGGTTTTCCTTTCGGAAATCTATCAGGTCATCGATAAAGTAGAAGGCGTCGATTATGTGACCGAATTACAGATTCTTCGCGGAGATCAGTTGACGTCCGGCGACGCCGTCGAAATACCGGCGATTGGATTGGTTTACGCTGGAACGCATGAGATTGAAGTGTTGTAGCTAGGAAATCATTGAAATAGAAATACGGAGATAAAAACAATGAACAAAAGTAACGGCTGTTTCACAGCGGTATTCCGGGGCAAGTATCCAGCTTTCTTTAAGCTGTTCTTGGCGGCGGCTTTGGCCGTTTGTCTGACAAATTGCACCAAAGATGATTGTACTGCGGTTTATCCTGAGCCTGAAATTGAGTATGATCGCACAGATGCTGACGGGCGGGTTTATATACCTGTCACCAATTGGTCTGCTTACGCTGATGAAATGTTTCGAGAAGCCCCTGAATTGCCCCCGTGCGGCTCAAATACCAATTCTTCTCGCACTTGGGTGGATATTTATGACGCCGAGAACGACACAAGAATCTACGGTTTTTGCGGCTTTAACTCTAACGATGATCTTAAGAGTATTTGGTTTAAGCCAAGCGCTCCAAACGGCAAGGTTTATATCATTATCAACGACCGTGCTTGCGGAAAAACTTATAAATCGAATACAATTCCATTTGGCGAGTGCGCCGAAACCTACCCCGCGCCCGAAATAAAATACGATCGTACGGACGCCGACGGACGAGTTTATATACCGGTTGTCAATTGGTCTGCCTACCCCAACGAACTATTTCGCCAAGCTCCGGAATTGCCGCCCTGTGGGTTGAATGCCAATTCTTCTCGTACCTGGATAGGTATTTATAACGCGGCAAATGATGCAAGAATCTACGGCTTCTGTGGATTTGACTCGAACGACGATCTCGAAAAGATCTGGTTTAAGCCAAGTACGTCAAGCGGGAAAGTCTATATCATCATCGATGATCGCGCCTGCGGGAAAGAATACAAATCAAATGCAATTTCCTTTTGATGCAAAATATTGTTGAGCCCGGACAATTGTTCAGTGCAATACTCAGGAATCAACGATGCTTCTAAACTGAAACGCGATGGCAAAATCCGATTTTAAAATAAACGTCTTTAAAACGCCGGAACAATGGAAGAGCGGACTGCTTTATCGGCTAAAAATCGTCGAAAACGGAGGAGTCACGCTTTTTGCCAAGCCTGGTTTTACCGATTGGCGCCCGGCAAATCCAACGCCGCAAAACATTTGTGAACTTGCCGTCGACGGGTGCGGACTGGTCTATTTTGTAGATCAGAAAAAACGTTGGTTAATGGTTTACGATCCTGTGCAAGAAACGACGACGCCAGTCGTTTCGCTCGCCGATTTATGCGATTGGGAACCGTCGGATTTTGACGTCGGTCGCATCGTTTTTGACCCGGTGCGACTTTGGATTTTGGATGAAAAACAAAATCGCGCCGTCGCCCTGTGCCGCCGCTCTTGGCGATTACGGTTGATAATCGATGATTTTGTCGACCTGAACGATATAGCCGTCGATCGGCGGGGACGTTTGCATGCGCTGGATATTGGGCGGAAAAAACAAATTCGGCAGTATGCACACGACGGTGGTTTTATTCGCGATTTTGCAGGGGCGCCCAAAGAAGCTGTGAGTTTGGCGATAGGCAGGGACGGACGCATTTTCGTCTTGGATGAACGATTCCCCGACAAATTTCTCAACTACGATTCGGACGGCGATAATCGAGACCCCGTTTGGCATGGCTTCGAGCCGCCGAAAGGTTGGCGTCCGCTTTTTCTGACCGCGAACAACACGGGCGATCTGTTTGTGACCTATTTGGATGAAAACGAGAACTGTCGTTTGCACCAATTCGATCCGGCAGGCGTGCACCTTGGCGAGGTCGAATTGCCGCCGAAAGTGCAAACAGTCTCCGCTTCGGCGTTTGGTGCGGAAAACCGACTGCACTTGGCGACCGAGCGTGGAGTTGCGTTTTACGGCGCGGAAAAGCGCTTTGTCGACGCGCCGGGATTCTACTATTCGAAAACGCTGGACAACGCCGACGCCGACCAACCGCAACAATGGCACAGGCTTGATCTCGATGCGAACGTACCTGATAAAACGACGATTCGTGTTTCCTACGCTACTTCAAGCGCCCCTGGCGTACGTCGGCAGGCCGATAAAATTATCGCCGACAAATCAGCGGCGCCGCATGAAAAAACGCAAAAACTCGATCAAATTCTGCAATGGACGGAGCCGGAAAAAACAAGCAGAGGGTTGCTTTTTCGCGAGAATACCGGACGATTTCTTTGGCTCAAATTGGAATTACGGTCCCTTGATTCTGAAAATGCGCCCGAAATTCGCAAAATGAACGCGGTTTACCCGCGCAAATCCTACCTGCGCTACTTGCCGCCGTTTTTCCAGGAAAATGCACAGAGCCGCGATTTCCTTGAACGTTTCCTCGCGCTTTTTGAAACGGTTTTGTGCGGACTTGAGGACGAGATCGAAATGCTGTTCGAGCATTTTGATCCCAAGCTGGCGCCGGAAAATTTTCTGAATTGGCTGGCCTGCTGGTTGAATCTTGCCCTTGAAGAGGCCTGGCCGGAAGAACGCAAACGCGCGCTGATCGCCGAAGCGTGGGAGCTTTATCAAAAGAAAGGTACGCCGGAGGGAATAACACGATTCATCAGGTTGACGACCGGGGTTGAAGCAAAAATTATAGAATTGGACTGTCTTTTCACGCCGTTTATTCTTGCAAAACGGCAGCTTCTTGCGCTTGGCATTAACACAATAATTCCGTCCGATGATCTCCCGTTAGATCACCGGTTCGCCGTTTCTCTGGCTCTGTCCAAAAAGGAATTTGAACAAAAGGAAGCGGGGATTCGGCGCGTCATCGACGAAATGAAACCTGCGCATACGACTTATCATTTCCGCCTCGCCTGCAAAAGGGAATATCCGCAATATCTTGGCTTTAACACACGTTTGGACCGACTGCCTGAGCTGAGAATTGACGGGAAAACAAGGCTTGGCTATGGCCGTCTGTCAGGCGAGTCGGTTTAATAAAAGTTCAGGAAAACCCATGAAATCCCAAGAAGAACAATCACCGTTTGGCTGCGCCTCGCCGCCGTTTGAACGCAATAATTTTTATCATGGCAAGATGCTTACCGCACGCGATTTGCAGGACGAACAGGCGTACCTGAACCAAAAACGCTGGCTGCTAAATCGTCTCGTTTCCGGCTGCGGCGTTGTTTGCGGCCTGGACGTCGTGAAAGATGATCAAGACGATTCCTTGCTCATCGTCGCCCCCGGCGTCGCGTTTGACTGCTGCGGGCGTGAAATTATCGTTCCGGATTCGAAGAAATTGAAAATTGAAGAGGGGATGAACAAAGATTGGGTTGTCTGCCTGGAATACAAAACGTGCAAAACTGAGAAAATCTGGCTTGATCCTGAATTTTGCGATTTGGAGAAACGAGAAGAATTTAATCGGATCAGGGAAAGTTTTGAACTCTCGCTCAAGCCGGCTTTGAAAGTCAAAACGCATAAGCGCCGTCATGACTTTCGCGCGCCAAAACTTCCGGATATGCAGGAATCTGTTCACAATTACGCGAGTGAGTGTCCAAAGTGCGAGGACGCCGGCTGCGTTATTCTCGCACGTGTGACTGCCAATAACATCGACTACGCCGACAGGGGGACGGTTTACAACAATGATCTGTTGTTTGAATTGATCGGCGGCCGCTTTGAAGATATTGAACCTTACGATGCGAAGAAACGGTCGGGCAAATATGTTTCACCGCGAATCACGGCTGTGAACTGGTTGCAGGAGCCGATTCCTCACACGCCCGAACTCGCTTGGTCGGATTTTAAGAAAGCTGTAGAAGACGGCTTTCGTGTATATTTCAGTCGCCGCATGAAGGCCGATTCCATCAATCAGCATTCGTTCCTGTTTGCGGTGACTGTTAGTGACGGAGACACGGGCTGGCAGAATCAGAGGTTCGTCCGCGCCAAAGAAATTATTTACGAAGAGAGCGGAGGAGATTGCTCCGCCGTTTTCCGCCCCGATGAAAACTGGATCGCTAAAGAAATAAACGGCGCCGATTCGAGCCTTGCCGCCGGAATCGTTCGAGCGGAAATTGTGTTGCGCGGCGATCTGATCGTTAGTGCGCGCGGCAAAGCGCTGGACGGCAATTTTCTCAATTACCGCCCGCCTTCCGGAAACGGCGCGCCCGGCGGAGATTTTGTAAGCTGCTTTTCCGTAGCAGCAAAAGTTTGATAAGGCAAGATTCATCATCATAAACATGAGGAGAAGGCAATGAGTGCTGCCAATCCCGACCCGCAAGCCCCTGTCGTTGATCCGCAGAATGAAGATTTTATGACCTGCCGTTATCCGGGGCCAAAACGTCCGCGCTATTTTCGCGGCATGTTGCTTTCTGAACGCGATTTTCAGGATGAGCAAAATTATCACATTGGAAAACGCAAAATGCTCAACCGGGAATTGCACGGCTGGGGAATTGTTTGTGGATTTGAAATCGAACTCTTGACGGAAAAGGACGATCAAGGAGAAGACGTTATTAAATCTTTTTCGATTCACCCAGGATTGGCGCTGGATCGTCACGGCAACGAAATCTGGCTGAATGAGAAACTGACGCTGAAAGTTGAAGATATTTGCGCTCGGTTGAATGAACAATTTGATTCGAATAAGAACCAACAAGACGTCTATGTTTCAATTTGTTGGCAAGAAGAGAAGAGCAAGCCCGTTCCCGTTTATGAACGCAGCGATTGCGATGATGAAACAATCGCGCCCTCTCGGTGCACGGACGGATTTTGCGTGCGTGTAACGACTGAAGCGCCGTCTCATCTGGACAATGAGTTTGGTTGGAATTTGCCTTCATGTCCCGACGACGGTTCTCTCGACCCAACTATCGACCCTACGAAAGGCGAATGTGGCGGGAGCCTCATGGAATTGTTCAATAGAATCGCCATAGTCTCGCAGGGTAAGGAGAAAGTCGACCCCATTTCCTGGCTTTTTGAAATGGACATAAATGATGCTCAGAAGTCAACGATGCAGACCAAGCTTGATGAATTATTTTGCAAGAAGTCTTTGCCGTGCTCGGAACAGCCGTCGAACGAGGATTGTCTTGTGCTCTGCAAATTCTCCATTGATTCGGCTGAGAAAACAATCGTGAATAATAGCGCTGATTGTTATTCCATGCGCAGCTATGTTTTCGGCGCAAGAATGTGGCGTTATGTGATAACCTCGCTTTTGAGAAAATTCCAAAAGATCGATTCGCAAGGCAATGCCGGCGATGATCTTCGCACAGACAATCCAATCGAAGTTCTTTGCTGGATTTTGAAGCGTCTCATCAATATTACACCGATCTTCGGTTCTGGACAGATTGCTCAGGGAAAACCGTCAGAGTCCGCGGAAAACGTACTCAAAAAAGCCGTCAAGGACGTCACGGATAAACTCCCGAAACCCGCGAAAATCAAAAGTCTGGAAACGCAATTGAAAAATCAGAAAAAAGAGATGGATGAACTGCGAATAACCGTCGCTGAACTGCAAGTCAAATTAAAATAATGACTTCCGACTAAATACAATGGCAAAATTTAAAGATCTGAATCGAACGTTTTTCTACTATCCCAACGACCAATCTGTGGCGATGGCGACCGACGGCAAGGAGCGTCTGCGCATCGATCTTGAAGGGCGTGTGCTCATCGGCACGGCAAAGCATTTTATTGATCAACTGCCTGATAAACTCATGGTTAAGGTTGGCGAGGGCGAGCAAGAGAATCGCCCGCAACCTACCCCAACTGACCCTTTTCATGAAATGGAGCACAACCCGGAAAAGGCGATTTATGCATTGTCCGTGGTTGACGAGAATTATTGCCGCATGTTCGCCGTTGGCGAGAAAGGAAACGCTGGCCTTGGAAGGTTTAAGAAGGCGGAGCTTGAGACGCATCGATTGATTGTGAAAGGGACGAAGTCCGGCGATGACAAATCCAGCAATCCTGAAAACGAAATTTGTAACTTTGACGAAGACGTTTATTTCGCCGTAAAAAATGAAGGGCGGCTGACCATCGGCTTAACCGAGAAAGAGAATGAAGACGATAAAGGCGGGGCGCTGGTCAAGATTAAGGGCGAAAACGCTAATGCTGAAAAAGCGGCGCTCGCGATTGTCAATAATCCCCCATCGCCAAAACCGGTCGAATCGCCTGAAACTCCTGAAGAACCTACGCTTCCCAAAACGCTGTTGTTTGTGCGCAACGACGGCCATACCGGAATTTGCACAGACGATCCGGGTGCATCGTTACACGTCAAAGGCGATCTTAGAATTGATGGCGTTACTGATGACAATATGGAATCCGCTCTGTCGATTTTTGATAGTACGGGCAATCCGCTTTTTCTCGTGCGTAATGACGGGCATATCGGGATTCGTACCGATGAACCGGAAGCGCCCTTGCATGTCAAAGGCAATGTAAAAGTAGACGGGGATCCTGAAACAGGCGGCGTTCATTTTGAGATAAAAGCTGCCACGGCAGACGCGGCTATGAATGCGTTTTCAATTATGAATAACGCTGAGCCGTCCAGGACGCTTTTTACCATACGCAACGACGGGCAGGCCGCCTTTGCCGTCAATCCGCCGCCGGAGCAAACGAACAATGATGCGGTTGTGATTCAAAGCATCACAGAATCAGGGGCGGATTATGCTTTAAGGATTAGAAACTTCGACGGCAATCATATTTTTGGCGTCAGGAATGACGGTATAATCACATTTGGTCAACAGCAAGCCGCTAAAATCGATGCTCTTCAACAAGAAATCGAAAGCCTTAAAGGGCGAGTGAAAAAGCTTGAAGACAGGTTTGGTAACCTCGAATCAGCGAGTTAGGATTTTATGGAACGCCAACAAACCACGGCGAAATCTTCACAATCGCTGCGCACAAATTCGTCACGTAAGCCCAAGCCGCAGGTTACGCTGCAACGCAAACCGCAAAATCCGCTCTTGCATTTACAGCGATCAATGGGCAACCGCGCCTTTGGACAAATGGTGCAAGCCAAGCTCACCATCGGTGCGCCGGACGACAAGTATGAGCAAGAAGCCGACCGCGTCGCTGACGAAGTGATGACCATGCCCGATTCGGCTGTGCAGCGCGCCATGCCCAACGGCGATGACGAACGCTCCGATGAAGAAAGCGTTCAAACAAAACCGCTGGTCAGCAAAATCACGCCTTTGGTGCAACGCCAGACGCCCCACGAGGAAGATACGATTCATGAGGACGAACCGGCGCAGGACGGGCCGTTCATGCAGGCGAAATCATGGGGCGATGTTGTTCAACGGGAAGGCGAAAGCGAAACAAATACGCCCGTGGAAACTGAAACGTCCGCAGCTTCCGACGTTCGGCTGCCTCCTGGTCTCGGCGGCTCTTTGTCATTGGGCGGATTTGCCAATCAGTTGCAGCTTGATCCGGATTTACAAATGCGCCAAATGCAGCTTGCGCTTAATGCACTCACGCCCGAAGCAGTGGCGCGCGCCATTGCAAGCATGAATTCTCAAAATCCGCCGTTGCAGCCTGCGGGCGGCGGACAGCAGCAGCAAGCCCCCGTCGGTGGAACGTCTTCTGCTCCGCAAACGCCTTCCCAAACGGCTGAACCTGCAGAGCCTCGCGAGGGAACGCCGGGAGATATTCTGAATGCGGTTATTCAAACGCCGCAGTTGGCCCCAGCGATTGAAAACCTGAAAAGCCAGGCGACGCAAGCGGCCGAGGAGGTTTGGCAGGGCATGGGGGCGGGCGGACGCGGCGCCGCCATTGGTCTCGGCGTTGCCGGACTAAGTGCAGGCGTTTTCGAGATGTTTCGAAATCGCCGACTGCGCACGACGGTTATTTCGAGCCTGTCGAGAGCGGAGTTGGGCGGCGTCAGCGTGCCTTCCTTGTTGAATGACGCCGTGATTCCGATTCCCGGAACGCCGCTGGGAATGGAATTTAACATGCAAGAAGAAGGCAGTCATTTCATGTTTGGACTGCACTTGGACGTGGGAAGGATTCTGCCGGAATGGATGGGATTCGGCTCTGGCTCACCCAGCGCTATTGGCGGGCCGCCGCAAGCACAAGGCGCAGAAGGAAGCATGTTGCAGCGCAGCGCCGAAGATCTGACTGATGATGAAAATGTGCAGACAATGCTTATTCAGCGCCAGGAAGAAGACGAGATTTCTGGCAATGGGGAAGGCGAATCCGCTCAAAGATTATGTCCGGACTGTGAAAATGAGGTGCAGCGTTCCGCCGCTGCAAGTCAACCGCCGGATATCCAAAGACTATGCCCGAGTTGCCGGGAAAAGTTGCAACGACAGAATTCAGATGAATCTGCCTTCCCCGCCGAAAATGTCCACGTCTCGGATATGACCAATCGCGTCCAGCGGCAAACCGAGCCGGAAGATGAGGGTGAAGAACAAACTGCGATGACTGCTCAAAGGCAAGTCGATTCTCAAGGAAATGATGAAGAAGAGACGGGGCTAACTGGGCAACGACAGGTGGAGCTTGAAGAAGAATCCGAAGAGCAGACGGCGATGACGGTGCAGCGAGAATCCGAAACTGATGAGGAAGTTTCCGGTGATGAAGCCGAATCGATTCAAACCAAAGTTTCCGGGAATAATGCGACAACTGCTCCCGCAAATGTCGGAGCCAACATTTCCGCTATGAAAGGCGGCGGTCAGCCTTTGCCTGACGGGACGCGAGACTTTTTCGAATCCCGCTTCGGCGCCGATTTCGGCAGCGTACGCATTCACAACGACAATCGCGCCGCCGAGACCTCAAAATCCATCAGCGCCAAAGCCTTCGCCGTCGGCAATGACGTTGCCTTCGGCGCCGGACAATACGCCCCCAACACCGCCTCCGGCCAAAAACTCCTCGCGCATGAGTTGACACACGTGGTGCAGCAAAACAGCGAAAACAAACTTGTTCAACGCGACCTGTCGCCTGACCGCCCGAGCCGGTCTGCATCGGCGCGTATATCAAGTTTTGGTGAAGAAGCTCTTGAACTGGTTGGCGGCTTGATCGAAGGGCTATCGAGTGCGGTAGGTACTGAACTTGAAGTTGATGTTATCGTGAGAATTCCAGTTTATCGTGCTTTATTCGTAACCGGTACGCTTCACCTTGGAGTGTCACATGAAGATGAAGGATATAAAATCAAAGCGCGGCCGGCGCTTGGAGTGTCTCTAGGCGCGGCACGCGGCGAAGGAGGCGGATTCGTTGATTTGCTCGCCAATTATACGGTAGAAGCACAAGCCGTGTCAGGTCGACGAGTGCTTAAAATGGTCTCACTTGCGCTCGAAGCGGAGGTGCGTGCCATGCGCGATGAGCCGCCGCCGCTTCTGGTAACGACACTTATCAACGCCATGCTGCCAATAAATAACGTAGCAATTGGCGCTCTCGACCTCACCGACCGGGCGATCAATTTTATACAAGGTGAAGGATTCTCTTCTTCCTTTTGGCCATTGCTGGCGGATGGTATATGGGGCTCAGGCCATATGGAAGAGGTTATGGCCGGCATGCAAGTTGGCGAATTTGCAGAAACAGTTGACGAATTGCGACTCGCCGGTTCGACGTCGGGCGGAGATGATGGGATGGAGGCCGGCGTGTCAGGCTTCTTGGGGTTGGGGCAGCGTCGGCGCATCGAGCGAAGGGAAGGAGAGTCCGCCGCGAGCGAGCAAGAAGCGATGGTTTTCTACTCTAAATTGAATGTTGCTATTGGCGCGGGCGGCGGTGAAATTGAGATCAATGTACCGCTCTCTTCCGGCGCACGAGGCGGGAAAGTAAAATTCGCACTTGGAGCAACGTTCAATGCTTCCAACCTCGGCGCTTGGAACTTTGCTATCAGCGCGGTCGAGCAACTCATTCGGATTGGCGTTCGCAGACTCCAGAACCATCTCGGCCAATCGGGACAATCCACCCAACTTCAGAGCGCTTCGGCTCAGCTTGAAAACGGCATGCGCGAAATTCGCGGCGAGTTCGCGCAGGTTGGCCGCAATGCCTTATGGGATGTCCTTTCAGCCGCAGGCGTTGCCGAACGCGGCTTCGAAATCGTTGCCGAATTAAATCTCGAGACCAATGTCTGGGAATTTTCTCTGGCATCCGTACAGGAGATGGGGGACAGCGCTCAAGGCAGCGGAATCAGCATGACGCGCAAGCGAAAACTGGTCGAAATCTCTACAGAATAATGTAGTCTCAGCCTGAATATTAAAGATAATAACTCAAGCAGACTTGGGTCAAATGCGAAATTATCGAACAACCGCGTTAGCAAATATTCAACGGCACAATAAAACAAATCGGAAAGCCGTCAAGCATAGGTCGTTGAAAAAGAACTCTCATGACCGGATTGTACATCTCCAAGAAGCCATGGGCAACCGCGCCTTTGGGCAAATGCTGCAAGCCAAATTCGATACTGCCCGCTTGGATCAGCAGGAAGTCGACCCGACGGCGGTGGAACAGGCAATGCGAACGCCCATCAAAGAAGCTCTCTCAACTGTGGCGACGACTAACGTTAACAGAAAACCGGACGACGTCCCCGATCGTCAAGAAGTCGGCAACCAGTTTTACGCGCATGGCGGCTTCATGGGGGCGGCGAGGCGGATGCTTAATGATCCCAAATGGAATCGCATTCTGCAAACTCTTATGCCGGACGTCTACGCCGATGTTCAAGACGTGAGCGATGAAAGTGAGCTAATCCCGATGTTTGAAAATAATCCGGTGATGGCCGCTTATGGAATGTTCAAAACCCGACAACTTGATTTGAGTCGGGAAGGCGGACGCTCGGATCGAATCGAAAATATGAAGGCTTTTGAATGGGATGTATTCCTGGATTCTGATGTGACACGCGCTTATAGCGTAGCCTTTACCGAGGAAACAAACCGGGCCCTTGATAGACGTTTGGTGGACACCATGATTATTGCCCACGGCAACACCAAGGACACCATTGACGAAGCTCTCGGAAGCCCGCAGTATAACGATGTAAAACGCACGCGTAAGACCGGCATGGGCGGAGCGACGACAGGTGCCTGGATGGATTTGTTTGGACGAGCGCTTCGCATTGCGACAGCGGACAATCCAGATGAATTAATGACGAAAATGAGACGTGAAGCTCGCCGTACCGATGAAGACGATCAGTCGCTTTACCAAACTTTTGAGCGGCAAATGGGTTTCCGTGAAGTCATTGATCTTTATAAACAAACCTTTGGCAAAGAAACGTTCAGCGTCTTGCTCGATGTGAAGTCACGAAACGCAAAACCGCACATTCTGCGCAAAGTCATTCGTGAGCTTAATCGTCGCGGTGTGCATGTCTACGGCGTCGGCACTTTCACTTTTTCCGAGCTCGATAATCTGGATGAAGTTAATCAAATTGTGGGCGGCAAAGACATGGGAGCGGCGCACGGCATAAAATTCTTTCATGGTATAGGGAATTTGCAGACGGCATGCACCGATGGAGAGGTTCTCGAAGGCGACACGGTTATGTTTAATGCCGGCAGCATTTTGGACAGCGTGGATTGGGACGCCGATGATCCTGATACGGACGATGAAGAAATCGAGGAAATCATACGGAATCTCGCAGAGTTCAAAAACGCTTATCGCTTTCATTTAGGGCTTTATATTCAGGAAGGGGCCACTGATCAACGGGCCGCCCGCAAAATAACGATGTTTAGTAACCAACACGCCGATATCTTCGATCTCGGTTTTGGTTGGGGCGGAATTAGCAACGATATGGGGCCGGTAAACGAAGGCGATACCGGGATCGGGTCTCAGAGGTGGATTCCATGGAATGAATGGGATGAAGACAAGAAACCCGGTACCCCGCCGAGCATAGGTTTTAAGAGTACTTTCAGGATCAAGCGCTTCCTGGAGTCACGAAAATTCGAAGTGAAGCGTGGACGCGTGATCGTGAGCGCTTATGCAGAATGGGATTCGGATCCGGCGCCGGTTAATTCATTTACCATCACGCTTCGGCAATCGGATTTGTTCACCGACACAACGTACACACGCTATAGCTTCACCACAGGCGAGCGCGGCGAAGCGCGATGGGACGGATTGGAAGGCGGGACTTACTACCTTGAAATCGATATTCCAAATCAAGAGCATGCTGCGCTGTACGGCGAAATTAACGTGAGTTTTTAAGGATGGTGATTCTCGTTTAAGTTACGACGAATTACATACGGATTCCATTGCCTAAATTTTTTGCAGGGTTCGGATATCTATCAGTTTTTTTAGTGTTTCGAATGGCGGATCGCAAGAATCGAAACGTAAGTATAGATTTTGAGACAAAGGAGTAATCAAATGGCTGACAACATCAATCTCGGTCGAGAACAGTTCGGGGATTTAAAGCACCGGAAAAATGTGCGCAATTTGTCTGACGAAGAGCTGGCGGATTTGCGGCGGGCGTTTGCCGGGGTATATGAGATTTCAGACAATCGCGGCTACCAGTATTTTGCCGGGCTGCACGGGCTGCCGCTGCCGTATTATTGCGAGCACGGCAACATGCTGTTTTTGCCCTGGCATCGCGCCTATCTTTATGCACTTGAGAAAGCGCTGCAGGAAATCGTTGAAGGCGTGACCTTGCCTTACTGGGACTGGACTTCGGATCGCTCTATTCACAGCGGCATTCCCCGCGCTTACCGTGAAGGCCGAACGCCGGATGGCGCGCCGAATCCCTTGCGCAGCGCGGCGATTATGTACCCGGACGATCCCGATTGGATGACGCGCCGCGAACCGCGTCGCCCGCGAGAGTTGGAGCGCTATCGCAACGATGTGGACGAAGCTATGGAAACGGATAATTTTCATGTTTTTTCGCGCGCATTGGAGCAGGCGCACGGGGCTGTTCATGGTTGGGTCGGCGGCGATATGAGCACAATAAATTTCGCAGCTTATGACCCGATTTTTTGGGCGCACCATGCGTTTATCGACAAGCTTTGGGCGGATTGGCAGCGCACGCATCCCGACGCAAGCACGCCGAGACTGGATGACGTTTTGGTCCCGTTCAACATGACGGTTGAATCGACTGTGAACTGGCGCCTGAACCTGGGCTATGATTATGTCGCCGATGAAGTGTTCGAAACGTGGGCGGCGGGCGAAACGGAAGTAGGCGTAACGAATTTCAACAACTCGAATACGCAGGTCACGTTGCCGCATCACGAGAAGGATTTCGATAGCGCGGTCATTGAATTTCACAACGTACACCCTCCGAAAGGTTCATACGAAGCGCGGGTTTTTATCAACGACGCAGACGCCGACGAAGAAACCGACGTCTACGACAACCCAAATTATGCTGGGAGCTTTTACTTTTTCGGCCATGCTAAGAAGTGCAGCGGCGACAAGGGACATTGCGATATGCCGAAGCCGCAAAAGAAATTCGATATTCGTCCGCCGCACCATTTAACGCCGTACAAGCTCTACAAAAACGTAACCAAATGCCTGCAGGACGTTGGGAAGGACGAAGCAAATGTGTACGTGAAGATGGTTTGTGTTGACCGCTACGGTGAGCGATTGGAAAATCAGTTTAAGTGCGAAGGGATGTCCCTTGTTTATCGCGATTAATCTTCGAGCTTGAATTCCTTTATGTCGCGGGGTTGTTTCAACTCTCAATTGACGGCAGAACAAATTCAAAAAATTTCAACGTCAGGCCAGGAAAGCGGATGTAAAAGCGTTCCGACGATTTATTGCATAATGTCTCCGCCCAATTTGGCTTCGGGATATTTGGCATGAACCATATTATTCGCAACAATAGTCCGCCTTGCGCAGTTGCGCACAAGCAGAAAAACCGTATAAGCGCCCAAGAAAGCCGTCTCTCAGGAGTGTTTGCTTTTGTCGCAGTTTTTTTAACTGGGTTGCTATTCTATTTATCTCCCATCGGCTCTCTACCTGGCTTCAATGACGGAATGAGCATCGGTCTCGCGTTTGTAGCCGGACTTCTGACAAGCACGCATTGCGTCAGCATGTGCGGCGGATTTGTGCTTGCATTTGCAACGCAGTCGGGCGGGGTTGCGCGTCATTTTTCTTACGCTTTGGGGAAGACGCTCTCTTACGCAATTTCAGGTGCGCTTTTTGGCTGGTTCGGGCGTGCGCTGGCGATTTCTTCAACAATGCGCGGAACAGTCGGCGTTTTCTCCGGCATTGCGCTTTTGTTGTTTGGCGCGAGAATGCTGGGAGTGCTCCCAAACCCTTTTTCAAAAGTGCGTTCTTGCGGAAAAGGGCGCTTTCTGCCGATTTCACGCCGCCCATTTATGATTGGCTGTTTGAACGGTTTAATGATTCTGTGCGGTCCGCTACAAGCGATGTATATTTTTTCTGCGACTCAAGCCGATCCACTAAAAGGGGCGCTGCTCTTGTTTTTCTTTGGTCTTGGCACGCTCCCGGTTTTGTTGATGTTCGGCTTGTCCGCTGGAAAAATGGCCCTGTATGTGCGTAAAAACGCAACTCGCTTGAGCGGCATTATTGTCATCGTTTTTGGGCTTTCCGCCTTGAGAGATGGCTTAAATTTGTTGGACGTGAATTATTCCGTGAAGGTTCTGGCCGCAGATCGTTCAACCGCTTTAGGAGAGTTTCCCCCGACTGTTGATCAAGAGCATCAAATCATTGAAATGCGCGTCGCGGCAGATGGTTGGCGTCCGGATTCTTTCATTTTACAAAAAGACAGGGCGGTGCGGTGGGTCATTTACGGCGATGACTTGAACGTTTGCAATCAAGTTATCCACGTTCCAAAGCTTGATTTGGAAATTCGTTTGAAAAAAGGAAAAAACATCGTGGAGTTTACGCCTGGAAAAACAGGCGATTTGCAATGGAACTGTTGGATGGGCATGATGACGGGCGTATTCAAAGTGCGGGAGTAAGGCATGGCAAAATCACGTTTTGTGCGTCGCCCCCCATTAACTCCCCTGGTGATGAAGGCGACCTCGGCGAGGGCTGGCGAGAGTAAGAGCAGGGATGATCGTTCGGTCGCACGGATGCATCAACAACTTGGTAATCGCAGCGTGAGTCAATTGGCGCAGTCAGTGATCCAGCGCCTTGAAGCGGACGAAATTGAAAACGCGCCGCTTTCTCCTGAAACGGCTTCCCGGCTTTCAGCTGAAGAACTGCGGTCATCGATTATTGAAGCAGGGCGCATGCTTTCTTTGCGGCCGGGCAATACAGCTGGTTATCGCAATATCGAGCGAAACTTGTTCACGCTGCGAGCTGAGAAAGCGCGCCGCAATCTGCGAGACGCGGGCGGTGAACGAAACAGGTGAAAACGGCGGCGGCGCCTTCAAAGAATAGCGCGTGAGTTGGTGCAATTTACACGACAACAATTGGCGACGTACCCGGGCTTGGTGCAGCAATTCGTGCAGCAACCTTCTCCCGGCGCAGAAGAGAAGATCAGAATGCTTGGGCGGGTCTCGGCGGCGGTTGCACGCGTGGAATTCTTGCTGGGAACGATTTATCACCAGGGAGGGAGGTGGGAACGGAGCTCAAATCGCGGTTTTATGGTTGATTTTTATACCGATCGAACGCCGTGGGCGTGGTGCTCGCGATTCGCGACGACCATTCTTGCGCAAATTACCGGTCGAAGAAGCTTGCTGGCGTTTTCAGGGTATAAAATTGCGAACCCGGGAAGGTGGAACATCGACCTGGATTATGATCAGGCGCAGGGCGGCGCATTCGTGGGGATGCGCAGAAGCAGGCGGGCTTCTCCGGATCCGCGAAGTAGAAATTACAGTCCGTGGGCCGAGTTGCGCCAGACGTTGAGAAATTTTGCCAGAGGCAGAGCGCCCGGACAGACGAAGGAACAAGCCGCGCAGGCTTTTTTACAAAACCACGTCCAGCCGCAAGCGGGCGATATTTTAGTTGTCACTCGGGGAGGCAGGCGAAATTCATTTTCCGGCGGTTCTAGTCATACAGGCATGATTGAGCGTGTTGAAGGGTTTAAAATTTATACTATCGAAGGCAACACGGGGCGAGGCAGTAATCGGGTTATCGGCGGGGTTTACGATTTGACCAGCATTGTCGACGTAGGGAAATCATTTTTATAGCTCGTCCCAGCCTGAGAAGCTTTGCTGCGTCACAAAGGCCCGGTGCGACGCAATCGACAGGGTCAATTCGAGCGGTAAACGCCGCGACGCTGATGCGCCCAGTCGAACACATCAACAGTTTGCTTCAAAACCTTGCCGCTGAACAAGGATACTTCCGAACACTCGCAGAGGGCGAGCCGGATACTGTTTCAAATTTGTATCGCAGGCCGGTTCGTCGACGGCGATCTCGCAGGGGCGGGTGACAGTTATTTCAAATGGCGTCGTTCACTTATGAACCTGTAAAGTATTTCTCAAAGACTCTTATGACTTTGAGTAAAGCTTGTTTTGTGGCGTCGAGGTGAGTAACGAGCCTAAAGGTTCCGCCATAGTGGCTGATAATGACGCCGTGTTCACGACAAAAGACGGTGAGCTGCTCCGCCTTTTCTCGTGCAATTCGAAATATGATAATGTTGGTTTGCACAAAATTCAAATCAATTTCTATCTCTTCAATTTCCGCCAGCGCCGATGCGAGCATCTGAGCGTTCTGATGATCTTTTTCCAATCGTTCGACATTGTGTTGTAAGGCGTGTAAAGCTCCTGCGGCGATAATGCCTGCTTGACGCATCCCCCCGCCTGCGACTTTTCGCCAGCGTCGCGCTTTTTTTATGAATTGTTTTCTCCCGCACAAGACGGAACCGACAGGCGCGCCCAATCCTTTTGACATACAGACCGAAACAGAGTCGAACTTTTCTGCAATTTTACTTACCGGGACGTTTAACTTGACGGCGGCATTGAATACCCGCGCGCCGTCGAGGTGCATGGCAAGGCGGTTCTTTTTAACGAATTCGTTGGCTGCGTCCAGATAAGAAAGTGGCAAAACCCGCCCCCAGTTGGTGTTTTCCAAACAAAAAAGTTTTGTTTTGGCAAAGTGATCATCTTCCGGTTTGATAAAAGTCGCAGCTTTCCCCAAATCGATGGTGCCGTCCTGTTCAAAATCCATTGGTTGCGGCTGTATTCCACCGACGATAGCCGCACCGCCGCCTTCAAATTTATAGGTGTGCGCTTGCTGTCCAACAATGTATTCGTCGCCGCGGCCGCAGTGGCTTAGCAGTGCGAGCAAGTTGCTTTGCGTGCCGCTGCTGCAGAAAAGGGCGGCTTCGGCGCCCAAAACTTCAGCAGTTTCGGCTTCTAATTTATTTACTGTTGGATCTTCACCGTATACGTCGTCGCCGACCTCGGCGCGGCTCATTGCCCGCCGCATGGATGCTGTTGGTTTGGTCACGGTATCACTGCGTAAATCAATCATCTTCCGCCCTTCCTAAGAAAGCTCGAATATTTTTCAGCAAAGATAATCCTGAAGCTCAAAATACCAAGCGGTTTGTTCTTAGGAGCCGGAAGAGAAATCTAGAAATATGTTGTTTCCGATGCTGTGAATCGTTATGTTTATTGATATTTTGAACATGAAATTGAAAGAATTTTGAAAATACAGCAGTTGAACCAGACGGGGGAAATGAATGTCGATGCTTGGGTTGTTCCAGGCTGTGCTTCTTTCCTGCGCATTTCCTTCAGCGCGATGACGCATCATTCTCTGAAAGATTTTATCCCAGAAGCTAACAAAGCTTTGACGAGATTTCTCTGTTCGGCTGCATTTGAAAGAATTATCTCAGCAGAATTTTAAGGATCACACTCATGACTTTTTTGGGTAGCAGAACGAAGAACTTTTATGCCACGGTTTATGATTTAGCGTATGCAGCGCTGCTTGTTGCCGCGCTCATGTTTTTAAGACTTGACGTTTATACCGATGCATTGTCTTTCATCCAGCAAACTTTCGTTTTTTTTCTTGGTTTTTTTGTCGTTTTCCATGCCTGGTGGCGAACGGGGTCGTTATTGACAAAGTCGGCCAAGAACAGCTTGGGAACGTTTAATCGTTTGATTTTTTTACGTTTTGTCGTCTTGGCTTACGGGGTTTTACTTCTCCAGACTTTCGATGTCGCCGCTTCGAGTTTTGTGAATAACTTCGCTTATTTTTCATCTTTCCTAACAGCTCAACTGCTGATTGGCGTTTTCCCGTTTTTTATCGTTATGTCGCCCTCTTATGGCAAAGAACGGGTCATGATTCGAAGAGAACTTCTGACCGAAATCTTTTTTATGATTTCGTTTTTAGCGTTGACTTTGACGGCGATATTCGAACCCGCAATTTTTAGTTTACTTTGGCTTTATCCCGCTTTTGGCGCGCTTCTGTTTGTATGCCGCCCTTTGGCAAAAGTGTTTACGAAATGGAAGGAACTGGAACCGCCGCACAGGGGCGGGCGAACACGTAGAGAGAATGCACGCCAGCGGAGAGTTGAAACTTCTGGGCGTTCCGGACGCGTAATCGCAAGTCGTCCGCCGAGAAGAAGCGCGCCTGACAGACAAAAACGCGAACAACGTTCTGAAAGACCAGCCGCGACTCAGTCTTCTCGACCTAAGGCCCCGGCAAGCAGGCGCATTAGCGCCAAAGATCCGAGCGGAACGCGAAAAAGATCGAACTCGGCAAGTTCTGGCGCCGAAAGAAAAGAGCGCTCTTCCGAAAGAGGTAGAGATCAATCAGCCAGAAGCGCTTCAAACGATCGAGCGCGCTCGAGTAGGAATGGCGAAAAAAGAGCGCCTAGACCGCGCCGCTCTTCCAGCCCGAAACCAGCGCCGTCAGAAGTGAATTCAGAGACTAAGAAAGCGGTAAACACGCCTGTTCCGGAAATCAAGGAATCAAAAGAGAACCCGGACTCGCCGGTTGATCAGAACGCAACTGCGAACTCCGGTACTCAATTTGGAAGAAAAAAGAGAACCCAGACGCGAGGCAGGAGACCGCAGGCGAAGGGTATAAAATCTGATAAGGCCAATAGCGCTCCCGAAGCTGCAACCGGAAGCGTGGAGGAACAACCGCCCGTAGAATTTGTGCATCAACAAATTGATCGCAAAGACCCTTCGATTGCCTATGGACGACGCAGGCAAAATAAAACGAAGGCCGCAGCAGCAAAAGTGAACGATGAAAAATCTGCATCAAATGATGAGAAGGCACAAAAGGAAGAAGTGGCTGATTAATAAGAACCTAACCGAAAGCCTATAATCACGTGCTCAGGCATTCGATTGCAGACGGCCTCAGTTGCGATGATTATCAGACAGTCTGAAAAAGCGTTTTCACAAAGCAGTCTCGTTCAGTAAAATCAAAACGCTTGGGGTTTTGGGTAAGTTTTTTGCTGGAAAATAAGTAAGAAAATATCGCATGAAAAAGGCGAATACACTGGTATTCGCCTTTTTTGTTTGCTAATCTGATAAGACAAAGCGATGACTCTTAACAGAAGCCCGCGGAAACGATGGGATTTAACTTTTTGGCGTCACATAGAATTCAAAACGCATTTTTCTCGGGGTTACGATTATCTGATTATTACGTGAGTAGATCACGCGATAGAAGTTGGAAACGGCTTTTGAAAAATCTTTGAAAATCGAACGTACAGTTTCAATATCATCAGCCTTCTGGAAGCTTCCTCCTACCGCCAGGCTATCGAGAACGACGCCGTCAACGCCTCCCTTGCCGTCCAGCCCCAGAGTAAAACTCTTGATTTGCGCGATTTGCAATGCACGAGCGACTGAAAGTTCATTGTTCACGGCAAGGTTCGACGCGTTGTCGCGCCCGTCTGTAAACGTGATAATCGCCTTTGCTTCAGAAGCGACGTTTGAATCGTTCAATATCTCAATTGCCGTCTGCATGCCGTCGTAGAGCGCTGTAAATTGGCCTTGCCGCAAATCGTCGATATAAGCGTTAATGCCTTGCAAATTGCTGGTCAGTTCAAGTGACTGCACTTTTGTTGCAAAAGCAACGACGCCGATTCGTGCTGAGGCGGATTCATTTTTGACATCAGAAGCGAAGCCTTTTGCAAATTCTTTGAGGGTAACAAAGTCTTCACCAAGCGACTCGCTGACGTCCAGGACAAGAACGATAGCGATTTCTGTCAGCGGAATTGGATCGGAGACGGAAAACTCGGGAAAAACGTTAAATCCATTCACGTCCTCTTTGACGCTTACTGAATCGAGATTGTAGGTGATTGAATCAGATATGCTAACATTGTTGAGGATAACATCGACAATATTGCCGCTGTGTTCGGTTGAGATTTCGCTCGCGCCCAGGTGAATCGATGTGTGGATTTCCGTCGGGACAAACCTGGCGCTGTCACCGGTTGCATTCGTATACTCGCCCTCCACGCCAAAAAAATTATCGTTCCCCGGTTCAGAATCGCCGGGATTTACGTTTGGGGGAAGGGGAGTGCTGTCGTCTTCGCAGCCGGCAAAAAACGACATGGCGATAAACGCCGCTAAACCTGTAAGGATGAATTTTCTGAGCATAACCATAATCCCTTATGTGTTCTTGCTTTTTCTAGAAAAGTATTGATACAAACCGTACAGACTGATCAGAATCCAGAAAATCTCAATAATGGCTGCGGAAAGATTCCAGGA
The DNA here is from genome assembly GCA_964014485.1 of uncultured Deferribacteres bacterium. GTDB lineage: Bacteria > Zhuqueibacterota > Zhuqueibacteria > Zhuqueibacterales > Geothermadaptataceae > CAXHAT01. The sequence goes on from CAXHAT010000012.1 coordinate 42,412, forward strand.
CGCAAACAGCGAGACAAGAATCATTGACGCGCCGACAAAGTTAAGAAACGAATAAAGAAAGTCTTCTGGCTCGAGCCTTCGAATTTGTAGGAAAAAATATGCCAAAACAATATTCATTACGCCGACAAGACCGACAGCGTCATAAATCGTTGCCACAAGACTTGCCGCCTTTTGTTGATTTTTTTGCGCCGCAATCTAAAATGAAATTCATTCTTATGCCAGTGATATTCTTGCTCAACGTTTAGCCGTAAAAAGCTTCTGAAAAACTTGCTCTTCGTCGATCGCGCTGATTTATGCGGTTGGCTCGATTCGTTCGTAAATAGGTGAAACAAAATAAGCTTTTTACAATTCAGTGTGTTTACGAAATTTATGCAAATCTTAAAAACCATGCCCGTTGAGGCGAACAAAGGAGCAACGACGGACAAAAAAAGCGCCAAGGCTTTGTTGATGATCGATTGGGCGCCGGAAAAGGGGTGCAGTTTAGCGGATCGACTCAATGACAACGGGATAGAGTGCGACGTCATTGGAGTCGATTTTCCGTTAGCCAAATGGACGCCGATGCGCAAGTTTTTTTCTCATTGGTCGCGATGTATTGCCGTCGGCTGGAAAGCCTTTCGCCTAAGAAAAAACTACGACTATATCATTGCCTGGCAACAAATAATGGGGTTTGTGTTCGGATTTTTGAAGGTTTTGACTAGAGCGAAGAAACCTGGATTGTTCATTTTAACCTCAAATATTACCGAGCGAAAAAACCCGTTTTTTGGCTGGATTCGCAAGATGATGGTCAGGTTGGCTTGGGCCGGGGCTGACGAAGTTGGGTTTTACTCTGAAAAGCTAAAAAATAGTGTTGCGGCCAGCTTTAACCTGCCTAAAAAGAAAGCCGTCCATTTGCCTTACACAATCAACGTCAGAAATTTCCAGCCCGAGCCGGTTGAGAAGCTCGAAAGTTACATCTTTTCTATCGGGATTAGTTATCGCGATTGGAAAACACTCCTCGCCGCAGCCGCGAAATTGCCGCAGAGAAAATTTGTTTTAGTGACGCAAGAATTTACCTTGCAAGGACTTAGCGTCCCCGAGAACGTTGAGTGTTGGCACAATACCTTTGGGCAAAAAGCGAAAGATCTAATGAGTCAGGCCAGCGTCATTCTTACACCTCTGCAATTTACCGATTCGCCTGCGGGCGAAGCGACATTGCTGGAAGGTATGGCGTTCGAAAAACCGTCGATCGTTACACGAACGGTGACGACGGGAGAATATGTGAATGACAAAATCGACGGTCTATTAATTCCCGATCATGACGCTGATGCGATGGTTGAAGCTATTGAGTATTTGTACTCCAATCCGGAAAGCGCGCAACAAATTGGAAAGCAAGCTCGCGAACGCGTTCTCGAGTTCTACTCAATGGAAGCCTTTGCTGCCCGGATCGCAGATATTGTTCGAGAAAGACTGAAAAAATAGCTTTAAATTTGCGCCCTCGATTGGTTTCAATAATCGATTCCTTCCCAGACTTCGGTCTTGCCCAATGAACGCATTGCGGCGATGCTCAAGAACGGCGTCTGGCGGTCGCCTGAGCCATAACTCTCCGCAAGGAATATTTAGTTTGCGCCAAACGCTTCTGCTCCAAGAAGTTAAAAAGCGTTTGTGTTGATGTCATTCGGGGGTTACATTGCCGTTCAATGTCAGAATAAATTCTTCATCAAGGAAAAGATATGGCGGCGTGGAAAATCGATCAAATTGACAAGAAGATTTTGGAGGTGCTGCAGCGTGAGGGACGAAAAAAGCGAAATATGCTTGCGGAAGAAGTAAAGCTTTCGTTGCCTTCTGTAAGCGAGCGATTAAGAAAGCTCGAAGCAAACGGCGTGATTCGAGGATATGGCGCTCTTGTTGATCAGCACAAAGTCGGGCTCGACTTGACGGCTTTCATTTTTGTGATTTCAGAATCTTCGTCGCATTACGCTGAAATCGTTGAGCGCGCCATGATGCATGAAGAAATCATGGAGTGCCATGCGGTTACCGGACAAGGGTCGCATTTGTTAAAAGTAAGAACGCGGAATACGGCCTCGCTGGAAAAAATCCTGTCACAAATCCAACAATGGCCCGGGGTGAAAAACACAATCACGGATATCGTGCTCTCCAGCCCAAAGGAAAGCATGGCGGTTTCATTGAAACACCTGCCTCAAAAGTGACCCTTCGCTTGGAATTCTTAAATTACGCTCGAAATAAGCCTCCGGGAGTGCCCGAATTCCCATAACGATTTAGATCGACTGCATGGATTCTTTGATTTTTCTTGTCATCAGCGGCGTTCTGGCCTTTGGAGCTGCGAATATCGCCGTCAATTTTTTTGCAAAGATCGCTGCGCGATTCGGCGTCGTTGACCGGCCAGGCGTGAGAAAAACACACGAAAGCGCAACGCCTCTCTTGGGCGGACTTGCAATAATGAGCTCTGTCTTTTTATTGCTGCTGCTCCCGGACATTTCTCTCGAATTGGATCGTATGACAGTCCCTAACGATTTAACTCGCATACTTGAAGACTTTTCGCTAGTGGAGATAGGCCGCAATGTGGAATTCATCGGAATAGCAGCAGGCGCTGTGCTGATGGGGGTGACCGGGTTAATTGACGATGTTCTCGAATCCGGCGTTCCCGCGTGGGCGAAGTTGTTTATTCAGATTTTTTGCGCCGCAGGAGTGGTCTTGGCGGGATTGACAGCTCCTGTCTTTAACAACTCAATGCTCGACGCCGTACTCACGATCATTTGGATCGTTGGGGTTACGAACGCTTTTAATCTTTTGGATAACATGGACGGGCTATCTTCCAGTATAGCTCTGGTTGCTAGTGGTTTTTTGTTCTATTTTTCGCTCGCTTTGTCGCAGCACTGGCTCGCGTTCTTTTGGATTGTCTTCATTGGCGGCGTTTTTGGCTTCTTCCGACAAAATTTTTTCAAAGCCAAGATTTTTATGGGCGATTCCGGCAGCCTGTTTATCGGATTTATTATTGCGACCGTTTCAATATTTTTAACTGCATTGCTTCTGGAAGACGGAGTGGCGGGGAAAATGACTTTGTTGACGCCGATCCTTGTATTGGCGGTTCCAATTTATGATACGTTTTCTGTGATCATCATCAGGCTTAGGGAAGGACGGTCAGTGTTTGTGGGAGACCAGAGCCACATTTCTCACCGACTTGTTGCGTTGGGCTTTTCGCGGCGGAACGCCGTTCTGGTCATTGGCGCGGCTGCAATTTTTAGCGGGGCGCTGAGCGTGTTTGTTTTTCATAACAAAATTTGGGCTGCGTTGACTCTTGGGGGCGTCGGTGCGCTTTTAGGGGTGCTTTGGCTGAAATTTATAAAACCAGGTTTTTGAGATATGGTTCAGTCGGCGGAACGACTCGATAAACAGATCAGACTCACCGAGATTTTCTATTCTATTCAAGGAGAGTCGAGTTACGCGGGGCTGCCTTGTATCTTTATTCGCACAAACGGTTGCGATTTGCGATGCACATGGTGCGACACGCCCTATTCATTCCACGGCGGCGAGAAATGGACAGTTCAGAAAATACTAGATCACATTCAGCAATGGCCTTGCAAGTTGGTCGAACTAACCGGCGGAGAACCTTTGCTTCAAAAACATATCCCATTGCTGGCCGACCAACTTTTAGACTTGGGTTATACCGTATTGATCGAGACCGGAGGCCACCGGGATGTTTCCGTTCTGGATGATCGTGTGATCAAAATCATGGATATTAAATGTCCGGGCAGCGGAGAAAGCGAAAAAAATCTGTGGCAAAACCTGAAATATTTGACCGCCGCCGACCAAGTCAAATTTGTCATTCAAAACCGCGAAGACTATGAGTGGGCGAAGCAGGTGGTTGAAGCGCATCATTTGGAAGGCGGGGCGCAACTTCTTTTTTCTCCGGTTTTTGGAAAAATGGATTACGAAACGCTGGCGAATTGGATTCTCGCGGACGGTTTGAAAGCGAGATTTCAGATGCAGTTGCACAAATATATTTGGGAGCCGGATCGGAAGGGCGTGTGAACAATTTTGCGACAAAATGCCAATACATGCGCCGCAAAAAAGTTGCACGGCTCTTAATAGCTATGAATAACAATGCCTTAGCGTCTTTTTAGTCTCTCATCTTCGGGCCGATCCAAGCAAGTTCTAAATATTTATGCAACGGGTATGATTATAGCAAAAACTAATAAAAACAATGTTTTGCGTGTAGTATTTTGTGAAGTCGTGATTTTTGGAACGCCTCTTGCTTTAGTTGAAAATGATTGTGCTTTTAATAAGCCACAACTCACTCCTCTGATTTGTCGCCGAGCCACCCTCAGGTTTCGGCGGCTGGTTCACCTGCGTAACATAGGGGATTTCTCCAGTGATCCCCAACCCCAACGAAGCCATCTCAAGTCGGCGTGAGATGGCTTCAGTTTTTATGACCTATTCTGCATAAAACGCGATTTGATTCTACATCACTAGTCTGATGATTTTATCATTCGAATATTTCAAGTCCGTTTGAACAGACCTACCATAAGTTTAAAAGCTGAAAATTGCATTCTTGGATTAAGTTTTGAGCAAACGGATTTGTGGTTTTGTTTGAGAAAGCTTTGAAAAGCCGTACTCGATTCAGCGCATTAGCGGCAGCAGAATTGTCTTGACTCTCACTCGATTTGATCGTAGCTTGATGGCCGATTTTCGGCCACTTTTTTGCTTGGCGGGATTGAGGATTAAGAACAATTCGGCCCTGACTGCTTCGTTTTGGAAGGGAGCGGAATAGATACGGAAACGCATTGCTTTCGTAGGTAACACCGCAATTTATACAGAGAAGGATTTTCTGTAATAAATACATTTTGATCAATAGTATTGAGGACCGCCTTGGAATTAGAGAAAAACGGGCGAATACTTGTTGTTGATGACGTTGAAGCAAACGTTAATTTGCTGACAACGCATCTACGAGCAGTCGGTTACTATGTGATTCCCGCAAGGGACGGCGAGGAAGCACTATCGAAAATCGGCGACGCCCAGCCAGACTTGATTCTCCTTGACATTATGATGCCGAAGCTGAACGGCTTTAAAGTCTGCGAACGCATCAAATCCAACAACGCAACAAAATATATCCCCGTGATTATGGTCACGGCGCTAAATGATATTGAGGATAAAATTAAAGGTCAGGAAGCTGGCGCCGATGATTTTATCAGCAAGCCTTTTAATAAGCTTGAGCTTTTGACGCGCGTAAAATCGCTTCTGAGGATCAAGTCCCTTCATGATCAACTCAATGAAAAAATCGCTGAACTTGAGGTCGCCAAAGAAAGGCTGCGGCTTTTGGCAAATACCGACGGCTTGACGCGCCTTTATAACCACCGTTATTTCAAAGATTTTTTGATGCGTGAACTGGATCGGGCCGGTCGCCATCAATTGAGCATATCAGTGGTTATGATCGATATAGATTATTTTAAGCATTACAACGATACGAACGGCCATCAGGCGGGCGACCATCTATTGCGAAAAATTGCCCGGCTTTTTGCTGAAAATATCCGCAAAATTGACATGGCGGCTCGCTACGGCGGCGAAGAGTTTGCGTTGGTATTGTTGGAAACCAACAAAACTTCGGCTGCGATTGCCGCCGAAAAGATTCGCGGCATTGTCGAAGAATTCCATTTTGAACACGAAGAAACGCAGCCCAACGGTAAAATTACGATCAGCATGGGCGTGGCGACCTACCCGGAAGACGCAACGAGCTTTGATCTTTTAATCGGCTGCGCTGACAGGCGCTTGTATTTTGCAAAAGAAAACGGTCGCAATCAGACTTGCTCAGACGAGATGGTAATGAGTAGAATTGGGGAATAGGAGATCGCGGGACGCCTGTGAAAGCGGCTGTGCTTTCAAGATTGTTCTGCGGGAGAGTTTTTAGGTAAACTTATGGATTTATTGTTTTTTCGACGGCGTACGCTTTTCAGGCGCCTTTTCTTTGTGACCCTCGCGGTTTCCGTTCTGCCGCTTATCATCACCTGGATCTATTTTCTGAAAGAGATCGCTCAAGATGTTGTTCTCGATCAGAAGGCCTCCCTGCCTTTCTACGGAATGCTGGCGTTCACGATTCTGCTCAGTACAATCGGCGCTTGGTATTTTTCCAAGAAGATCAGTCGCCCGATTGGCTATTTTACGCGTTCCGCGACCGAGATCGCTCGCGGAAATTTCGAGCAAACAATTGAAATCGACTCCAACGATGAGATCGGCCGGCTCGCGAAAATTTTCAATTACATGACAACGGAATTGCGTCGTCTCAACGAAATGAATTTGAGCCAAATCATTCGTGAGAGAAAGAAGACGCAAACGATCATCCGCAACATTTTTGACGGCGTGGTGGTTACGGATCTTGATTTTCGAATTTTGTTGGTCAATCAGGTCGCAGAACGGCTGTTTGGCATTCGTGAGAAAGCGGCTGTCAACAAGCCGATCAATCAGGTCATCCACAATAAACCCTTGCTCGACTTTTTGCATTCCTTGTCATTCGATGACGATTCTCATGAAAACATCCGCGAAATAAAACTCAAAAACCCGGACACTTGGCGCGATATTTATCTGCAAGCAAGGGCGGCCCGCGTCATCGGCGAAGGGGACGAGGTTATCGGCGTTGTCACGACAATTCGGGATATTACGCGCGAAAAAGAAATCGACAAAATGAAAACGGAATTGGTTTCGATGGTGGCGCATGAACTGCGCTCTCCGTTGACTTCAGTTTCGGGATTCAGCGAATTATTGCTTGATGAGAGCGTTACGCGAGAGCAATCTGTTGAGTATGCCGCTATCATTTTGAAAGAAGCGAATCGATTGAGCGAGTTGATCAATAAGTTCCTCGATATTTCAAAAATTGAAGCAGGCAAAAGCCAGGTGAAGAAGGCGCCTGTTCAGCTTCGCGAAATCGTGGACAAAGTTTTGGATGTAAACCTGTATCAGGCGGAAAAAAGCAATATCGCCGTTTCGTTGAAAGTCTCCAACAATCTGCCAATGGTTTACGCTGACCGCGACATGATAGAGCAAGTCGTGCTCAATTTATTTAGCAATGCGGTCAAGTACAGCCCCGAAAACGCCGCGGTAGAAATTCGCCTCAAAGAATTTGACGCTGAGATTGCCGTCGAAATTGAAGATACGGGCTACGGCATTTCCGAAGACGCATTGCCGCGAATCTTTGATAAATTTTATCGCGCCACCGATAACGAAAAAGTGCGAGACGTGAGCGGTACGGGCTTGGGTCTTTCGCTTGTTAAAGAAATTGTTGAGCTGCACGGCGGTCGGGTCATCGTTCGAAGTAAAGTCGGCAAAGGCTCTACCTTCGGATTTGTGCTTCCCAAATACGAGCCGCTTCCGGAAACAGGTGAAAGCGCTTCAGTTGAAGTCAGCATGGTTGCACAATAAGCGCGCTTTCGGCGTTTCAAAGTCCTTCAAAGATCAACACAAGATAATTCGAGAACTCTCTCCAGGCTGCACACCCCGCTTCCTCGAATTTCGCCGAAAAAGCGATTCATAGATATTTCAAATAATTTTTTACTCAATTTGCCGGGGGCGGACGGAATGAGCTATGGCGAAAACTTCACGTAATTCCGAACCTAAACTCATCCTGCTTGTCGAAGACGAGCAGGAAACGGTCAATATTACGCGCAAAATTCTCGAGCGTGCGGGATACAAATTTGTGTCTGCGCCGGACGGTGAAAAAGCGTTGCTGGCGACGCTTGAGTCAAGACCTGATCTTGTTTTGTTGGACTTGCTCATGCCTGTGATGGACGGGCAAGAATTTCTCAAAGAACTGACAAACAATATCAAGTACCGCGCCGTCAGCGATACGCCGGTGATTATGCTGACCGCGAGTACTGGAGACGACGTTGATCGGCAAGAACTGTTCGAATTGGGGCTGAGCGCTTTTCTGGTGAAGCCGTTTGGTCCCCGAGAATTGCTCAATGTCATCGATAACGTTTTTATTTTAGACAAACTGAAGAAGAGAAATAAAGACCTTGAGCGGAAAATTCGCCAGACCGAGTACAAGTACCAGGATTTGATTGAGAATGCCAGCGATCTGATTTTTACCCTGAATGCGGAAGCAAAATTTATTTTTATCAATCGGCGGCTCATGGCGCTATCCGGGCATATTCGCGATCACTGGCTTGGGAAAGATTTCCGACAGTTGATTCAACCCGAAGACCGCGAATCCGCGTTTGAAAATTTCAAAAATACCATGTTCGGCAGATCACGTATTTTTGAAATGCGAATTTTTACCCGCGACCGCCAAACACGCTATCTCTCTACAAATTTGAACCCGATATTTGAGCAGGGCAAAGTGGTTGGGGCCGTTGCAATCGCGCGCGACGTCACGCAGCAGAAGAAGCTGGAGCAGCAAATCACCGAACTCAAGAACTTCAATGAAAGCATCATCCAAAGCATCGGTTCCGGATTAATCACTATAGATTTGCGCCACAGGATTACTTCTTTCAATCAAAGCGCTGAAGAAATTCTCGGTTATGAAGCGAGCAATGTTGTCAGTAAGAATTTAGAAGAACTTTTCGCCCCGGACGAGCTTGAAAAATTGCTGCCGTTCGCAGAACAAGGTGAAAACGGGCAGAATCTCATGAATCGGGAGATTGAGATTTCGACCAAGGATAACAGCAAAATTCATATCGGGTTTTCGATCACAGACCGCAAGGACAACGAGAATCGGCGCCTGGGACACATCATTTCTTTCCGCGATATTACTGAAATCAAGCAAATGCAAGCGGAAGTCATCAGAATGGATCGTCTGGCTTCTCTCGGCGTGCTGGCTTCCGGCATTGCGCACGAAATTCGAAATCCTTTGGCTGGAATCAAGACTGTTGCACAAACTTTGGAAGAGGAGATCGAGGAAGGAGACGCGAAACGCGAGTACTTGGCGCGAATTATCCGGCAAGTTAACAGAATGGATGAATTGCTGCGCGCTTTTTTCTCTTATGCTCGCCCGCGCTCGCCCGTGCGCAAATTCTATCGTTTACAGGAAATTGTACATGAAGTCACTGCGCTTTTGAACCAAAGGTTAAACAAGCAAAAGATTGAATTGGTTGAAGAATATGATGAAGCGCTGGAATTGCTCTACGTTGATTTTCATCAAATTCAGCAAGTGCTGTTCAATCTTTTTATCAATGCCATTGACGCGATGCCGGACGGCGGGCAGCTTAAAATCTTTGCCAAGCAAATTTCATCTCGGCTTTATCGAATGGACCGGCGCGGGAAAAAACATCCGGTGGCGAATCGTTCCATGCAGTTCGCGGAGATCAAGATTAGCGACACGGGGGATGGCATCGAAGGGGATAAGCTTGCGCAGATATTCGACCCTTTTTTCACGACAAAGCCACAGGGTTCAGGCTTAGGGCTGTCGATTGTTTATCGCATAATGGAAGAGCATAACGGGGATATTCAGGTGGAAAGCGAGCCGGAGAAGGGAACGGAATTTAAACTTTTGCTGCCGACGGAGGAATGAGTTTTACGGTGAAAGCGAATTTACTGATTGTTGAGGATAATATCGATCTTTGCCAGACTTTGGCGGATGTTTTTCGCAAAGTGGAGTATAACGTTCAAACGGCCAATTCCGCGAAGGAAGCGGAGACGGTCTTAAAAGCTGAAATTATCGATTTGGTTTTGCTTGACCTTCAGCTTCCCGATGCGAGCGGTTTGGAAGTGTTGGCGCAAATCAAAGAGATTGATCCTGATATTTTGGTGATCATCATCACCGCGAACACGGACGTTCGGCCAGCCGTTGAATCTATGAAGCGCGGGGCGTACGATTATCTGATGAAGCCGTTCGAGCTTGTTGAAGTGAGGATGGTTGTTGAAAAAGCGCTGGAGACGCAGAGCCTGAAGAGGGAAGTGTCGAGAATTCGCAGGGAGCAGGAGATTCAAAACCCTTCGATGGAAATGTACGGCGAGAGCCCGGCGCTGGAAGAAGTCAAAAAGTACATCAAAATGGTGGCGGAAACGCCCAGAACGCCGGTTTTGATTGAAGGGGAGAGCGGCACTGGAAAGGAGCTTGTCGCGAATGCCGTCCACAATTGGAGCGCACGCCGTGATAAGCCGCTGATAAAAATTAACTGTGCGGCTATTCCGGAAAATTTGCTGGAATCAGAATTGTTTGGCCATGAACGCGGCGCCTTTACAGATGCAAAAACGCTGAAAAAAGGCATGTTTGAAATGGCGCATCCAGGGACGATTTTTCTGGATGAGATTTCCAGTATGAGTCTCTCCTTGCAGCCGAAACTGCTGCGTATTCTCGAAACGCAGACTTTTAAACGCATCGGGGGGATGGCGGACATTCAATTGGACGTTCGAATTGTTGCGGCGAGCAACCGGAACTTGGAAGAAATGGTCAAGAACGGCGAGTTTCGGGAAGATTTGCTCTACAGGCTCAAAGTCATGGTGATTGACCTGCCTCCGCTGCGAAATCGCGTTGAAGACATTTTGCCGTTGACGCATATTTTTTTGGAGCGAAATAACAAAGAATTTGGCAAAAAAATTCAAGGCGTAAGCGAGGAAGCTAAAAAACTTTTGCAGAACTATGGCTGGCCCGGCAATGTTAGAGAATTGAAAAATGTGCTGGAGCGCGCTGTCATTCTGTGCCGCGGCGACTTCATTGGCGCCGAGCTTCTGCCCGCCGAACTGCAGCAGGACGGAAGAAGCAAGGCGTCGGCAAGCGAACCTGGAGTCAATGCCAATCTCTATGAAGACGCAACTTCATTAGCTGAAATGGAAAAAAAACACATCGCATTTACGTTAGAGCGTTGCGGCGGTAACAAGTCGAAGACGGCGCGCGAATTGGGGATTTCCCGATCAACTTTGCGAGAAAAAATGAAGCTTTACGAAATTCAGTGAAGCGTTTCGTTGGGGCAATCGGCGTCGAAAAATCAAAACGCCGCACAGAACCGCTTGGGGGCACTGGCTGGCATTAGTCCGCTACAGCCTGAATAAAATGATCGGAAACTGACCAGCGTCTTGCACAATCCGTCGAAAAAGCTGACTTCTCCACGCCCGAGTTTTATCACAATTCGTTCATTTTGGCTTCCCGCTGGATTTGATTCCGCCCTAAACTTCGAGTTTCGCTGCTTGAGCGCCCCTTCAAAGATTAATATTTGCAAATAAGACAAGTCACCGGCACATTCTTTGCGAAAACCAAAGCGTTAGGAATTGCTTGATATGTAGAGGTGTGCAAATGAGTTCAGACAGGAAGACAATTCTCATTGCGGACGATGAAGAAGATTTGACTTGGAGCGTATCGCGCTATCTTCGGAAAAATGACTGCACATTTGATGTTGAATGTGTGGGGACCGCCGATGAAGCTTTGCTACGCGTTGAAGAAAAATCGTTCGATCTCATTATTTCAGATGTGAGGATGCCTGGAATAAGCGGTTTGGAATTATACCGCGTTGTTCAACAAAGATGGCCGAGCACCGGTTTCATCGTTATGACCGCCTACGGCTCTGAACAGGTTGAGCAATTGACGTTTGGAGGCAGCAGCCTGCGTTATATCGAAAAACCTTTCGAATTGGCTGTTTTTCGGGACGTTGTTTATCAAACGCTGAACAAGCCGAGGCCGCGCCGACGATTGCCTGTTGCGGATACCGGGATTAGAGATATCATCAAACTTCATTGCCAAACGCGCAACACGTCTCGCCTGACGCTTGAAAAAGGCATTCAAAAGGGAAATATTTATTTTCAGAACGGGGAAATTGTCCACGCCGAGTGTGGGGAGCTGGAAGGCGAAATCGCTTTAGGCAGCATTCTCGATTGGAAACAGGCGGAGTCTTACCTGAGGAACAAAGAATTTTCAAGCAAACGGACAATCAACCGCCGCTGGCAGAATTTGCTCAACGCCTCTTTGGCTGAGTGACCCTTCAAATGATCTTGCCTGATGTGTGAAGTTGTCGCAATAGCCAGCCAGAAAGGGGGCGTTGGTAAAACAACAACTGCCGTAAATCTTGGAGCGAGTTTAGCAACATTGGGCTTCAAGACGCTCTTGATCGATCTTGACCCGCAAGGGAGCGCAACGGTTGGATTTGGCTTCGAAGAAATTGATGTTTCTCTCGGGCTGGCCGAATTCGCCAATGCGAAAACTGACCCATTTGATTGCATACACCCGTCCGGGCTTCCAAATCTCAAATTCATTCCCGCAAATATTTCTTCACTGAATCGCTATCAAAACCGAGAAACAGAGCACCTTTCTGATTCTGCATTGTCGGAGCAATTTATCGCCCTTCGAGATGTGTTTGATTATATTCTCGTTGATTGTCCTCCGTCATTTTCGCAATGGACTTGTAACGCGTTAGCTTGCGCGGATTCAGTGATAGTGCCGATTCAATGCGAATATTACGCTCTCAAATCATTGGGCGGCTTTTTGCGAGCAATGCGGGAATTGAAGCGCGAAAGAAACATCACAGCTTCCTACAAAGGCTTTTTGCTGACTATGGTGGACATGAGAAATAATATCGCCAAACGCGTTTGCCATAGAGTACGATATACTTTGAGAGATCTGGTTTTCGAGACGGCCATACCGCGCAATGTCCGGCTGGCCGAAGCGCCCATGTACGGCCGACCTGCGTTGCAATTTGACCAAGCCAGCGCTGGAGCGCAAAGCTATTTGAAGCTGGCTTATGAAGTGCTCGAACAAGATCATCACTTGCACTCAAAACAACTTGGAACAACGTCATCCGCACTGCAACATGGATAGAGAAAAATTTCGCCGCGAATTGCTCAAACAGGTCTTTTGCGAACAAAGTTATTTCTTTTATATTTGCCAATCATCGATTCAAAACGGCGCACGAGATTGGGCTGAGATAGATTTTTCGAAGCTGTGGCGCTCTGAGTTAGAGCAGTTTTTTGTCTGTCGTGAACCGGAATCGATTGAACGAAAACTGAAGAACCTGGATGAAAAGTTTTACGATACTTTTGAAAGGCGCATAATAAATCTGTCTTTAGAAACGCCTTCAAGAACAACGTTTGCTTTGGAGCTTGAAGTGCAAGCGGAGAGATTTGTCCAGCTTATCATGGATAAGATGGGGGTTGCCGTAAATGGCGATATGGATGATTCACTTAAACTGCCCGGGGAAAACGATCCGGAATTAAAAGAGCTTATCGCTGAAATCACCACCCACAACGTTTACAAAAACAGTCTTACGGAAGCCTTGCCGCAATAGTTGAGCGCCCCTGAATCTAACGCCCGCTCTTATAATTCAACTTCCCTATCCAGCGGGTAGTCGAAATCACGCCTATGCATTTTTGTTCGCTTTCGGGTGTCATTTTTTACCTTTCGCGTCTGGACAAAAATCTTGCAAATCTTTCAGATTTTCTTTAAAATCCTCGAATTTTTTAAAACGAAGGGATCAAGAAATGTACGATAAGATTGCGGGAGAAGGACTGACATTTGATGACGTCCTGTTAATGCCTTTAGAGTCTAACGTCCTACCTAGAGAAGTTCAAATACATACGCGTTTCAGTCGCAACATTAGCCTGAATATTCCAATAGTTAGCGCTGCTATGGATACAGTCACTGAATCCAAGCTGGCCATTGCATTGGCGCGAGAGGGAGGATTGGGCGTGATTCACAAGAACCTGGGAATCAGGGAGCAAGCCGCTCAGGTGGATCGAGTTAAGCGTTCGGAAAGCGGCATGATCTATGATCCGATTACGTTGACTTCAGACCGGACGGTGCAAGATGCTCTGACGCTAATGAAGCGATTCAGCATCTCGGGGATTCCAATTGTTGATAACGAAAAACTCGTTGGCATTCTGACAAATCGGGATTTGCGATTTGAAACGGAGACAAACAAGTCGATTTCTGACGCCATGACTCGTCAGCCCTTGGTGACGACGCCAGTAGGGACGACGCTTTTGGAAGCGGAAAAAATTCTCCAAAAACATCGAATTGAAAAGCTGCTTGTTGTAGACGAGAACGGTTCGCTCAAAGGCCTGATTACAGTTAAAGACATAAAGAAAAAGAAGCAGTTTCCCCATGCCGCAAAAGACGGGCACGGCAGATTGTTGGCGGCCGCCGCAATTGGCGTTACGCCTGACTTTGAAGATCGGGCTTCCGCACTTGTTGATGCTCAAGTGGATGTTGTGATTGTCGATACGGCTCATGGACACTCCCGAGGCGTGATTGACACTGTGGGGAAGGTGAAACAACTTTTCGGCGATAAAGTCGATCTCGTCGCTGGCAACGTCGCCACGGCTGATGCGGCAAGAGCGTTAGTTGACGCTGGCGTCGACGCCGTAAAAGTGGGGATCGGGCCGGGTTCTATTTGTACAACGCGAGTTGTTGCCGGCGTCGGCGTACCGCAAATTTCAGCAATCATGGATTGTGCGGAAGTGTGCGCCAGGGCTGAAATTCCGCTGATAGCGGACGGCGGCGTTAAGCAAACCGGAGATATTGCAAAGGCGATTGCAGCCGGAGCCGACAGCATTATGCTCGGCAACATGCTGGCCGGGACGGATGAAAGCCCCGGTGATTTAATTTATCTCGACGGGCGAGCTTACAAAGTCTATCGGGCGATGGGTTCTATATCGGCGATGAAGGCGGGCGGCGCGGATCGTTATTTTCAATCCAAGAAAACCGAAAGCAAAAAGTTGGTTCCTGAAGGAATCGAAGGAAGAATTCCTTATCGCGGTAAGCTTGCCGGCGTTATTCTGCAGTTGATCGGCGGCCTGCGCGCATCAATGGGATATTGCGGAGCTGCAGATTTGGAAACGCTGAAAAAGAAAGCGAAATTCATCCGAATCACTGCCGCGGGGTTGCGAGAAAGCCATCCGCATGACATTATTATCACGCACGAAGCGCCGAATTACCGAATTTCGAATAATTGATTGGTGTGAAACGATGAGGAAAGATTGAGTCGAGGGATTTATGAGAAGGCAAAAAACGCCGGGCATATAGTTGTTTTTACAGGCCCGGCGATTAAAAATTCGAACTTAAGACAATGCGTTGACGTGGCGGCTCAACCGGGACTTCTTGTTAGCAGCATTGTTCTTATGAATGATCTTTTTCGAAGCCAACCTATCGAGCAAGCCCATTGCTTCCGGCAGGAGCTTCGCAGCCGCTTCTTTTTCCTCGGTTTGCAAAACTTTTTTCATCATAGTCTGCATCATTGATCTATAATGCCGATTTCTTTTGTTTTGCTCGAGGCTTTTACGAATTCTTCTAATTGCTGATTTGTGATGAGCCATTCTTAGCTTCCGTTCATTGATTGGGAAATTGTCATTTTTGCAAGCGCGGAATATACCCAACGGGACAAGTTAAGTCAAGAAAATTATTGTTTTTATTCTCGTTGCAGGTTTTAAACGTCGTCTTGCAAAGACGTTCTTAACTTAAAGAAAAATGACGGTTTATGCTGACACTAATCGCTTGACATTCTCTGCACCGTAGATTAAAATTATTTTTCCAACTTCTAACTTTGTAGAATCGCAAAAAACAGGGAGCATGAAGAGTGAAAATCAATACGGAAATTCAAAATGGGATTGCTGTTATTAAACTTAACGGGAAGCTTTTAGGCGGCCCTCCCGCTTCAGACGACATCAAAAACCAAGTCTATTCCTTGCTTGACGACGGGGTCAAAAAAATCGTTATCGATTTAGAGAAAGTCAGCCGAATGAACAGCTCCGGGCTTGGCATTTTGATCGCCAGCTTGACCTCGATCAAAAACCGTGACGGCGAATTACTTCTCGCCAGCGTTAACGAGACGATGGAAGGCGTTATGGTGATGACGAAGTTGGATTCGATTTTCACCATCCATAAAACAGCGCAAGATGCGACAAACGCTTTCTCTTCTTAAAAAAGAGCGAGCAATACAGGTTTATCAAAACGAAGAGACGCGATCCAAAAACATAAGAACTTTATCTCATAAACTTGGAGGTTAAAGTGAAAGTATTCCCGACTGAGAACTTGCGAAATATTGGACTTTTGGGCCATGCCGCTGTAGGAAAAACTTCGCTTGCCGAAGCGATGCTTTTTTCTTCAGGCGCGGTGAATCGGCTTGGTTCAATCGACGACGGCTCAACGACTTCAGATTATCACTCCGAAGAAATCAGTCGGAAATTCTCGATCTCAACTTCGCTTTTGCACAGCGTTTGGAAAGACCATAAAGTTAATATCGTCGATACCCCGGGCTATAGCGATTTTGTCGGCGAAGTCTATGGCGCGATTCGAGCGATCGATGCTGCGGTGATTTTAGCTAGCGCTGTCAGCGGGGTCGAAGTCGGGACGGAAAATGCGTTTCATTTGGCAAAGGAAAACAACAAGCCGTCCTTGTTTTTCGTCAATCTTTGCGACCGGGAACATGCTGATTTTGGCAAAGCGGTTGACAGCCTCAAACAAAGCATTGGAGACGGCGTGATCCCTGTGCAACTGCCTGTAAACGCAGGGGAAGGATTTAGCACGATCGTCGATCTCATTAAAATGAAGGTCGTTGTTTACAACGAGCAAGGCAAAGGGAGCGCCGAAGACATTCCCGGCGATTTTGCCAGCGAGGCCGAAGCTGCACGAGAGCAATTAATAGAAACAGTGGCGGAATGTGATGACGAACTTTTGGAAAAATTTTTTGACGCAGGCGAACTGACGCAAGAGGAATTGTGTGAAGGACTAAAAAAGGGAATCGCCGAGAAAAAGCTCTTTCCTGTTTTGTGCGGTTCCGGGACAAAGGCTTGCGGTGCGGAGCAATTGTTAGACTTTGTCGTTGCCTTTTGCCCCAATCCTTCTGAAGTTGGCGAAGTGACCGCCCAAAAAACCGGCTCAGACGAAGCCGTGACTTTGGCGGTGGAAGACGGCGCGCCTTTATCGGCGCTGGTTTTTAAAACGCTCTCAGAACAGCATCTTGGCGAATTAAGTTTCTTCCGCATTTTCTCTGGACATGTTGATGCGAGCTCTGAAGTATTCAACTCGTCGCAAGGCGTGTCTGAGAAATTTGGCCAGTTATATGTGATGAACGGCAAGACGCGCGCAGACGCGCCCAAAATGAGTGCGGGTGATATTGGCGCGGTGGTAAAATTGAAAGACACGCACACAGGAAATACGATTTGCCAAAAAGCGAATGCCGTTAAGCTCCCTGAAATCAAATTTCCCGAGCCAGTTATTCGTGTTGCTGTTGAATCTAGAAACAAGGGCGATGAAGATAAGATCGGGATGGGGCTTTCCACACTGCATCAAGAAGACCCGTCGTTTTCCGTTGTTGTCGATCCTGAATTGAGCCAAACCATTATTTCCGGCCAGGGCGAGCTGCATTTAGACATCATCGTCAAACGTATCTGTGAAAAATACGGCGTGGAGATCGACCAGAAAGAACCGAAAATTCCTTATCGTGAGGCGATCCGCGGGAAAGCGGAGGGACAGAGCAAATTTAAAAAGCAAAGCGGCGGCCGGGGGCAATACGGTGACGTTCATTTGCGACTTGAACCATTGCCTCGCGGAAGCGATTTTGAGTTTCTTGATGAGATTGTTGGCGGCGTCGTGCCTACCAAGTTTATCCCGGCAGTAGAAAAAGGAATTCGCGAAGCAATGGTCGATGGCGTTTTGGCGGGTTATCCGGTCGTTGACGTCAAGGTCGCGCTGTTCTACGGCAGCTACCACAACGTTGACTCGTCAGATATGGCGTTCAAAATAGCGGCTTCAATGGGATTCAAAAAGCTGTTCAGGGAAGCGAATCCTGTGTTATTGGAACCGATTTATGACGTCGAAGTGAGAGTTCCTGAGGAATATATGGGCGACATCATGGGAGATATTTCAAGCCGCAGGGGCAAAATTTCAGGTATGGACAGCGAAGGAAGTTTCCAGATTATTAAAGCAAAAGCGCCGCTGGCCGAGCTGTATAAATACTCGACGACAATTCGCTCCTTAACACAAGGAAAAGGAATCCATCGACGTAAGTTTTCTCATTACGAAGAGGTTCCAAGAGACGTTCAGGAAAAAATTATCGAAGAGCATCAGGCTGCAAAAGACGCTTAAGCTTAGCGCATGAGGCTATAAATCCCGGCTATCGATTTTTTTCGGAGCCGGGATTTTTTCGTTTTAGGCAAGGTGTATCAGCGCATCGTTTCATGTATGCGGAATACGCCTTCAAAAGACTTGTTTATCAATTCAACCTGCTTATTTTAGCTCAAGAGAAGATGATGTTGCCGACGATGAACGTTTTTCTCCGTGGTTTCGGAAGAAGCGGATCAGGAGTGTCTTTGAACATCCCTTCGCACTGGAGCCGAAAGGACCGCGCTCCTAATCAGGGACGATAAGGTTTGCACGAGATGATTTTGAAAAACGGTACGTTAAGAAAGAAAAAAGAGCAAGAAGTCGCGTCAGACTATCTTTTGCGAATCAAAGATTGGAAAGTAAAAACGATGGTCGCTGCGTATTTGGAGACGCGCGCTTCGTTCATTGACGCGTACAATTCCGCCAATCCCCGCACGTCATTTCCTTTCGAAACGCTAGAAGGGATTTGCGACACGCTTTATGTTTTGAAGGAAGATCATCATACGATTTTCAAAAGAGTCGTCGGCTCGGAAAACGCAAAAAAAGACGATCTCCACAAATTCGTACCTTCACAAGCAGAAATCGATTTTATTGCTATTGTCGGGCAGTTGTTCCACAAAGCGCTTGTTGCGCGCGAAATGAAGTACCTCTACAAGCATTATGACGTGATTTCACTCAGCGACTCACGAGCGGAGACGGAACTGGATGAACAACTCGAGGAAATTCGAGAGTTGTTTGACGAAGGCGTACCGGTTGTGGTGAAATTCATAACTTTGCACGCTTCGAATATTGTCCTGCTGACCTACCTGTTTGAGAATATGCACCTCCTGCGTAAAAGCACCGGCTTCCGAGGGTATAGACTTCTGCGTGAACTGACCGGCCAAAAAAAACTTAGCGCCATGTACCTCATTGTCGGCAAGTACTACATCGAAAGCGGATGGTACAATAAAGCCGAAAAAATCTTGCGCAAGATTTTGAAGCGCAACCCGAAAAACCGCGAGGCGCACGAAGCGCTCAACGAAGTCAAAAAGAGCCAGGCGCTGCAGAAAAACATATAAACGGCTGTCGCGCAAATGCATTAAGAAGCTGTTTTAAAAGTCCCGCAGGGACGGTCGAAAGTAGCCCGGAAGTTCACTTCCGGGGAAGATGACGTTTTGTTTTTTGTCGAGTCCCGTCAGGGACGGTTGAAATTTTACCGCGTTTCCAGCCTCAATCGTCCCTGGCGGGATTTAAAATCATAAGAGACCATCGGTTCCAGGCGATAAATCGCCTGGCTATTATCAAACACCCCCTACGGGACTTTTAAAACAGCCTCTAAGCAATTTCAAGGTGATTCGATGAATCGCTCCCATTTTAAGCTCCGCTCTGTGTTGGTCTTGCCATTTCTTACACTTGTCGCATGTCAACCAAACCCTCCAAAAAGCACAATATATTTTGATTCAGCGCTTCAAACGGCGGCATGGTTAGAAAGTGTTTCCATTGAAAGCCAGGACGGATTGGCTTGGCCTGCAAACCCTGAAAAACCGGACGAACTCGCAACAAATTTATACTCCGGCTCTCCGGGCGTTGTGCTTTTCTATTTAGACCTTCACAAAGCGACCCGCGATGAAAAACATCTTAAAATGGCGATTCGTGGCGGCGAGTATTTATTGCAGACCTTGCCGGATACGCTCCATCCGGGGCAAACCGGACTCTACACAGGCGTTGCCGGAGTAGGATTCGTTTTTTCCGAACTATTCCGTGCTACCGGGAAGGCGAAATTTCGTGACGGCGCAGATCGCTGCGTGTCAATGCTTGCAAAATCAGTGAAGCGTATTGGCGACGGTGTGGAGTGGAATGAAGTGTCCGACATTGTCGGCGGCTTGGCGGGAACTGGGCTTTTCCTTTTGTATGCTGATGAACATTTGAAAAGCGACGCCGCGCTTGAGCTGGCCACAAAAGCGGGAAATCGGCTGCTCGACCTTGCGGAAAAAACGGATGACGGCCTGAAATGGGCGATGACGCCAAGCTTTGCACGGCTCATGCCGAATTTTTCACACGGCACGGCAGGCAACGGCTATTTCCTGGCTGCACTTTTTGAGCGTACAAAGAACGAGGCTTTTCTAAATGCTGCGATCAGCGGCGCGGAATATTTGACGGCGGTTTCGGAAAAATCAGATTCTTTGGAAGGATTCATTTTTCACCATGAGCCCGAAGGCGAAGATTTGTTTTATCTTGGCTGGTGCCATGGCCCGCCTGGAACCTCGCGGCTTTTTTACAAATTGTACCAGATCACCGGCGAAGCCGCCTGGCTTGAGCCGATAAAAACAGCCGCTGAAACAATTGTGCAGTCCGGCGTCCCGGAAAAACAAACGCCGGGATTTTGGAATAACGTCAGTCAATGTTGCGGTTCAGCGGGGCTCGCGGAATTTTATCTCGCGTTGCATCGCGTGTTTGACGATGAACGCTATCTCGTTTTCGCCAAAAGAATCGCCGACAATTTGATTGAACGCAGCAACGGCGATGGATCGGGGCTAAAATGGATACAAGCCGAGCATCGCGTGCGTCCGGAATTGCTGATCGCGCAAACCGGCTACATGCAGGGCGCCGCTGGAATTGGGATGATGCTGCTGAGAATGGATGTTTCTCACACGCAAAGACACAATTTTATCGTTTTCCCCGACAACCCGTTCTAATCAAAATCAGGTACGAAATCGTGATGAAACACGCTAGCAATTGATTCGTACCGAGAACATCATTCTAAGCGACTCACCTCAAAAATGACCTGTTAGTTTTATTTTCAGAGAGGAGAAAAATGAAACGTCTACTCAGTGTTTTTCTGACATTTCTAATTTCATTGGTTGTCAGCGCGTGCAATTTGAGCGTTAACAAGAACGTTTACATCGATGATGACGATAAGGACGGCGGCAGCCACACAACGGTCAACGGCAGCATTTTTGTCGGGAAGAATGCGGAAGTTGGTGATTGCACCACGGTCAACGGCCGGATCGAAATCGGCGCCGGCAGTGAAGTTTCCGACATGCAAACGGTCAACGGCAGCATTCGTTTGGACGAAGACGTTCGGGTGCGCGGAGACGTGCAGACGGTTAACGGCGGTGTCACCTGCGATCGTAACGTTGAGGTGCGTGGTGATGTTGGCACGATCAACGGACCGATTGACTTAAGAAAAACGCGCGTTGACCGTCATGTGACGACTTATAACGGCGATATTACTTTGGAGGACGAAAGCATCGTCGACGGTGACATTGTGATCGAAAATAACAACGGCGATTCAAGCAAGCGCCGTCACATCAGAATTACCATCACGGAAGATTCGGTCGTGAAAGGCGACGTCATTGTGAAAGAGCGGGACGATCTTGAAGTCACGGTTTATCTTTCCAGAGGCGGAAAAGTCGAAGGGAAAATCGATCAGCGGGCCAAAGTCGAACGGAACGATTCGTGATGGACGAGCTCAAGCGCATCAAAGTTCAGCTTCGCGGCACGTTTTCCGGGAGAGCATGGCACGGCGATTCTCTGATGAAAATTCTCGACGGTGTGACTGCCGAACAAGCGATGCAAAAGCCGATTCCCGACGCGCACAGCATTTGGGAATTGGCGCTGCACATCAATGCCTGGCAAAAAGCGGGCGTGCGCATTTTGGCAGGAGAAGTGGTGATGGATTTACCTGAAGAAGAGAACTTCCCCACGATCCCGGACGCTTCCGAAGAAGCGTGGCAGGCGGCGGTCTCAGAATTGAAGGATGGGCATCGCGAATTCCGAAACGTCGTCTCCAAGCTCTCGGAAGACGATTTGGAAAAAACGGTCGCCGGACGAGACTTTGCCGTGTATTTCCTGCTGCACGGCGTGATTCATCACAATCTTTACCACGCCGGGCAAATCGCGCTTTTGAAAAAGGCGTTTGCCTGACCCGACCGCGAGACTCGTTCCCAAATTCCAATTTGGGAACGCCCTTGAGCTCGAAACTCCAGTTTCGAGCGCTGTACGCGAAGCCGGGGTTTCTCGTTCAGGGCGAGGGGTTGTCTTAAAACATAAGATGTTCAAAGCGCTGCACAACACGTGGTAGGGGTTCAAAATCTTGAACCCCTACATATGGTATATCATTCATTCAAAAGCCATGCTGTCTCTTATACACATCTGACGCTGCCGACGAGCTTCTTGGTGTAGATCTGGGT
>CAXHAT010000013.1:0-62643 GCA_964014485.1 uncultured Deferribacteres bacterium
TTTTGGTTGTTGTTCGAGGGTATTTGGAAGTTACTGACAATCAAGACCGAATTACAGAGTTGAATAGCATTGCAGACACCCTGATAAGCCGCATTAACACACATGCTCGTAATTTGAAATCGTTGGCGATTGTGCTTTCTGATTTGTCAAACGAATCAGAAAAGAGTAACGACCCCGATGTGCTGAAATTGAGGGGAGAGATTAGGCGGTTGCTGAGTCAGCCGATGTAGAGGAATTAGTAATGGTATACAACAAGATTTACTTTCAAGCTGGCCCAACAGGATCGCCGCCCAATTGGAAACAATTCGTACAAGAAGCAGCAGCAAAGAGCCAGCCTGTTTACGCCATTGGAACTGATAGCAAGGCTACTATTGATGATGTAGAGGAATTTGGGGTAGCTGGTAGTCGTTGTAATTTTAGACCTACAGGGACTCTTTCTCCGTCAGAAATGCGACTAATTGCTCCTGAATGGGAAAACGATTGGGGGGATTACCATTTAGATATTCCGATTTATAATATTTACAACTCTAATCACGAGGCTCACAGCACCTACAAACGCAACGCCGCGTATCATGTAGAGGCAACCCTCTTCAAACTCCCAATCGACCTCGATTTAAGTGTATCAACTATTAGCACGTGGAATGAAGTACGTGAATACAAGGGGTGGTGCAGCATAAATGACACAAAGCCTGATGAATGTGAAAAAACAATACCGGGATTTGGCGGCTGGGCTGATGTCATTGGCTGGCAAGCATACTATATCGGCGTCGAGCTTGTAAACAGGAAAAATGCAGGTTTGCCATGGTTCAGGTGGGCTGCGTTCGCCTTTGCTGGTGGCAATCCTGAAAAAGGGGTTTGGGAATCCGAGGGGATGCTTAACTATCTTCGGCTGGCGGCAGAAAACCCTGATGTGCTTGGTGTGGCTCTTCACGAGTATTCATTCACTCTAAGCATCGAGGATGGTTTTGGCGATTACATTGGCCGCTTTGAGGAATTGCTGAAAACATGTGACAAGCACAATATAAAAAGGCCGTGGATAGAGATTAAGGAGTGGGGCTGGCGTCAGGATATAATTCCCGAAAAGCAGAAGGCGTTAGCTGATATAGCATGGTGTGCCGAGTATTACGCAAAGCACCCCGAAGTCTTGATGGCGGCAATATGGACTACGCGGGGTTGGCCAAGCAAAACGGATATTCGCGCAGATGTGCAAGCTCTTGCTCCTGAATTGTATGAATGGTCACTAAACACAACCTTCCCCGACCCTGATGAGCCAGTCGAGCCGCCTGTAGAACCGCCATTACCCGATCCAGAGGAGACTTTTGACGAGTGGGTTTGGCGCATGGCTAAAGAAGGCCAAGTGCTGTCACTCAACAAGGACGCTGCACTACAAGCAGCAATGACGCAAATCCCTAATCAGGGGCCAGTCGGTAACGAAGAATGGCACACGTACACAGATGGAACCAAGTGGGCAATTCAAAAGGCAGGAAGTTGGGAAGATGAGATAGAACGCGCTTATTTCGCGCCTGTGTCTGATTTTGGTGATGTGCGGTTTATTGCTGATCCTGCGAACAGACCAGAGCCGCCGATTGAACCGCCAATAGAGCAGATAGAGATTGCGGATATTGTGGATAGTCTTCCAAAGCACGCGACAAAGAGATATCGCTCACGAGCCATTAAAGATATCACACACCTTGTAATTCATCATACAGTTAGTCCCCCTGACAGGCCAATAAGCGGTATTGCTGCGTTTCATGTCAATACAAGGGGTTGGCCAGGTATTGGCTACCATTACGTCATCAACGATTTGGGCGAGATTTACCAGACGAACTATTTAGATACTATCAGTTATCAGACTGGTGGCCAGAATCATTACAGTGTTGGTATTGCGCTCCAAGGGAATTTTCAAAAAGAATCGCCACCGCAAAAACAAATTGACGCAACCGCTAAACTTGTTGAGCATTTGCGTGGCGAGGTGCCGACCATCACCGATGTTGAACCGCACAGGGGGATGCCGGGGCAGTCAACAGCTTGCCCGGGGAATACGTGGCAAGATTGGTTTTGGCAGATTTCAGGGGTTGTGGAACCTCAGCCACCTGAACCGCCCAAGCAAACAGTAGACTTGCTTCCCTACTTGCGCGGCGATGGTCGCCAATACGAGGTGCGTCACCCATCAGGCACAACAGAAACTTTCCAAACACAAAGCGAGGGTAGCACCTTTTATCAGGTCAAGAACAGCCAGTACGAAACGTTCCATTATGACGACCATTATATCTATCGCAGTGTGGATACGTCCCCCGGTGGTGCGCCAACATACGCCGAACGCCCCGGTAAAGCGCGATACTACACTCAGTTCGACCACAACGACAACAAGGCAAAATGGTGTCGCCGATACATGGTCATTGGTGAGAGGTTCACAGGTCAAGGCCACACTGTTCAGTTTTACTACAAGGAAGATTGCAAGCCATCTGTAGCAAATAGCGGCGCATCGGTGAACACCGTTACGCTAGTAGCGCATCACAAGGTTAAGGTTTTCAACAATCTAGTGATGGAGGATGTTGTAGAGCTGAAAACAAACACGGGCGAATCCATGTTTTTTGCTAGGGGCTATGGGCTAGTCGGCTGGTCTGCTGATTGGGGGTCATCTGGTGTTTTTGAGATTCATATGGGGCGGCCCGATCTAATTCGTGAGCGCATACCGTGCCTATAGATGGTACTTTGTACCATTTACATTATTGATGTATTGATACAAAATATCCCTATGAGTGTATTGGTATTTAGTATCACAAGCGTTGTATCGGCATTTTTCCCCTTTCTCTCGGATTGCGACCATTCGCCCACCTTGCCAGAGGCTTGCCATGTGGTGACAGAGCGACCAGATGTTGATGAGCTGCCGTTGCTCTCTACCTATTATAATCCGCTCCTTGGTGGCATAAATTGCGCCGCTGATTGTTCGGCATTGGCAGACGGCTTGGGATGGTCAGAGAGCGATTTTGGTCGCGTGGCGGCTTGTCCTAGGGGTTGGCATTATCAAACGGTTATCTTCGGAAGTTACGAACTTTTATGCAGGGATAGAGGAGGGATGATTGACTGCCTGTACAACGAATTTTACAGACAGTGGGTTTGTCATGTTGATGTGCTGGCACGGGGGATAGATTGTAATTATTGTTTATGGTGGGACTGGAAGCGGGTTAGGCGGTAGTTTTTGGTGCATCGACGGCATTAAGCACCAGCGCGATTAGAGCCGCTTCACGCTGTTGTAGTCTACAAATCGGATATTGACATTCGTCTTGTTACAGTTTATCGACCAGACAGAAGTCCTGACAGATGGGATTCGACTTATGAAATCAGACAGCCAAGAAATTAATTACAGCGATTACGATGAGGAATTGATTCCTGCACGGGTGCTCTTTGTTAAACGCAGTGGCAACATTGCTATTGAACTCGAAGTGGATGGTTATAGAGGCGAAAAGACCGGAGAAGTGTATTACAGCAGGGATACGTTGGTATGGGCAGAAAGCATGGCAAAAGAAGTCGAGCAAAAAGGCGTGGGATTAATTCTGTCTTTCAATATTCCTCGCTTTGCTTTAATCCCAAAGATTCAATCCACTAACAATGTCGCAAGCGACATTTACAAATCTAGCACATACGGAATAAAAGAATACTCTTTCGCAACGTGATACGAGTTGCGAAGAGATAGAAAGACAGTATTGCCGAGTAGTACGGAGACCCAAGTCCCTCATGAGCCTTGAAAGTCGTCACATCGCCGAGCTCTTTTAGCCTGTCTTGTAGATACCCTTTCAGCTCAGGGTAATTGGTTATGGTTGCAAAATCATAATAATAAGTTTTTGTTGGCATGGTTATGCTCCTTTGGCTCTGCGGCCGTTTTGTGTCTAATCAAAGTGCCGCATAAAAAATACCTTGTCATACCTTGTCCCTCTTGATTGTTTATAAAAATGATTCTCTGGAAAATACTTGACAAGGTTTGACCCGCTCTTGATAATCCCATGTCTTACGCGCCGAAGGTCAATTTCCAATTCTGTAGCAATATCCCTTAGCATCGGTAGTGTGTAGTCGATGTCGTCGTATCGAGAAATCACGATAGCTACATGCTTCTGTGAATTTTCAGAGAGATATTTCACTGCATCGAAGCAAAGTAAAAACGTTGAACCGTCTCCGCGCTCCCTTAAAATCTTAGGAGTGTTACGCACCCTTTCTAATCGTTCGTAATCAATCATTATTCCCTAATCCCGAAAATCCCACGAAACCTTTTCCAGCAATCGACTCGCCGCCACGCGATGGCATTCTCGCATCAGGTTGCTGCATACAGATGTTGACCCGCCGCGATCCCTGCATTCATGCCAAACCCTCGTCTTTTTTCTGTGATTTCCAATTTACAAGTTCATCGTAGGTCATGTACTTGGCGTTATTTCGGCCTAAGTTGTTTCTTTTTATGGCTCGTTCCGCTTGTGGTCGTTCACGGTACAAGTGTGCCGCGCCAAGAGTATCGCCCCAACCATGACGGCCTTGCCAGAACCGAAAACTGCCGTTGTTGTTGTGGAATATCACAAAGTATGTAGACACACTCATGTCAACTCCTCCGCTCCATATCTTCAAGATTTTGAAGTTTTTGATCAATCATTGAAACTATATCGGATCGCAAATCTGAGTATTTGAGCTTTCCACCCAAGTACGCTTTCCAACGACCCCAACATCCAGAAGGGACCGAATCATCACGCACTATTTCATAACCCCTATACACATAGACACCATTTTCAATTTTCTTGATTTTGCGAGTCATTCTGAAGCCTCCATTATTTTTACTTTTTAGAGCCTATCACCAGATAGGCTCTTTTTCTGTAACGCTTTTACTGTTGTAAGTACCAGCCAATCCCGCCATCTTTCATTTCCGAATCTGTCTTGATTCTAGACAGGAATACAAATTCCTCATGTTTCGTTTCAGCATCTCTAACTTCAATATACTTCCCGAAATTGTCATTGTACTTGCCAATTACGTAAGCCTCCCGAATTGTGTCTGGGCCAGATACCGCAAATAATTTATCGTTTAGTTCGTGTACTAGCTGATTCATCTCGTATCTCCGTGTGTTTGCTTGATTAACCTATATAGGTATTGTAACTTGATATATATAGGTTGTATATAGTACTAAAGTACCAAAAATTAACCTAAATAGGTGTTGACACTAACATATATAGGTGCTATGCTATTTGCATGGTAATTGCAGTGACAAAAGGGACTAAAGAAATGACACTAGTTAGATCTGAGCAGTCCCGCAGCAAAATAGCAGAACTATTCCGAGGTGGCCCGAAAGGCAAAAAGGGATTGCGCAGCTACTTCTTGAAGCCGTATCAGCTTGAAATCATTGACATAATTTCAGAAGAAACGGGGAAAGGGAAGGGTGAAGTTGTGCGAGATATTTTTGATGAATGGGTTGAAGTAACGTTGCGGGAAGGCAAATAAAAAAGCCCCGCAACCCATAAGGCCACAAGGCTAAAAACGGCTTGAAACCAAGCCTGAAATGGTTTACACTGTTGGAACGTTAGACCAACGTGTAACCCGCCCCCTATTCCACCGACCAAAGTGCTTAGGGGGCATAAACAACACAGCGCACAAAGCAACCGCGCTCTTTAATACAAGAATATTCAGTTAGATTTCTTAATTTTGCAATTACAATTGAAAGAATCAATTGTGAATAATGCAACTATTGGTTATCACGTGACCACGGCAAGCGAAAAACCACGGTCACGATATAACAGCTAGCCAATTGACTGGCATACTTCTGCGTGTTTTTCCGCACGCACCAGGCTAGCTCCCCCTTTTGTGACCGTCGTCGCTCTTTCCCTTCCCCTCTCAATTTCTTCTTTTTGGACACTAATAATAGTAATGAACAAGTGACGATATAAACGGCGGCGGTCACCCCTCCTTTGTTAATTGCTGATGGGATAACCTTTTTACTGAGAGATATTAAAAGTTAGTCTGAATAATTGTCAGGCTATTAACGCGATTTTGCGTGAAGGTTTTTGCTGTATTGTCCCGCAAGATTTTGCAGCACCCATCAGTTTTTCCTTTACGGGTTCACCTCATTTCGAGGCTTTTCATTCTTCCTCCTTAAGGCGGCGGTCGTTTTGGCCGTCGCCGCTCCTTCTAGGCAGCGCGGCTTTTGTGGAGAAAGTCGGTACAGACAAAGCTTGCAATGTTAAAGGCGGTTCAAGTCCGTCCGTTGCCTCTAATCAGTGCAGTCCTCGTAAGGGGGAACGGTGCTGGTGAAAACTCCTTTTGGTTCACCTCGTTGCCGCCGAGGGATAGAAATAGCGGCATCTAACTGTTAATGTACTTTAAAAATGAAAAATAATGTGTTTGCCCCTGATGTTACTGAGGGTAAAGACTAGGATACCTGTTTTAGGATCGCTTGTCCTAGGTCGCCGCCCCTGTGCTAGATTGATAACTCCGATAGCAGCCTGTACTATAGCAGACTTGTCTCGATTGTGTTAAGTGCAACTCGGCTATTGTCCTGATGACCGTATATCGTTAATGTTGTGTCTAGTTTTTTGTGGCCAAGCCGTTTTTGGGCAATCTTCGGATGACCCTGGTCAACAATGTAGCGACCAACAGCGTGGCGTAAAGCGTGCGGCAAAGCATCCTTCATTCTGCCTGAAAAACCAGCTATTCGCGCAACGTGTCGATTACACTTTCTAATTGATTCAGATGAGTGGGGCAAGCCGTGACGAAGGCACTGAGGGCAGGTTGGGTGCTGCTCAAATGGTGCGTGCCAAGGGCAGTTCGTTACACGAGTGAAAACATAATTATGATTGACGTGTGGACGAACCGCAAGCCAGCGTTTTAAATAGTTGGCTAGCTTGTCTCCATAAAATGCGTTTCGGATTTCACTCTTTCCGGTTTTTGCCTCACCTTCTACCCTCATAATGTAGTAGTTCTCTATGTTGCCATCTTTGTCGATGACACCTTGAGGCGAATCAAGTCCAAGGCGATCCATTGTCAATGTCTTCACTTCGCCATTCCGAATTGCCGTCTCTATGACGGTTAAGAAAACGACGGCTGACGCAATTTGATTTAATACGCTAGACTTCGTCATGGCCTTGGCTGCGTTTACCATCAGCAAAAGGTCTTCCCTCTCTAGTACAGTATCGTCGTCTCTAGCTTTGTTTTTCCGAACAGTGTGGTGAAATGAGAAAGGTTTTTTGCTGCACCGATTGGGGTATCGCTCACGAGCAAACTTCTCGACAAATTGAACAGTTTGTAAATACCCGCTGATTGTGGTTTGGGCAATACCTCGTTCCTGTTCAGACGCTAGCCATTCATCAATCATAAACGGTTTCAGTTTTTTCATCGACAAATCACACAACGGCGATTTGTGGCTTGAGTAAATAAACCGACAAAACGAACTAACTCGGTATTTGTGATTCTTGATGTCATTCTTGCTATTACCCTGAGATTTCAGGAACAGCAAATACTCTTCGTGAGCGCGGCGAAAGGTTAGCACATTATTTTTCCAAGTAAACATATCTACACCCCAGCAATGGTTGGCACTACGTCAATAAATGCAGGGCGTGTGATGGTAATTGATTTTGTTTCAGCCCGTGAGTGAGTCGTGGAAAATTGAGGCACAATGCTCCACAGATTCACTATACAAAATCACGGGTTGCAAAGAAAGTAAATATGTTTGCAATAGTCCAGTGTAATTTTTGACCCCCCATATATGGGGGCCGCACCACCCAAATGGTGCGCGTATATTGCGCAGAACACTTGAGTTATGACAAAAGTACCATCAGGTATACACGTGTTAGGCGCGTGTATTATTCAAAAAATCTATAAAGCAAAATGGGGATCGAACGGTTTGCGTTCAACCCCCAACAAAAAAATAAAGGTGTGGGAACGGGCGTTCCCTGGTGTTGTTATAGCTTTACTATACAGCACAACCTAAAGATATTTAATTATGGACGTATTTGGGCGCGAATTGGGCGCGAATTGGGTGTACATAGCAGCATTTGCGTTTGCCCTCGCGTACAACCACTTGATTGCAAAGCTTCACAAAAATGGAACGCTGGAAGGGTTCACATGGCTTTCTGTTTCGGTTGGTGTTGCGGTGACGTTGTGGTTGGGAAATTTTTTGATTGATTACGAGGACATTCTGAGGATTCTTGGTTTGTTTGTGGCTAGCGGCTTGCCAATGATTATCGGTGAGATTTTTAGATACCGACAGGCCAGAAATGCAGAGTTAGAGGATGTTCGTTTAGGAGTACGGAGTAGTGTCAAAAGCGAGAGCTTGGCCGAATAACGCCAAAAACGCCAGAGACAGAAGCGCGGAGGAGATACAGATGTCCATAATGAAATTGGAGAAATTGATCGCCAGAGTTGGAAAAGGTGAATTTACGCGGGTTGGTTTAGAGCGCGATTTATATGAGTTGCTTAAGCACAATATGGTAGCTATCCGGCATTTAGAGAGTGTTGGGGCTGCAACAAGGCCAGAGTAAAAACGGCCACGGATACTGCTAATTACTCGCTGATTCGTGGGTCAATGCTAGAGGTACCAAGACGATGAAATCCAAAACAACAGTAACCATCAAGATAAAAGGATTAGGGAAGCTAAAGCTGACACCAGCACAGGCTGAAGAATTGCAGACTGAACTTAATGACTTGCTAGGCATTCCTGAAGACGAGCAGCAAACAAGCGTGGTGTGTTCGCCAACTCGTCGGTTTATTTCGAGTGGCGGGTTAAACAACACTAGCTTCTCCACAATGTCGCTTGGAAAACAAACATGGTGACAATCCATGAAGTAGAGAAACGCTTAAAGGCAATCAATGAAATAAAAAACGACGATGAAGCTGCACACGCGATGGAGGACAATTTGTGGTGCGATGTTCTAGAAGCTATTGCCAGCGGCGCGGCGAATCCCCAGAAACTAGCCAAAGCCGTTCTTCGCTCTCGTGAATGCGGATTTGCAAGGTGGTGTGCGTAAATGCGAACAAGCAAAACCTGTAGCACATGCACTCACTGGGAAAAAACAGGGATGAAATGCACCAAATTAGAGAAGTCAGATGGCTTGACCCACATGGTGAGTGCAGTCGAATCGGCAGTTTGTGCGACGACTGCACAACGGCTTGGACATATGTAAGCGGGGCTAGTGTTGATTGTGAGGCAAATCTGATTACTCAGCCTCACTTTGGATGCAACTTATGGGAGCCTAAGCAAGGAGGCAAATGATGAGTGTTGATTTAAGCAAGTGGGGTGGAACTGTTGTATGGGATATGAAGAAAGAACGACAAAAAAGCGAAACCATGAAAGGTATTCTTTCCCAGTTAGCTAGCTCCCCTTCTCTTCAGCCATTCAGCGACGCCGACCTTAAGCATCTCGTCCCAGCTAGCAAACTTAGTTGTTCTAGCGATGAAATCGTTCCACTTGACACTATTGACCTCTTCGGCATTTTGAATACCGCTTTTATTAGTCATCTCGTTGAGAGTTGCGTGATCGGTATAACGCCGCATGAAATCGTCAGTGAATAAGTCATCAAGTGTATACGACAGACTTCCTCCTAGCGATTCTAGCTTCTTTCCAAATTCGTCAATGTTTCTATTTAGATCATCAAAGCTCATGATTATCTCCAATGTGAAACTACCAACAGAGACTGTCGATTCTAGCCAAGTTGCATCATGGCGCAATAGAACGGGTGTTTTTAGCCATGAGTAAGCAATCAAAGAAACGCAAGTGGCACTACGCCTTTACGTATCCAAAAACAGATGATGGTCTGGTAACTGCATGGGCAAAACCGTCAGGTTTTCCGCAGCCGTTTGTGCTTGGCAATTATCTCATGGAGGTTGTAAGAGGCGAAAGAGAGGAAGAGCCGCTTTATTTTGAATACGGGCGCACAACGGTTGATGCACTCGAAAAATTAAAGGCGCAGCTACCAGATGAACCGCCTATGAAGAGCCAAAGATTTGATTTATTGCAATTTGCAGAGCAGATAACGAAAAGGATACGCCATGTTTTTGGATAGAGGCTTTCAGTTTGTTCAATTTAGTATCATCTCGCATGGCTTCGAGGGCTTGATGCCCTTTAAATGTAAGGCTTGTAATAATGACTGCTTTGATTTCATCGTCTCCGCGCAACGGTCTTCCATTTGCCCAGCCAATTTCAAGAATCTCGCTTTGATTATAAAGAATCTGCTTCTTGGTGTACTTGCTCAAGTCTGGCGACTCTTCACCCTCAATTTGAATCATGATCAACTTCAACAATTCGAGGTCAAGTTTTTTATTGCTTTGCGACACAACACACTCCTTTCAAAACTACTGATAAGGAAACATGATTTTAGCCATTATTCAGGCTCGGGCAACAGAAGGGTTCTCGGAATACAAAGAATATGAACGATTTAACACAACTCGCACAAGCAGCGGAACAAGCAGAAGCGGCAATGGAGTCGATAGCAAATATCACGGTGATACTTTTTAACAAGTTAATCGACCAAGGTATGACCAGAGAAGAGGCGTTAGAGCTGGCTAAGATTTATTTGGAGTCAGTGAGTTCGCCATGTAATGGCGGTGGAGGGTGGCGTGACTAATTACAAGCTTTATCACGGCGATTGCTTGGATGTGCTGCCGACGCTTAAACCACAGTCCATCGACGCTGTGATAGCTGACCCACCTTATGGCACAACTCACTGCAAATGGGATAGCGTTATTCCGTTTCACAGAATGTGGTCAGTGATAAAGCACGTGTTAAAGCCCCGCGTGGCTTGCGTGCTGTTTGGTAGCCAACCGTTTACAAGCGCACTGGTAATGAGTAATCCTAGCTGGTTCAGCCATGAATGGATTTGGAGTAAATCAAACGGTGGTGGGTTTCTGAATGCCAATCGCCAACCTTTAAAGAGGCATGAAATTGTCAGCGTATTCTCTGAAGGGCAGATGCTCTACAACCCGCAAATGACAGAAGGTAGCCCCTACGCCTGCACGAGTGCAGGCGTAGGGGCTACCACGGCTGATTTATCAGTGATTGGGTGGCGGACAGTGAACAATGGCAAGAGATACCCAACTACTATTCAATCATTCTCAAATGACACTGGCTTACACCCCACCCAAAAACCCGTTGCTCTGCTTGAATACCTCATCAAAACCTACACCAATGAAGGCGATACAGTTCTCGATTTCACAATGGGCAGCGGTGCAACTGGCGTCGCTGCTGCAAACACAGGGCGCAAATTCATCGGCGTAGAACTTGACGCAGAATACTTTGCCATAGCCGAGCAGCGCATCAAAAACGCATACGGTAATTACGTGATGACTGATAAGGAAAAATCCACCCCCCAGCCTTCGCTATTCGGGTGGCAATAATGACAGTCTATTCCGCAACATACCCCAACTGCAAGGCGCACACTAGTGCAATTTCTCGCGCTGGGGATTCATCCAGTCCCTCGACGCCATCAATTGCGGTGTTCGTGCAAATCGTCAATTCCGTTGCCCGTGGCTGCAACTCAGATGCCGGGACATCGTTGTCTAGCACGACGACCCAATCTGCCGCTGTGGCTAGCTGGTTACGTTCCTCTGCCTCTCGCCATTCTGCAACGGTAGCATCGTGCAAGGTGCCGCCATCAAACCAGCGTGTTGCTAGTGGCGTTGCTGAAGGAATAGACGTTCGTGTTGGCGCGGGTGTATCGGTTGGCCCTGGTGTACTTGTCGGTTCTGGCGTGTCCGTGGGTGCTAATGTGTTTGTTGGTTCTGGTGGTGTGGTTGGCTCTGGCTCTTCGGCCGGTTCTGGTTCATCCGTTGCAGTTGGCGGTACTTCTTCTTCAACCACAGCAATTTCTTCGGTAGTTGCCCCGGCTTCGGCAGTAGCGAGATTTTCCGCTCTTCTGTCGGCTATGAAATCCTGTGCAAATTGGGTAATGACAGCACAAATAGTGAACAAGATGAACAGCGTAAAACAACCTCTCAACCAGCGGCGACGTTCCATAACAAAACTCCTATTTTTACCCTTCCTGAGCAGAGGAGATTGTAACCACACCGTCAAAACGCGCAATAGAACGGATATTCTGGGGGATAACGCGGCCGAGTATGTTATTATTGAAGGTAGCAACCCAACCTCTAGGTTGACCGCCATTACAAGGTTGGGCTGCAAGATTGACGGCCTTTGCCGTAGGCGTGACGTGCTTGCGGTGAAGGCTAGTTTTTTAGCCAGCCTTACGCCTTCCCTTTCTGGAAAATCTGATTTTAGAGAGACTACCGTTCAATCTTGGCTCAAACCTCTTGAGGAAATGTTTTTCCAAAGAGTACAAAGCCTCCTGTCTGCACGCTATCCAGCCAATATCAGCCGATGGGAGTTCCTTGATTACGGGCAACTTGTGGTGTCCACTTGTGTTCCACCTTGCCCAAATATCCTTGGACTTTCCAATATAAACAGGCTCCCCATTTTCAAGAATGAAATACACGCCAGAAATGCGCGGCAACTGCTTGATTTTTCTAAAGTCCATTACATCGTCGAAAACAATACTCATACTCATCATTCCTTTACTAATTATGCTATTATTGAGAGTGACCCATCCTCTCGGTTGGTAGCCATTCAGAGGATGGGTGCTAATGCGGTGGTTCGTATCCTATGGGGTGCGAACCGCTTCATTCTCTCGAATCCCCAAGAACTCAAAGTCGAACGAATCCATTGCATCTCGGCTAGCAAACCGATCAACCACACTTTCAATCAAATCAGGCAAGTCGGTGC
Organism: uncultured Deferribacteres bacterium; assembly: GCA_964014485.1. Classification (GTDB taxonomy): domain Bacteria; phylum Zhuqueibacterota; class Zhuqueibacteria; order Zhuqueibacterales; family Geothermadaptataceae; genus CAXHAT01. Next base: position 12,741 of record CAXHAT010000013.1, read on the forward strand.
CAAAATTCATGCCATCGAAAAAGTTGTATTTGGGATAGTTGTAGCTATTTCCGTTCTGAAGCGTGTCAAGGGTTTCCTGAAAATATCTAATAAAAAACACTTCCATAGTGTTTGCCAGTTGAAACCTGTCTTTGATAATCATTATTATCTCCATAATTGGGCGGTACCCTTCAGCTCTCAAACCCTTGACCCACAATTGAGATTTTGTTCGTCCGTATTTGGATGCAGCAATGTGTCCGTTGTAACGCCTTGCTGGATAAGAAGCTTGCCCCACATAGCAGATAGCTCCGCTTGCAGGGTGTCGCAAAACATAAATATAGGTTACTCCACTAATATACTTGAACTGCTTCCAATCAATAATGTTTCTAGTCACAGCAATCTTTCCTTTACTAGATGTGTTATTATTCAAGAGAGTAGCTCAACCTACGGGTTTGCTGCCTCATTGAGGTTGAGCTACGCAATTGCGTTGGCGGGTGGAGACACGCCCGTCAACGACTTTTGCAATTCTCAAAAGATAAAAACTACTCCGAAGACGTTTCCTCCTTCGTTTCACCTGTATCTTTCAAAAACTTTTCAAACATGTCTCTTATGGCACGTTCTGTTAGCCACGTCTTATTTCTGTCGTAATAAATCGTGTCTGCTGTCGATGCCATCATTTCGAGCATATTTACCGTTTCTTCGTCAAATCGCATACTTATTCTTTTCTTTGCCAAAATCATTTTTACGTCTCCATTATTCAAGAATTGCTAGCGCGATTGTACACCACACACCAAAATATGTCAATGTCTTGACTTGTACGTACAAGTATGCTATCATAGTCTCCGTAGTCAACCACACGAAACGGAGACAAAAAATGAACCAAGTAACAATCAAAATGCCAAGAGCGCGACAAAAATACACTGACAAATACGGCATGAACTGGGAAGTATTTAGCGTTCGGCAAACACGGGCGCAAAACCCAAGAGTAAATTGGATTTTCAAAGAAATAACCCTAATAACCAGCGATGCTATCACCGACGACTGCTGGGATAACATGGACGTTGACGAGGACGCGGTTCGCTTCGGTAAAGATTATTTCTCCCGCGTAATTGTCAAAGACAAAGCCGATGACATCGACTGGGCTTGGCAAGAGTTTGTGCAAGAGCATGGAATTGAGAGGGTGCAGTCATGAACCAAGTAACAATTTCAACCCAAATCAAATCCCTAGAAATGATTAAGCGCACAGCAACAACTGCCCCAACCTACAACGAAAAACGGTTTATTCCACAGATGTAACAACAAAAGCAGGAATGGTGTTGAGTGGCAGGCTTTTGGACATAAAGCCTTTTGTCGAGATGCCGATAAGGAGCAAGTAATGAAAACAACAAAACCCATCAAACTAACCCCTGCTGAGGTTCAACAATTCAAGGAAAGCATCACTCGTTTTTGCGACATGATGAACGGTAAAATTCGCCTAACGGCCGATGGGCGTTGGGTAGAAACGGGGAAATAGCATGATTGACAAACAAACTGGCCCAATGCTTTTGGTAAGCTGTGCGATTGGCTTGGCTATTTATGCGGCGTTGTATTTCGTAGTGTTTTAGGAGCAATAAAAATGAGTTCTAAGAAACAATTTGGTGAGTTAGTCATAACCGACATTGTGAAACGCTGGGGAGGCGTCAATCAAACCACAGCTATTGCGCGGCTCGAACGCGGCGGTGTCTCCCCAAGCCACAGCGATTGGTACAAAAAACATCGGTGTGTCAAATATGCGGTGAAAGATTCGACTGCCGTTCGTCCCGTATGTTTCGACCTGTGCGCCAAAACCGATTAAACCGCTGGCACAAGATATGCCAATCTTGCGGGGGATTAAGTGATGATTGAATACCTGCTATTGGCTGGGTTGGCACTCGCAACGCTTGTGCTTATCGGCGTCATCGCTTGGTATATATGGCGAGCGTCGAAACTAGAAAGGTCTGAGGAATGACTGAATTTTTACTGATAGCACTGTTGGTGTTTCTGGCCATTGTAGCAGCGGTTGGGCTTGTGGAGGCTGTTAGGTCTCATGATGATTAACCAGCCGTCGCTGTTGCCAAATGTCGCGCCACAGACGCGCATTGACCGCCTGAAACAGTGCGCCAAATGCGTCAAATTCAAGCCGTATGCAGCTTTCTACGTTGACCGCAGTCGTCATGACCAGAAAACCACGCGCTGCATTATGTGCATACGTGAATGGAAACGTGAGTACGACCGCTCCGAAATGGGTCACAAAAACAACCGCAACAGAAAGCGGCGCGACTATGACAAGGTTCAGGCAAGACGCGCGGTTCACAATGCAATTTTGGCGGGTGGCATGAAACCAGCAAAGGAACATGACTGTGTTCATTGTGGCCGTCAAGCAAAGCACTGGCACCACCCCAACGGCTACAGCATAGAGCATTGGTTTGACGTTGAAGCCGTTTGCGTGAGGTGCCACGTGGATATACATGACCCGTTTATTGAAACGCCATTCGGGCAATTGAGGTTAGGGATATGACATACAAACTCTATCACGGGGATTGTTTGGAGGTGTTGCCAACGCTGGAGGCACAATCGGCTGACGCTGTGATAGCAGACGTGCCTTACGGCACAACAGCCTGCAAGTGGGATTCTGTTATCCCCTTTGAACCAATGTGGGCGGGGATAAAGCATGTCACCAAACCCAAGGCGGCGATTGTGCTGTTTGGTAGCCAACCGTTCACAAGTGCGCTGGTGATGAGTAATGCAGACTGGTTTAAGTATTGCTGGGTGTGGAACAAGGTGTCTGGCGTTGGCTTCCAATCTGTATCAAAGATGCCTTTAAAAAGCCATGAAGATATTGCCGTTTTCTGTAGTGGGCAACCAACATTTAACCCACAAATGACAAAGGGCGACCCATATACGCGCCCCCAATCGAGCGGGGGCGCGTATATGGGTCGCGATACGGCTCAAAAATTTAGCGGATGGGTTACTGTAAATAATGGTTTAAGGTATCCAAAGTCGATAGTTAAGAAATCAAATGCAGACCAAACAGGTAGATTGCACCCGACCCAAAAACCCGTCGCCCTACTTGAATATCTCATCAAAACCTACACAAACGAAGGCGACACGGTTCTCGATTTCACAATGGGTAGCGGTACAACTGGCGTGGCAGCGGCCAATACAGGCCGCAAATTTATCGGCATAGAACTAGACGCTGAATATTTCGCCATTGCCGAACATCGTATCAAAAACGCATACGGCGATTATGTGATGACGGAAAAGGAAAAGCAAGTTCCCCAGCCGTCACTATTCGGGTGGCAATAATGACTCACTCATCAGGATTGGGTTTTGGTTTTTCCACGTCAGTAGCGATTAAGCGACGCATGTACTCAGCCATGCTAACCCTAGCTAGGATTGCACGTTCTCTGAGTTTTTCATGCAAAGATTCTGGAAGATTGAAACGTAATGACGTGAACTTCTCGCCGTACATTTCCTCGAAGGATGGCGGCCCCGTTTTTTTGTTCTCTTTTTTGTTATCGGACATGAAATACATTGTAAACCACAACACAATCACGGCGCAACCTTGACACATTAGATTATCCGTAGTACAATTACTACACATTGATTAAAAGCCTTTGGCGAGGCAATAGGTAAAAGCGAAATGAATCTAACAATTAAAACACCTCTCTCTTCAGGGCATCAACCGCCCCGCTTTTACCAAGAAATATCGCCAAATTTCATGGGTGAAGGTGCCTTGAACAGAGGGGTGTTTTCTTTTAGGAGTAATTATGAATATCAACATTGATGAACTGATTGAACAACTAAAAAAATTTCAGCAGTTGCAAGCACTACTTGGTAGCGGTGTCGTGCGGGAAGAACCAGACTTGCTAGCCCATCTCATTGGCAAGAAAGTTGTCGTTCGCGACAACGGGGCGGGCGTCTTTGTGACCACACTTGAGGCTGTGCGCGGCAAACAATGGCGTGGTGGCGAATCTCGAAAAATACACTACTGGTCTAAAGCTGGCGCCATCGAAGGTGTCGCGCAAACGGCTATTGATTTTCAGAACTCTCGGGTGACAGTGAGGACACCCGAATCTAACGGCCAAGACTTGATTCAGATATGCCCAATTTCTGATGAAATCCACAAGGAATTGATGGAGGCTCCTGTATGGAACCCAAAATAGTTTCCTTGATCGAATTGATTGGTCTCGGTGACGGTCGCGGTTACGGTTCCGGTGACGGTCGCGGTTACGGTTCCGGTGACGGTCGCGGTTACGGTTACGGTTACGGTTACGGTTCCGGTGACGGTGACGGTAGCGGTGACGGTTACGGTTACGGTTCCGGTAGCGGTGACGGTTACGGTTACGGTTCCGGTTCCGGTTCCGGTTCCGGTTACGGTGACGGTAGCGGTGACGGTTACGGTTACGGTTACGGTCGCGGTGACGGTTACGGTGACTAAGTCGAGTATCACTCGCTCGGCCAATGATTCTTTCGTAAGGGTCAGTGGCCGAGGGGATTTTTCTGTCTGCAAAAGGTGTGTGTTATGAACGAAAAAACATATTGGGTCACAGTTCCATTTGCTGGATATATATTAATTAAAATAAATGCCGATTCAGAAAAAACGGCAATCGACAAAGCGTTGCAAGCTGATGTCTATATCGACCTTCTTGGTGATGACAGCGATGTGGTAGAGCTAGAAGAATTTGAACTATATCGCCGTATCGTTCAGGGCAATATTGTTTACCCGTCTGTGTGGGAAGCTGAAGCAAGGGAAGCGTCATGAACATAGAAGCCATATTAAACAAAGTCCATCGCCTCGAGAACCATCGCGACAAGTACCGCGCATATGTCTACCGCCAAAATGGGTTATGCAGCGTGACGCCGCGTGTCGAGTTGCTGACTGCTGATATGTACGCGGATTACAAGCTGCAAAACATGAAAGCAATTGAGCGCGTTCAAGATTTGCCCGAGCAGCTTTTTGAGGTGGTTTGGTTTGACCATGAGAAGCCGCAACCGAACTTTGACGAGTGGGTGTTTAAGAATGAGCAAGCCAAGGTCGCCGAGGAAGCGGATTACGAAAACACATTGAGCGACTTTCGCGATTTGAGGTGGGTGTGATAGATACAGAAAAATGCAACCAGTGCGAGCGTGATTTCCCCGACTACCTCATCAATGACATGGTGACACAAGCAGGGACGATCTCTACTTGTCCCTTGTGTGCTCTTGAAGCACGCAACGCCACGCACGGACTGCCAAAGTGGACGCCGTTTCAGGGTGAAGTTGCTCATGATATGTGGCTAGAAGCTATAGCATACTTGGATGCACAAAAATGAACCAAATACAAGTCCAGCAACTATCAGTCGTCAAAGCTGGCGAACTTGTCATAGCAGCAGCTAGCAATCTTGGCGAGGTTGAACACGCTTATACCTGTGCCAGTTGCAACAATGATTGTGATGGCGCGTGGGTACGAATCAAGAGCGACTATCATCGCCATTATATATTAGGAAGTGGCGTTTTGATTGAAACTGGCGGCGAGAATTGTATTCCGTTTTAGGAGATTTGAATGTTAACCCAGAGCGAATCTATTGGAAATCTAGCAATGGCATTAGCAAAAGCTCAAAACCAAATGAGTTTGGCGCAGAAATCAGTACAAAACCCGCACTTGCGGAATAGCTATGCTGATTTAACTAGCGTTTGGGACGCTTGCCGAGACGCTTTAACAGATAATGAGTTGAGTTTGTCGCAACTGCCAACAACTGAATTAGTGGATGGCACTCTGGTTGTTGGGTTGACTAGTATGTTGATGCATAGCAGTGGTGAATATGTATCAACACGAATGCACGCTCCAGCAATTGGAAATCGTGGCGTGAACGATTTGCAAGCAATGGGTAGCGTTATCACCTATTTACGCCGTTATGCTCTTTCTGCAATGGTGGGCGTAGCTACAGGTGATGATGACGATGGGAATGGTGGAGGCAATGCGCAGCAACGACAGCAAACGCCAAGCAAGCAGCGCAAGCCGGTAGTAAAAAAGGCAATGCAACCCCAAAAGCCTAACGGCTCCAACAAAAAAGCAGATGCTGCACCACAAATCATCACCGAATCGCAACTAAAATCCCTTCACGCTGCTGGCAGGGGGTTCTACGGTGACGAGTGGGAAACAAAGCGCGGCGAACTAGTTGCCCACATCACCAAAAACCGCACATCTAGCAGCAAAGATTTAACCGTTAAGGAAGCTGAGAAGTTGATTGGTGGCATTAACCGAAAAGCTGATGAGGCACAACAAGCGCAGGGTGAAATACCACCACTGTTTCCTGAAGATGAACAGCAAGCAACCAACAGCTACGCAACGGAAATGGCATAAATGAGTCTTACTTCACTCTCAAAAACAAGTGACTTTCGTCAAACGTGCGACAAGCATTTCATCTCCCCGCCAAAAATAAAAATGGTGGGGTTAGGTGGCATAATGCCTCTTACTACAGAGTACGCGCTCACGGGGATGGCGTTCAGCTACCTCTATCGACTATTGCTAATGCAGAGCAGAAACGATTTTGTTGCAGGCGAGTTCGTTGCTGAGATGAGCAATGCGCCTGAAGTGCATTCGTTTCAAGAGAAGTTGCAAAAAGTTAAATCTTTGTCTATGCAAGAGTTAGCTCAACTTGCTCTGATCGCTGCGCTACTTGATAAGGATGCAAGAACAGGCGTGATAGCCTTTCCTCAATTAACCAGTGGAAAGGCTATTCACATGGGGAAAATAATTGACGATTTGCTAGCGATGTCAGCACCATTGCTGAGTAGAAAGGCGAGTAAATCCAAGGTGCTGATGAACTATCATTTTGGCAGTGTTGGCCGTGTAGTGGGCGGTGCAGATAACGCCGTAATAGTTGGCTCAACAATGGTTAGAACCAGCACCTCCAAATACGCCCATCTGCACCCTGACCTGTGGTATCAAATGCTAGGTTATTGGGCTTTGCACAATTCGCAAAGCGGGGTTTGGGTTGACCGTAAGCGGTATGATATAGAGCTAGACAGTTTTGTTATCTACTTCGCACGCTATCAAAAGTCCTTGCGGTTTGCAATTAAAGACATTGCCTTAAAAGACATGTTTCATCCGCAGTATAAAAATATTTTAGGAGTCGGTGCATAAATGACCCGCCCATCACCATCCCCACCTCCAATCGTCAAATTTCGCGCCCTGCTTACCGCAGGTGCCAACACTGGACTTGGACGGCATACCGAGGCGAAAATCGCTAAAACAGGCGAAATTAGCACGTGTGCAGAACGCAGAATACACAATGCGTGGTTGGCGTATCGGGATGGTGTTGCGGCGCGGGTGACGGGGATTTTGAAATGACAAAAACAAAGCAATACGCTATAGGATTGAGCGCACCAGAGCTGGAGTTGATCCATGATGTGCTGTGCGGAAATTTTCAATGGCGAAGCAAGCAGGATGTTGAAGAAATTGCAAAAAAGATCAACCATTTTATGGACAGAAGCGGTGCTTGGAACGAATTAGACCCCAGTGATTTTGGCGATTACGATTGGATGAAACCAGATGGCTAACGATACATATCACTATTTTGGAGCGTATCTCGAAATCAAAGTTAGGCCATTTACTGTCATGCGAACATATAACGAATGTGTTCACGGTCATAGACGGGAAACACCTTATTGCAATGAGTGCGGAACTCCTGTCAAGCCCATCGAGAAAACGGAACAGGTCATACCCACGATGATTGTTGACCATCTCCTTGGTGATGAATTCGAAGATGTTCTACACGAGGTGACACCTCCAAACCTGTACCAAACAGGTGTAATTCTGGCAGTGGGAAACATGGGCGGGAAGTGTGGGCAGTGGCTATACCTGAGCAGGTGGCACGAGGAAAACGAATGTCAAACCAAGCTATTCCCAACGACGGAGCAAATAGCAGAAATGGTCAATGAGCTTTCATCTAACTACAGTGAAATCATTCAAGCCTTACGAGAATCGCCACATGTCGAAACTGTCGCTATCAAAGCTGGGTATGTGTTGGATGCGGAGTATTAGAGATGACCTACAAGCAACAAATCCTAAACCTGAAACCAACTCACGACATGACATTGCCCGAAGCCAATGCTTTCGATTTCGCCACACGTGAAGCGGCTGAAATTGCGGCTGAGGCTGACGCTGAGATTGCGCGGCTGAAATCTGAGCTTGAACTAACTAAAAATCTAGTCGAGAAAACAATGACACTATGCCAGCGCATGGCTAACAAAGTGGCTCTTGATGCTGACATATTGTCACAATCAAGATATGAGCCGAACGCCGCATGACGCCCACAAAGCATATTGGTCACACCTGCCCCACACTGCCGAAAATTTGCCGTGTGGCTGCGTTATCGTCACGTTCGCGGGTGTTAGGTATAGATTGCGACAGGACGGCGAGAGAGCGCGATGCGAGCTAGAAGATGACAAGGACAAGGAATGGGCGATGAAACAAGTCGAAGGGATGGTAAAGGCATGACAGTTACTTTGATGATTCAGCTACTAGTGGTGATATACATATCTGTTGGTTTGTTTGTTGCAACCACATTGCCAAACAGCGAGCCAGATTCTGTTTGGTTGCTGAAGGCGTTCGGGGTGGTTGTGGAATGGCCGATGGTGGCATTGTGGAGAGTGAAGAAGTGAACAGCATCGGCAAAACATCAAGCGGAAAAATCCTGCTGGAACTATCCCAAATGGAATATGATGAATTTCTGCTGTCAAAAAAACGCGCCTTGAACATCCATGACGAATGCTGGCGAATTCAGCCGTCAAAAGTTCCTGAGACTGTCCGTCAGATTCGTAACCATCATGGCATCTCTCAACCTGATGTCGCTAAAGCTGCGGGACTGTCATCGGTAGCGAGTATTTCGCATTATGAGACAGGAGCGCGAAAGATAGACATGGCAAAGTTGGAGAAGTTGGCTAATGCGCTTGGCTACGATGTCAATGTTGTATTTACAAGACAGACTGATGAATCTGTATGCGGCTGTGGTTATCCGATTATTCGCGTTGATGGAGCCTGGGAACACGTTGGTGTGCCGAATGGTGTGGACACACGGCACATACCAATGCCGAAGAGGCAATCGTGAAAACAATAACAACTAACACCAAAATTCCCGTTCCCGTCGATGTTGCCACTTGCCCCGCCTGTGATGGCAAGTTGACAGTCGAAGAGGTTGATTCGCTTGTTGAGCAGGATGACGGCAAATACATGGCTGAATCGGTTTTTCCTTCGTGCGAAAATGATGAGGATTATCGTCTGCATGAGTATACCTACGACATGCCGTATGTTTATTGGCTGCCTGTTGTGTTGGAGATAGAGGCGTGGGTGAATGAGAATTTTAGGTTTGTTTGGGAGTGAACCATGACTAATAAACTATCAAAACCAATTGCCACTCGATGGGCTAAAGACAACGAAATCACAAGTCTGATAACTGATGTTGATAAACTGCGCGAATTCGCCACCAATGACATTTCAGATTTACTGGATGAGATTGCTGAGATAGAAGGTGACGCGGAGCATCGGCAACACGCCGCCGAAAGTAACTATGACGCAGCAGAAATGATGAATAACGAACTTCAAGAGCATCGCACCCTCCTCAAAAAAATCAGACGCAGCCTATCCTTCGCTGACGAGGGTTGGGAGGTGTTGATCAGTGAGATTGATGAGGTGTTGGGATGAAAACCACCAAAGTAAATGTCTACACCCTCAACGGCAAATTGTTGCGCAGCTTCGTGCCTGGCACGGGCTTTGCGCAACCGAAGAAAAGCAAGCGGGTTGTGTTTGAGTTTGATGAGAGGGATATGGACGCACTGAAGAATATGGCGATTAACGGGAATTACAGCCATTGGATGGAGACTCGCAAGCAGCAATACCAACCTCCAAAATTGGCACAGTATGCACCAGACCAAACACAAAAACATGGCACACTGTAGAAAAATAACGAGGTGAATACTATGACAGATTTAGACAAGCCGTTAATTTTTATTTTTGATTTCGCAAAGAAGCGCGGTGTTACTGATGATGACTTAACCGCCTTTGCCGAGAAATGCGGTGGAACATGGGTGCGTTACGGTTGCAGCTTTTTGCACGAAAACCAACACGCTGACCAAGTGCGCCATTCTTTGAACAAGGCGTTTAACGACATTATGCAGTATGCAGAAACAGGCATCGACCCTGACAAAGAACCAGATTGGATTGACAAGGATTAATTATGGATAACGAAGAATTTGTCGAACCGATGGAAAATGAAGCCCAAAACAAGGTGGCCGACTTGATGACAGATCTACTAACAGCAATGCAAGATTTGCGCCCAACAGAACGCAGTGAATTAGCACGACGCTGGGCTGTGTCCATTACACAAATGGAACTGGCTACAAGCTATTTCTTTGCTTGGGTCATGACTGCTGGGGACATTGACAATGAATGAAACAGAATTGCAATGGTATGACAACGTTGATTTTATACCAGACGCTATTTGGTGGGTACGCTTGACAAACGGTGAAGTTCACGAAGCCCGTTTGTCTACGGTGATTGGGAAACGCTAGACAGCGAAGCGATGTCAACGGTCACGCATTTCGCTATCAACCGCCCGAATGCGCGCGTAGCTTTGCACAAAGCACCGTTTGAGATTGGCTAACCTCATGACCCCTCAACCCCAATCGCCATGTCTATCAGGCGATAGGTGAAATTATGATGACCAACAAAGAGGGTGTGTATTTCGTACTATCCCTATTCATCGTACTGATTATCTTACTCACTCCCATTGCTTTTGCATGGCATGAAATTGCACAGTCCCCTGATTATGTGTTATTTGGGTTGGGGTTGTGCGCTGGAATAGCAGCGGGCGTTTCTGCTGTTGTATCTGTTTTGACTTGGAGTGACAGACTATGAAATGTGAAATTTGCGAAACAGAAATTAGCTCAAACGATATTCGTTTTAATGTGTGCTGGGACTGTGCTACAGCAGAAAGCATTATTGATGAAGGTTTGGATATGTTTGATGAGGGACTTGCTGGGGAAAAGGTTCCAGCAAAAACAGCTCGTGAAAAGCTCAAGTTTTTGATTGTGAAAGGTTGGGCAAAAAACGGATCATGAATAACTACGATTCAACAGGCGAAACACTGCAACATATAGCAAAGGTTCACATCAATATTGGCGATATGATCCGAAATTTACACCAACGTGCGAGAGTACACGACGCAAGCAAGCTGGAAGAACCAGAAAAATCATTTTTCGATAAATACCGTCCAATGCTGAATGAGCTTGAGTACGAAAGTCCTGAGTACAAACAGGCACGAAAAGAATTGCAGCCAGCGCTACAGCATCACTATGAGGTAAACAGTCATCATCCCGAACATTATGCTTACTGGCTGTTCCTTTTCTACGAGCAGCCACAAACAAAAAGGTGGCTACCATGTCGAAACTAACCCCCAAACGAATCCCAGAAAATGCAAAAGCCGAAGCTGCGCTGGCATTCAACGTTGTCTATCACGATTACGGCTGGTCTGAATGCGCTTACAAGGCGGCTGCGATTGCCGCTAAGGCTGATGTTGAGATTGCACGACTGAAATGCGAATTCGGTGAGGCAGTGAATTATATCCACACCCTAGAATCCGAAATTGCCTCATTGCAAACAGACAGTGAAGTTTTGTTCTAACAAACAACATGAGAACACCCGCCCTAATCCTTCAGCGTTCCTTTGGTCATCTGCCACACATTGCTGAATTCCTGCCGTGTGGCTGCATTATTGTCACATTCGGCGGCGTGCGCTATCGGCTGAAGCAGCGCGGCGAGTTCGTGTCGTGTTTGTTGGAGGATGAATACATGCGGGATTGGGCTATGAAACAGGTTGAAGGAATGGTGATGGTTTGAAACGTAAACGCAAATATCACACGCTCCGCATTTACCGCACGACTGACGGTGGTAAGGGCAAGAAATTGATTCGCAAGGTGAAGGTGAAAGCGTCATGATTGACTACGACCTATACATATTCGACATTGACGGTACGCTATGCGACCGTGACAGCACAGAGCTTTATCCACATGTTGTGGAGTGGCTTGAGGCCAATAATCCCAAACACATCGCACTAGCTACAAATCAAGGTGGTGTTGGGTTGCGTTATTGGATGGAAACCAATGGCTTTGGTGAACCTGAAAAATACCCAACGGAAAACGACATCAAAGAGCGCATTAATAGGATTGTCACAAACATACTGGCCGTTTGTCCGTCTGCTAATATCACGCCATATGTCGCTTACCGCTATCAATCCAGAAAGGGGTCGTGGTCACCATACCCTGAAAATCTCACTGATGAAGGCAAGTATCAGTGGTCTGAAACATCAAGAAAACCAAACGGCTTGATGCTTCGTCGTGCGATGAAGCGGCATAAGGTGGAGCCAAATCACACAATCATGGTGGGTGATATGGAAACAGACAAACAAGCTGCTGAAAACAATCTCGCTGGTTGCCACTTCGCGTGGGCGCACGAATTTTTTAGAGTAGGTAGTGGTTAAATTCAAGAGTAAACAGGGATAGCTTATGACTCCAAATAACATCCGTCAATTAGGCCAACTGATTCGCAGCGGCTTCACTGACTGGCAATCAATCGCCGATATCAACGTCACACCAAAAGGCGATTTGCTTCTGTTCAACTACAACATGCACGCCACATTTAACGCACGCTGGAACTGGTTAGAGCGTAACAGCCGTGGCTTGATAATGAACACTTATGGTGAATGTATAGCACGCCCATTTGAGAAGTTTTTCAATTGGGGGCAGCACGGTTTCACGACCAATGCCCCTATTAGGCGTGTGTACGAAAAAATGGATGGCAGCCTAGGTATTAGCTACTGGCACAATGGTGAAATCAAAGTTGCCACACGGGGAAGCTTTGAGAGCGAGCAAGCATTATGGGCAACTGAGCGATTGCAACAAAAAGACTTCACCAACTTCCCGCAAAACTGGACGCTATTATTTGAAGTCATCTATCCCGAAAACCGTGTTGTTGTGAATTACAACGGGCTTGAAACTTTGACGTTGCTGGCTATTCGTGACACTGAAACGGGCAACTATTTACACTGGGACACCGTTCAAGGGGTTGCTCATGAGTTTGATTTCAGTCTTCCAGATGTATGGTTCAGCACAGGTGTCGAGGTTGGCGATATTCTTGCGCAGCTTCCTAATCTAACCGCAAACGAAGAAGGGTATGTTATCGAGTTTGAAGATGGTCAACGGTTCAAATTCAAAGGCGATGCTTACAAAATTCTGCACAAAAAGATTAGCGGCTTGAGTTTCAAGAATTACTTAGAAGCACGTCGCAGAGGTGTTGCTGATGAATATGTTGCTGACATCCCCGATGAATTTATGGGTGATGTGGAGATTTGGCGACAGATGATTACAGGCACCGTCAACGTTGTAAAAAGCGAAATCAGAGAGGCAATGCAACATGCGCCAACTGATGACCGCAAAGAGTTCGCGTTGTGGTGCAAGGAAAATGTACCTCACTTGATGACATACATGTTTTTGGTACTGGATGGCCGCAGTCCTTTAGATGCGATTTACAAGCGGGAGTTTGGGTCATGACAGCGCGACCAATTCTGTACATAAAGCTCGGCGAAAAGGTTCGAGAACTCCGCAAGCGCAAAGGTTGGACACAAGGCGAGCTAGCAGAAGAGCTTGATGTTACCAGAACATCAATAACCAATATTGAAAGCGGGCTGCAAAAGACAACGGTTCAGAAGGTTTTACAAATGGCGATTGCTTTGGACTGCGAAAGTTGGGATGACATTTTGCCGCCGTTCTCTCCAAACCTTCAGCTAGAAATCACAAACGATTTACTTGAAAGGGCAATGGAGATTGCGATGAATCAGTTGTTGAATGGTGAGGCATGAAATTGACTTCAACTCCCTACATCACCAAGTACAAAGATACCCCCTGCGCTGAGTGCAGAGGCAGTAATAATGATTGCCCCACGTGCGACGGCACAGGCAAAGAGCCATTCATCCCGTGTTCGTGCTGCGAAAATGAGGCTGATTACATGATACCACTCATGATGACAACAGCTCATGTTTGCCCAAAGCATTACCACGGTGAAAAAGTTTTATGGCAACGGGTGAGAATGAAGGTGAGCAAGTGAATACCATCGGCAAAACATCTAGCGGGAAAATCTTGCTAGAACTATCGCAAGCGGAGTATGACAGTATCCTGCTTGCCAAAAAGCGAACAGAATCGAGCGATTTGCCGGACGAGTGTTACATGGTCAATCCGTTACAGGTACCAGAAACGCTGAAGCAACTGCGTAACTTCCACGGCATATCTCAGCCTGACGTGGCTGAATTTATGAAACGCTCTTCTGTCTCAACAGTATCACATTACGAAACAGGTGCGAGAAAAATGGATATGGAGAAGATAGAACGGTTTGCCAATGCGCTGGGATACGATGTCCAAGTTGCATTCACAAAGCAGGTTGATGAAGCAGTATGCGGCTGCGGTTATACGATTGTTCGTATTGATGGCGTGTGGGAGCATGTTGACGTTCCTGGTGAATTGGGTATGCGGCATTTGCCGATGCCAAAGAAGGTGAATCCATGAAAAAAATTCAATCATTATTTAAACGGGATATGGTAAAAATCAAACGGCGTGATTTTGGGTTGGAGTGGCCCGTTAAATCATGAAAAACAAACCACCACAAATGACTGACGAGCAAGCAGCACGTTTTGTTGTGCTATTTGACGACTTGCTATTAGAGGCTGAAGCGTTCACAGCGACGGACGAAGAAATGCACCAGTATTTATTAGATGCTGGGTATACGGAAGAAAGCTTGACAACGTTTAAAAAGCGGATTAAAGAGGATTTTTTGAAGCGGATAAGAGAGAGCGGGGAATCATGATTGCATATCCCTTTCAATCAATAAGCGAAAGTAATCACTCATCTTTATTCCACGCTCTTTTGCTTTCTTGCGAACATGGTCTAAATACGATTTGGGGACGCGAATCGTTGTTCGGTCGAGTTCTTCACCGTATTTCTTGCTTAACGGGTCTCTTCCGGGGCCAGCCACGTAATTGCCTTTCCTTTTTGCCATACAGCAAATTGTATTTTGGTATAGATTCTAGCACAATCTTTCTTGACATACAAAAAGGTTTGTGGTATTATTCTTTTACCACATTCAGAAAGGCAAACGCGGCACCAAAGCCCCCTAGCTTTTCAACCGAATATCATTCGGATACAATTTTTACCAAGCCGACTTGTACCGTGAACGAAAGCCCCCAAAGGTTGCCGTTTACATGCTTTCTGAATGTGGTGTTCAAAGCGTATAAGTCGGCTGTTCCTTTTCCCGTAGCAGCCCCAAATCAAGAGGTTGTTATGAAATTCAATACCCGTAAAGCAAATAAAGAATTAGGACGTGATGCAGCCATGTTGCTCAATCTGTTGATGAGCAAAGATTTGACATCTCGTTATGGTTGCCCGAACGAGAAAATTTTGGTTGATCGGGGCTTGGCAACCATCGACAACAAGGCGCGTGGTTGGGGTTTGGAAATCTACAGCAACGAAAAAGCCTGTCGTGAAGCTGGATACTATGTTGAGTCTGCCGAGGAAAAAGAACGGCGCGAAGCATGGGAGGCTTCCCAAGAGAGCTTTTGGGCGCGTCACAATAGTTTGGGGGTGGCGTAATGTCCAAACTAACTCCCAAGCGAATCCTAGAACTAGCTGAATCCGAGGCCGCGCTGGCCGCAAATGTCGCATATCACGATTACGGGCGTTCTGCCGTCTATTGCGACGAATTGTATGAGCGCGTGAAGGCAAGCGTTCTGGCGCGGTATATGGCTGATGAGGGGACAGTGGCGCAGGTTGCCAAAGCGGCTGATGAGCTGACCGTGCAAGAGCATGATGATTTGTTTGCCGCTCAACAGGATACGTATGCGGGGCTGCTGGAGATGACGAGATGATTATCACAGAAGTAAGTTTTCATGATGACGAGTTTGACGCTTATCTAATTGCTAATACCGTAGAAATTCGTAGTGTCGATGATGTCTTGTTGAGCTTTGACAAACAGGTTGCCGATAGCATGAGTGAGACAGTGCTGCTGATGATTGTTGCTGCTTATCAAAAGGGACAAGACGATGGCTACATTCACGGCGCACGCGACACAAAGGCCACGATTCGCAAAGCATTGGGGGTTGATGATGAGTAAGCAACATGTTTTTTCTAGTGACGTTGAGCTTTTAAAGGCGTACAAGCCGACCAAAAGCAAGAGGCGTTGCGCATTCTGTCGCAACTGCAATTGCCCAAATCGAGTTGTGTCAACATGTTATTTCTTCGATGAGGTGGTTTGTAGAAAGCATAGGAGTGCATTATACAGACTCTCTGACATTCGCCTTCCAGCAACCAAAAAATGGTTTGTGCAGTCCACGGGGTATCTTGAGCGTGGGGAGTTCGATACTTGGGATACGCAGGAAAGTTTATTGGAGATGACGCGATGACACTATCAACTGACTATTGTCCATATTGTGACAAAGAAATTGGCGGACTGCCTCCTTTCGAGCGAAATAAATGTTATTACAACTGTGAGGGGCAGATGAAACAGTGGCGTGCTCACAGGGCAAAGCTTTGGTTGCAACAAAACGCACCAGACTATGTTGCGGATTACATCAACTCACTTGTTCATCCATCAAGGCTAGAAATCGCACATGTTGCTGTAAACAAAATGTGGGATGAAGCGGATTTTGAGTTTCGTTCTTATTTGGCCAATAGGTATCCAAGTGTTTTGGTGGAGGGTGGGCTTGATTTAAAAAAGTTGGATTTATTGGAAACGTAGTAACAAAGTAAAGGTGAGGGTGTGTTGTATGTTGAAAGCGATAGAAACGCAGTACAACGGGCGGTTGTTCCGTTCCCGATTAGAGGCCAGATGGGCGGTATTCTTTGACAGTTTAGGTGTCAATTATGAATATGAGCATGATGGTTTTGAGCTAGCACATGGCGATTGGTATCTACCAGATTTTTGGATACCAATTAGCGATTTCTACATTGAAATTAAGCCAAAGGGTTACAAAGAATTAGACCTTGATGGTTATGTAGATACGCTAATCAAAAACGCCAAAATGGTTGGCTCTCAGCAAAGCGAATTTGCCCTACGTTCCAGCTTTGTGCTATTTGGCAACCCGTGGCCGGAAGAGTATGAGTTGGTCGGGTATATCAAGGGTGACCCAATTGATGATGCCCAATTTGTCCGCAAGCTCATCTTTGCAGAGTGTCGCCGTTGCGATGGTCTATGCTATTACATTGTCGATAATGAGGCCAACGAGCTTGGCTGGGGAAACATCGGTAATCATACATGTGACGACCATGATCGCTGGCCACTTTTGGAAGGTAGCCAAATTCAGGCAGCATACAAAGCCGCTCGTTCAGCACGGTTTGAACACGGTTACAGCGGGGGTGCATTGCTATGATGCTCCCGCAAGAATTAGAACGCTTTGCAGGATTGCCAGACTTGCAGTTTAGAGGCAATGGCGAATGGAGTTCCGCTTGCCCAGTATGCGGCGGTGGAGGTAAACGGTACGACCACTCAGACCGCTTCCGTATTTTTGCAGCTAGTGGCGGTCACAATGCGCGTGTTTGGTGTCGGCAGTGCAATTATTTCTCTTGGGCTAATAACGACACAGATTCCCGCCCGTCACCCGAACAGATAGCCAAGGCCCAGCAGATACAGCAATCGTACCTAGAGGCTGAAAACAAGCGTCTCAGAGCGCGTATAAGCCAGCTAAAGGAAACGGCATACTGGAAAGGCTATCACGACGCCATGAAAGAACAGCACAGGGCATTGTGGCGACAAGCTGGCATCCCTAACGAGTTCCAAGATTATTGGGAATTGGGCTTTATGCCTGAGTATCGAGGGCGGGTTGGCGATAAAGAATTTACGTCACCGGCCATGACAATCCCATATTTTGAGCCAGGGCGGCAACCGTCAAACGTTCAATACAGGCTGACCAATCCGCCTAAACCAAATGATAAGTACAGGTTCACGAAAGGGCTTAAACCTAGCCTGTGGTTAGCCGACCCCGACCAGCCCCCCAAAGGCGAGTGCTTGCTTGTTGAGGGCATGAAAAAGGCGGGCGTTTGCTTTGTGGAATTGGTGGCCAAGGCTAATCAAAATCTATCGGTAGTTGCGGTACCAAGCAAGACGCCAAGCGAAGCGATGGTGAACGGGCTAAAGGATTGCGAGGTGGTTTACGTGGCATTAGACCCTGATGCTTACACCAAAGAAAAAAAGCAGCAACAAACAGCAGCGGCAAGGGTTGGCGAAATGCTAGGGAATAGGGCGCGATATGTTCATCTACCAGCGAAGGCAGATGATTTATTTGTTGATTATGGTTTTACGGCTGGGATGTTTGGCAACTACATTCGACAGTCAACGGTAACGGCGTAGGAGCATGAATTACCCTCAGATTAACTACCTAACTGACACAGTTATGAAGCGCGTGAAACCGAACACTTTCAAGGTGATTATGTGCGTTGCGCGTGCCACGTGGGGCTGGAAAAAAGAGTGTGAAAAAATCAGCTTCAACGACTTCACAAACGCCACTGGTATTGTTGGTCGTAGCACGCTCAATAACGCCTTGAAAGACGCACTAAACAGTGGTTATGTGGTTCGCAGAGACGAGGGTAATTCCTTTTGTTACGCCATGATTGATGTTGATTTCTCAGAAGAAAACGGTACGGAAACAGAACCAAAACCAGTACGGAAACAGAACCGAAATGGTACTGAAACAGTACTGGGGGAAGATCGAAATGGTACGGAAACCGTACCAGAGCGGTACGGAAATCGTACCAAAAACGGTACGGAAATCGTACCAAATCAGGGGGGTATTAAAGAAAAAGAAACTATTACAGAAAGCGACGACGATGGTCACGATTTGAGTTTTGCTGATGCCGCAGCCGCCTATGAGGACAACATTGGAATGCTGTCAAAGATTTTAGCCGATGACATTGAGGATGCAGTGAATGAATTTGGAGCAAGTTGGGTGATTGAGGCCATTGGGGTTGCTGTTAAGGCTAATGTCAGGCGATGGAATTATATTTACGCTGTTTTGAAACGCTGGAAAACTGAGGGTAGAAAAGGCAGGCCGGAAGCGTCTCAAGCAGACCGTGTAATGGTGGCGAATGCAGACGGGAGTTTTTACGGATGACAACCTACGAAGAATTGCGCAAAACAACAAACACGCCACCCGAAACCGGAACAAAGGCAATACAGCATTTGCGAAATATTCAAGCGAATGTGCATCGCTCAATGCCACTGCCGATTGAGGGAATAGGGTTTGGTGCCTACTTTGCTGACCTCAACCCCGGTCAAACATGTGCTGTAATTGCTCAAACCCACAACTACAAAACGGGTTTCATGGAAATGTGGGAAAAGGGATTGGCCCGTCATTTGCAAACCCAAGGGCGTACTGATGAAATCATTGTTCGTGTTGACGTTGAAAACACAATCGAAGAATTGGGCATGATGGAAATCAGCCGCTTAAGCGACCACAGTATGGCAGATTTGGCACGCGGCAATATTCGGGACTGGACTAAGGTTATCCATGCAGCAGGAAAAATATCTGAGTTAAACATTTATCGGATTGCTGACCCGTTGGGCGATGACACAGCACCGGAACTTTATCTGAGCAACATATACCGCGCAACCAAGTTTATCAAGGATGGTAGACTGACAGGCGAACCGCTTAAGATAGCCGCGATGTTTATCGACTATCTTCAAGCGTTGCCGTTCGACCCTGAAGTCAAAAAGCACAAAAACTTAGATGACCAGCGACGGCTGCAAGTTCGGCGCGATGTGTATCGAATTAATCAAATGGCAAAGCACTTTGCTTGTCCAATTGTTTATGGTGTTCAGGCAAAGCAGGAGTTGAAAGGTATGCTTGGGCCAAACATGTTGACACCTGGTATTTATGACGGGGAAGAAACGTCGTCAATTGGGCAGCGTGTTCATCGCGCTATATCGCTCTGGATGCCAAAGACAACTCATTCGGTAGGGCAAGCATTAGTTCACAATGGTGTTGACTTTGAGGTGTCAGAAGACTTGATTTGGGTGCGGATTCCTAAACAGCGTGGCGGATTACCTTCCGGCAAAATCTGGCCTTGTCGAATTGACTTCAAGACAAATACATTGCGGATAACCCGCAATCTAACCCCCTAGCCCAACCCCAAGCGCGGGTTTCTCTACAAGGATGATTGCATGAACAAGCTAAAGAAATGTGAAGTGTGCGGTTTAGATAGCGTGTTTTTTAGATGCCAAGATTGCAAGAAGTGCGATTCTTGCGGCGCAAGCGTTCCATGATTGGCGATATTGAGATTGTGGCAATTCCGCATTATCAAACAAATCTATTGGGCGAATCCGACACCAGTCTACCAACTCAACTAGACGCATTTTTGCAGGACAAGCTTGGCGACAAGCTGACCAAAAACGGCAGTAAGTACAAGAGCTTCAGCTATGGCAAATACAAGGTTGATTTATTTCTTGCAACACCTGCCAACTTTGGCAACATTTACACGATTCGTACAGGCAGCCGCGATTTTAGCGCGTGGTTGATGACATCTAAATTTAAAGGCGGTGCTATGCCTATGGGTATGCGACAGAAAGATGGGTTTTTGTGGAAAGGTGATGAGCGGATTGATTGTCCCGATGAAAACGATTTGTTTGAGGCTATTGATGTACCGTTTGTTGCTGTGGATATGCGGGACGATGGGAAGTGGCGTGAGGTGGCGGTATGAAAAACATGAGCTTTTTCCTAACAACACACCAGATGAAGAAGCGCACAAAAACTGTAACCCGGCGATTAGGTTGGGGCAGTTTGGAAGTTGGTAATTATGTCATGGCCTGTGTTAAGTGTCAGGGCTTGGGTTCGGGTGGAAAAATTGAGCGTATTTGGCCGTTGAAAATAACAGGTATTGGGCGAGAGCCATTGAACACAATAACACACGCCGGGTGTGTCAAGGAGGGCTTCTCTGAAATGTCACCAAGGCAGTTTGTGGATATGTTTTGTAAACACAACAAGTGTACACGTGAACACCTTGTCAATGTTATAGAGTTTGAGTTTTCCAGCTTGCTTGATAGTGGTGCAACTGGTGCTATGTCTGATGCTCAGTGGTATTGGTGGATGCAACAGCGTGATATTTTGTTAGAGAATCCGGGACATTAGACAATGACTAAAACCCTTCGCACATGGCAGCAAACCGCCTTTTCTCGCTACTGGCAGGCGAAACTTAGAATTTTTGTCATCGAAGCTGTAATGGGTGCTGGCAAAACTTTTCTTGCCGCTTACCTGTTGCACCAGCGACGTTTGCAACGCCTGTCCAAGCGGCTCGTCGTTGTCACCCCCACACGCCACTTAAAGCGGCAATGGGCCAAAACATTAGCGCAGTTCGGGCTACATCTCGATCATGAGTATGACACGAGCCAAACGTATGAAGGACGCGACTATCACGGCATCATTACAACCTATGCACAGGTGGCTAAAAACTGGCGATGTTTTCAGCAGCAATGCCAGTGGGTTGATACCGATGTGGTATTAGATGAGGTTCATCATTGCGGTGATACCAAAGCTTGGGGGGATGCCATTGTAGACGCGTTTGGCAAAGCAGCTTTTGTTATGCCACTTACAGGCACGCCAATTCGCAGCGATAACAACCCAATACCGTTTCTCACATACAGAGACGGGGTGATGGTGCCAGATTATGCCTATACCTACGCAGATGGTCTCAGAGATGGCGTTGTGCGCCCCGTGGCGTTTATCCCTTATGGCGGCGATTTAAGCTGGTCTGAGGGCGGTGTAGAGTTTCACGGAAGTATCGACCGTTATAAGTCAGCTAAATTTGCCCAGCGTTGTTTAAGTGTGGCTTTAGACGTGAATAGCGGCTGGCTTGACACGATGATTCGGGATGCTGATTTGCTACTGGACAAAATTAGACGCGAGCAACTACCGAACGCTGGTGGCTTGATTGTGACGAAGAGTATAGAGCATTGCAAAGAGGTGGCGCGGGTGGTGGAGCGCGTTACGGGTGTCAAGTCAGCCATCGTAGTCAGTGATAGCAAAACATCAACGACGACGATAAAGGCGTTTGAGCATAGCCGTGATAAGTGGCTGGTTGCCGTGAAAAAAGTGTCTGAGGGTGTAGATATTCCACGTTTGCGGGTAGGTGTCTTTGCCACGAACACGCTAACAGAAATGTATTTTCGCCAGTGGTTTGGGCGGTTTGTGCGTACCAAGTATGGCAATGAGCCAAGTTACTGCTTCATTCCCGCTGACCCGCGTTTGTTGAAAATGGCACGGGCGGCTGAAGAGGAGCGGCGGCATGTTTTACGTGATGAATTGTTGACCATGCCGGGGAATGGTGCGTTGGAGCGCGATTTCTTTGGGGCGCATGTTACGGCAATCGGGTCGGTTAATAGTGGGTTTGAGATGGCCATTGTAAACGGCAACTCGATTCAAATGGGGTTGTTCGGAACGCCCGCGAATATCGGCGGGTTGGCTGATACCGTTCAGAGTATTGTTGGCAGCGGTGTGGCTGAGATGACTATGACGGAGACGCGCAAGGGTTTGCGCACTGATATTACAAGAGCCGTGAATAGGCTGGCTCGCAAGCGGCGCTGTGAGCAGCGTGAGGTGTGGGCGATGATTAATAGGATGCAAGGTGTCAAGCAAGCAAATTGCACGCTGGCACAGCTACAAGAACGGCGTGAGATTTTGGCACGATGGGAGAGTGGTTGATGTTTTATCGAATCAAGGAATTGGAGTGGGAATTGTTGGTTGGGAACTCGGCTGCGCTTTTTCGATGCTTGACTCCCTCATGTTCGTATTATATTTACAAAATTGATGGCGAGTTTGAGCTTTCTGTTTCTACACTACGTGCCAAAACGGATATTGAGGCTGAGTCCGTCGAAGATGCCAAACAAAAAGCACGGGAGCATTATTTGGAGTTGATTGGGGCAAAGGAGGTTGTTGGCATAACTGTCTGCAATGGCGAAATTGAAGAAATCGAGGTGGATGATGAACTGGATTAGTGTTGAGGACAGGTTGCCAGAGGTTGAGGAGACAAGCCGAACAATATGGATGTCTGCTCAGGTTCTGACTGCATTCTGGAATGGAGAGTACTGGGAGTTTGGATTGAACCGATTGCGCAGTTTTACAAAATCGGGGCGCGTTCGTTGGTACGGGGATAAAGAGCCTCAATATTGGGCAGAGATTGCACCACCGCCTGATAGTGTTGAGATCTATGAGTACGAATAAATGGGAGTAATGGTATGGCTAGATATAACAGTATTGAAGATTTACCAGCACATCACAGAAAACAAGCGGCGGAACAGATGAGGCAGTCGTCTGCGAGGATTGGTATTGCTGATGGTGCTGATTTGGGCGTGGTGCCACACGAACATGATGAGCAATCTGCGCTTATGCAATGGGCTGATGTTTGGGCTTGGGAATATCCAGAGCTAGGGTTGCTCTATGCCAATGCTAATGGCGGTTATAGACCCGATAAGACGGCACGGGCGATGAAGCGCGAGGGGTTGAAGGCGGGGGTACCTGATTTATTTTTGCCAGTGCCTAGAAATGGTAAGCATGGCTTTTATATCGAGATGAAACGAGCGAACAGGAAAAACCATGCAACACCACAGCAGCAAAGGTGGATTAGGGTGCTACAGGATTATGGTTATCGCTGCGAGGTCTGCTATGGCTTTGAGGAAGCCAAGGTTTCTTTGTGTGATTATTTGGGTATTGATTTAGAGGATATAACCTGATGATATTCCTCAATCTAGCTGTTGCCTTTGTTCATCGAGAATATCACACTGTTCGCTTCGGTTTGAATGATGCAAGTGTAGTGGCGTTGATGAGTGATTACGAAGTCAGTGTATTGCGGGGAGCATTGGAGTTAGTCGATGAAAACAAAAGCAGAAAGAAGAATCGCAAGAGGAAAGAAGCCGTTTCCAGCGCGGGTGGTGTGTCGTGAATGCCCCGCATATGTGACACTGTTCTCAAAAAACGGATTGTGTAATAAATGCTTTGGTAGATTTATTTTGGGATTAAAAAAGTGAAAGTAGATGATTAATAATGATTTTGATATCGGCGGCTTAAACATAATGCCAAAAGGCGTTTGGAATGATGAGATGATTCATGAATGGGCTAGCAAGTATGTTGACCCATTCGACCCTGAGATGGTAGAAAGCGGCTCTTTGGATTTGCGGTTGTCAAATTTAATACGGCTGCCCAATCCGTATTGGTTTGATTGGTTCGAGAAAATGAATGTTGTTTTTGGAAGAATGAAATGGCAAGGAGAACGAACCGTCAATATATTACGTAGCAGCTTAGAGAGTCATCCAATTTGGCAAAAGCCGCAAGAATTCGATTGGCACATCCTTTGGCCAGGCGAATTTGTCTTGCTCTCATCCATTGAAAAAATGGAACTACTCCCACACATGACAGGGTTGCTTGTCTTGAAATCAACCCCCGGACGACTTGGACTGAACCACTCGCATAGCGGACATGGCGACCCCGGCTTTGGCTACGGCGATCCGTCCTCATGGACATTCGAGGTGAAAAACATCGGACATGCGCCGTACATTTTAAAGGCTGGCAAGTCCATTATTCAATTGCGGATTGATACAATGGCGGAGGTGCCAGCGATTAACTATGCTGAGAAGGCAGAGAACTACAATGGGCAGATTATGCCAACAGGGGCGCGGGTGGCATCACTAACGGATGACAGCAGCAAAACTCATACGTTTGATTCACCAACACAGGTCAAGGCGATAACAGAATGATGATTACCAAAACAGCGTACAGCAAACCATCATACCGCGAAGGCCAGAAGGTGTTCACTGTTTTGACCAGTGACATAGATACCAGCTACAAGGTGAGTGACGTTATTTCTGTTGTTGACACGGCGGGGAGTGAGATGGCACGCTGGCTGGTGTTACGAGTTGACGACAAGGTTGTTGAATCGGTTGTGAGCTGGGTTTGGGGTTAGTCGGGGGGTGGTTCAACCCCTCTTCTCTTCAGTTCTTTCTCGATGCAGTAGCGGATAAAGGCAGAGCGATCAGGGAATTCCTTGGTGTTTCCTATTTCATTGATTGCGTTACGCATCCAAGTTGAAACCCGAAGGGGCATAGGGTGGCGTATGCCGTGTGGTAATCGGGGTCTGCCCGATGGTTTTTCTTTGTTGGTCATCGGAATCTTATATTACAGTAATACGAATTTTAAAACAATGAGCAAATTAGTACTTTTTTCGCTTGACTTTCGAGTCTTACCGTAATACTATAAACACAGGCGTTCTATCAACATCATCGCAACAAGCATCGTAGCTAACATCATCGTATCGGTAAAGAGACAATTTGATAGAACAACGGCAAGAAGCCCCGACGATAGGACGCCTCCAATCACGGGGTTTTTTGTTTTTGCGGAATGAAAAATATGTTATTCAGGCGCGAAATATATCCTTGTGAATGCGGCGATCCATCACACGCAGTTCTCGTTGTGGTGGATGACGATCCAACTCCGTTTATATCTCTTAGCATTGTCCACCATTGGAAGGAGCGTTCATTGTGGCAGCGTGTGAAAATGGCGTGGTATGCTTTGACGCTAAACGAGCATGTATGGTCCGAGGTACACATTGATGTGGCGCATCAAGAGCGATTTATCAATTTTGTTAGCAGCTTGAAAAACAACGAATCTGGTGATTGCCAGACAACAATCTAGCAATAAAAACGCCCCGCCTGTGAGGATTGGTAGTCAGTACAGGCGAGGCTAATGCCATCGGAGACGGCACGAGTAGTATATTGATTGCTGTTTCCGATGGCAAGGAGACGGTATGAGCAAGAAGGTGGTTTGGGTAGAAGTATTAGGGGCTGGTTGGGTCGCAAAGGATACATCAATACAACTTGATACAAATGCGGTTGATGCGTTTCTTGAATATAAGGGGGGTGACATTGTTGATAATCGCTTCGATATAGCGCACGATGCTGCCGGACATCCGTATGACCCCATCAAGGAGGTTAGCATCATCACGCTGATTGATGATTGGCGAGGCAAGAACGGAGTGTAAAATCGAGGATTTTTTATGGAAGATAACCAAGTTAAAAACAAAATTCGTGACACCAAAATAGTAGCCTTCTGTTTCTTCGGTATGGCTTTTTTCGGAAGTCTGCTCGAACAGGGGTGGCCAATCGTCGTGAGGACGTTTATGTTGTCATTTCTGTTTGGCCTGTTGACGTATTCCTTTGTTTGGTTCTTGGTATATTCCATCATACATCCAATTATTTTTTCGTCTTCTTTGTACTTCGCTCACAAACAACGAGAGGCAGAGATGAAGTGGGTTGAAGAACAGTTGGACAGTCTAAGGATGCCATCAGCAACGGGAGGGGGAGGAGACAAGGGAATGCCCACTCTCCCCCCTCCCCCGGCAAGAAGATTGGTCGAAAACGCGCCAGAACGGGTTCAGAACCGTTCCAGAACGGGTGAAACGGTTCCAAAACTAGCAGAACCGTTCCGAAATGACGAGCAGTGGGGGAAGCTGCCTAACGAAAGCGCTGATATGCATGTCAAAAGGCTCAAGCGTATTGGGGAAAATTCCAGCTTGGACGAGGAGCGTTTTATTGCCAAAATGCTGGCGGCTGGAGTTACGCGGACAACCATCCGTCGCGTTGTAGGCGGGAATACTCGTGATACATCACGATTGATTGAGGAAGTATCGCGTTCGGTGAATATAACGGACAGCGGGGTATCATTTGCATGAGTAGACATCACACAACATTCAAAAAGGCGGCAGATCGTATAAAGGAGTCCGAGTTTGTTATTCCAGTTTTCTTCGTTTTTCTTTTGCTTTGGTTTATGTCCATCGCTTTTGCTGTTGAGGATTACTGGACTAGCTTTTGGGGGTACGAAATGCTTCCGACACAGCGTGGCTTTTGGTGGTCAACTTATGCCGTCGCAGCCTTGCCTTCTGTAGGTCAGATAGCGTCAGGCTATATTGCCTTGGCCTTGGGCTGGGACGCTGAAGAGGATCGGAAATACACGCTTATTAGTATTGGCATATGGCTGCTATTGTTCGCTGTTGATGCGTATACAGACATGTATTTTCGTATTGGTGTATCCGCTTGGTCTATGGAACTGGCTGCATCTGCCGTTTTTCAGACGGTTGGTATATTCACCATCGGTTCTGAGCTTGCGTTTGTGGTTGGGTTTGGGATGACGATGCAGCTTACCCCAGAGGCCGTTGCCCAATCATTTTCTGTTGGTGTGAAATTGCGTGGGCGCACTGACCAAATAAAGCGAGATTGGGCAGACCGTGCTGCACCGCCACGCCCTAGACGGCATGAGCGTGTATAACCCGCACCTTATCCCTGCGCTTGTAATCGGCGTTTTATTTGGTATTGTATTTTGGATAGTGGCCGAGTGGCTGCGTAGGGGCGAGTTTTGATTTTTGAGGTAGGTAGAATGAACAAGAATAGCATTTATGATTACTTGGGATGGATTGCCGTTGTTGCTGTACCAATTGCGCCTGTGTTCTTTTTTGCTCACAAGATTTACAATGTTGCTTTAACAATGGCGGGTTCGTTCTGGCTGTCTTTGAGCGTTGGGGTCATCTCTGCCATCGGCTTGGAGATTGTTGGCATTTATGCGGGGCATACAGCAATGGAGTTTTGGCGGCGCGGTGATAATACACGAGCGGCAATTAGCGGTGCTATTATGCTGGCATATGTCGCCATTGGGGTTTGGGAATTGTGGGGGACAGTAGGGGTTGTCATGTTTGTTATCGCTCCACTGGTTTACGTATTATTGGCACTGCAAGAAATGCTGAAAACCGAAGACGCAAAAGAAGCTGATGCTGTTGTTTTCGAGCAAGATGAAAAAATCAAAGACAATGATTTTAAACGCCAGATGATAGCAGAGAGGCAGCGGTTAAAGCATGAGCTAGCATTAGAGCAAATGAAAGCTAGCACAGCAATTGCACAAGCAAATCCAGTGCTAGCAGTGCAAGAGCAAGTGCAGACGGGAGCTAGCTATGAGTGCGAGGACTGTGGCAAGACTTACAAGACTGTGCAAGCTCTAAATGCTCATGGTCGATTTTGCAAGGGTGTCCCAATGCTGAATGGTAAAAGCGCATGACATACAAGCCCACAACCGACAACCTCAAGCCATGCCCATTCTGTGGCGAGCAGCCCAGCATCGACGGGATTCTTGGAACATTCGCAGAAATTTATTGCTGTGTGTCTATGGATTTGCAAAAGTCAGATGTGATGTCGAGGGAGCAAAGAAATACATGGAGTGGAACCACTTATCAATACAGCCCCGAGGCTGAGGCCAAGGCATGGGCGGTGTTGGTCGATATGTGGAATACTAGGGTTTAGCTCAACAGGTCAAACACGCGGTAATGGGGGCTCCCGAAACGATAGGGGTAATTAACCTCATAAGGCGTGTGCGCGGGGTTCCCGTAACCTGTTTTGGTGAGTGTGGTGTAATGGCAACACATCTGACTGTGAATCAGAAGATTGTGAGTTCGAGTCTCACCGTTCACCCTTTTTTGTGGTATAATTGGAGTGCAAATAGACAAAAATAACCCTGTCCTTTGCGCCGCCGCCCCATATTTGACTAGTCCGGCAAAAAACTGTGTCAAATATGGGGTCTTTGTTTCTCTACGTCATTTTTACCTCAACGCAATTTTAAACAAAAAGCGGCTGTTGGCCTCCTTGCCATAAGTTGCATCAACCCTCAACACCACGACACTAGACAGAAACAACATCGCTATGCTATAATAGAATCGGTCTATATTGGCCGTGTTTGTATTGGTAATAGCAGAGGTGTTGTTTGTCTCACAATCTCCGAATAACTCAGCAGCGATATGATGAATACTATGTGATTGCGTGCGATGGTTGCGACTATCGCCGTTTAGTGCTGCTTGGCAAGAGTGGATTCATTGCCAAGTTCGGCCATGCGCTGTGTCATGGGGATGTGGCACAGCGTCATGATTTTAATGTCGGTGTAGAGGGGTTGGAGTTGGAAATGGTGGGTGATGTCGCAAATAGTCGTTAATGCTAGCTTTCCTGCTATCCAATCGGCGATAAAAATTTATGGCTCACGGGATGGTGCCAGAATCCAGCTAGATATATCAGAAAATAACATAGGTGAGGTTGCGCAGTTGATGGCATTGCGTGATATGGCGTTTAAAGTGACGTTTGAATTGGCAAAGCAGGGAAGCGGGGAGATTGGTTATGGGGGGCGTTTAAAAGATGGCTAGACGAGAATATAGCGAAGAAACGAGGGCGGCCGTGATGGCGAGCCTTTTAGCTGGCCAAAGCGTATCCAGCGTATCAAAGGATTACAATATACCTCGCTCCACCGTCGCGAATTGGAGTGCTATAGCAAATAAAGCTGGTGTTCCTGTTGTTCCGTCACAAAAAAACGAACGTATCGGCGAGTTGTTGCTTGATTATCTTGAAGAAAATCTAAAAGCGTTGCGCGTTCAATCGAAGGTTTTCTCTGATGAAGCTTGGCTTAAAAAGCAACATGCTAGTGATGCAGCCGTTTTGCATGGCGTGATGACTGATAAGGCGGTTCGATTACTAGAGGCTTTTGGTGATGACAGCGATAGCGATACAGCGTCCTAGGATTCGCGTTGGGCGTCGATGGAAAATTGGCAAAAAAGCCGTATTGGGTGGAACCGATACCAAATTAATTGCCAAACTTAACACGATCTACAAGCCATACCTTAGCAACACAGCCCGTACACAAATATATTTCGGCGGCGCGTCCTCTGGCAAGTCGGTGTTCAATGCCCAGCGATTTGTACTTGCAGTAATGGATGATGGGCGCAACGTCCTTGTGTGTCGTGCCGTTGCCCGAACTATTCGCAAGTCTGTTTTTGCTGAGATTCGCAGCGTCATAAATGAATTTGATTTAGAAGACGAGTTTCATGTTCACAAAAGCGAGATGGTTATCACTCACAAAGCCAACGGCCACCAAATCCTGTTTGCTGGCCTAGATGATGTCAATAAACTCAAGTCGATTAGAGCAGAAAAGGGCGCGATAACAGATGTCTGGGTCGAAGAGGCAACCGAGATTCAAGACATCAAAGACATCAAGCAGCTTATGCGGAGGCAGCGCGGCGGCGACCCAGGTACCCCAAAAACAATAACCCTGACATTCAATCCTATCTACCAATCTCACCCCATTTACAAGGAATATTTTGAACCACTAGGGTGGCACGATAACCAGACTGAGTACAATAGCGATAGCTTGACTATCCTCAAGACTTGGTATATCCACAATGAATATCTGACTCAGGGTGATATTGATGACCTTGAAAACGAGCCGGACGGCTATTTCAAGGATGTTTACACCTATGGCAAGTGGGGCATTCTTGGAAATGTGATATTTACCAATTGGCGTGTTGAAGATTTGTCAGGAATGCGTGGCCAGTTTACCAATCATCGTCATGGGTTGGATTTTGGCTTCTCTAACGACCCTGCCGCGCTTCCTTATACTCACTACGACAAGCCCAAAAAGCGAATCTATATCTATGATGAGTTTTACGAGGTGGGGATGACTAATGATGTGCTAGCAGCTTCTATCAAAGCCCCATTAGCGGGCAGCTATGTCAAAGCTGATAGTGCGGAACCGAAGAGTATCGCGGAGTTAAACAAGCACGGGGTAAGGGTTGTTGGAGCAAAGAAGGGCAAGGACAGCGTCTTGCATGGCATCCAGTGGCTTCAGCAGCAGGAAATCATCATAGATAAGTCGTGCGTACATTCGATTTCAGAATTTCAGCAATACCAATGGAAAAAGGACAAGCACGGCGATCCTTTGCCGCAACCTGTTGATAAAAACAACCATATCATTGACGGGCTAAGGTATGCTTACGAAGATGATATGACATTGCAATCAGGATTCTACATGGGCTAAACCTATGGATATTAAATCATTTAATCTAGGCAGTTGGCGACCACCTGACGGCAAATCGGGTATTTACATTCTCAATGAGCGCACAAAAGCCATCACGTTATCCGGCCTGACTAGCGAACACTTTTCAGAGTTGCTAGGTATTACGGGCGGGTTGGAGCAGTTAGCTGCTAACGTTGCCTATCTCTATGCCGCTTATGACGCACGAGCTGGCGAGATTTCTAAGCTACCGGTTGTTTTAAAAAACAACAAGGGAGAGGTGGTCAGCAAGTGGCCTGTACAAGTTGATTTACCAGACTTGCTTTATCGTTCGGAGTTGTCGCTAAATATTCACGGCGAAGCTTACATGTTTAAGGAGCAAATCAACAAGCGCAAAGCAAGACTGAGATGGTTTGACCCTGCAAGTGTGGAGCCGCTAGTTGATGAAAAGCGCGGCTTGTATGCATTTCGTCGCAATTTGGCGCAGGGTGGCAGGGAGTACCCCGTCGAACCCCAAACAAACTTGTCAGAAATGCTTTGGATTTGGTTACGCGGCTTGCGCGAAACGTCGCCTGGTGTTTCTCCATCTCAGGTTGTTCGCTTTGCGAGCGAGATGTTGCGTAACATTGACCTGCAATCGTCGCAGTTCTTCGAGGGTGGGGCGATGCCTGTCACGTTGCTAGAGGTGCCCGATACCATGTCTCCCGAAGATGCGAAGCGTGTGGAGTCAGGTTTGCGCCGCTACATCAACAAAATCGCGCCACGCGAAAACAAACCTGTGCGTGCCATCAATCGCTCTATCAAGGTGCATCAATTATCATTCAACCCCAAAGATTTACAGGTTGGTGAGTTAGAAGAGAGTAAGCGCAAGGACATTGAGGTGGCATCACGTGTGCCTGATTACATTCTGACAGGTAAGAGCGAGAATGTTGCGACGGCAGAAAACACGCGCCAGCAATGGATGGAGTCTGTGATCTTACCACGTGCCGAACTGGTTATCGGCGAAATGAACCGCCAGCTATTCAAGCCACTTGGTTATGAACTAGTGATAGCACGTGAGCGAATCAGTATTTTTCAAAAGCAAGAGTTGCAGAAGGCGCAAGCGTTGACCGAGCTGGCTGGTGGCGCGATTTTCACCGTTAATGAGGTTCGTGAGATGGCTGGGGCTGAACCGTTGCCATATGGTGATTTCATTCACGATGTCAACCAGCCTATTGTAGCAGAGTCGTCTACCGAAGAGATCTCGCAACAACCACCACCTTCCGAATCAGACAGCCAATCAGCCAAAGCCGCTGAGTTGACCCGCCTGCGCCGTTGGGCGAAGAAGCGGAAAAATCCAAGGGCAGCGGGTTTTCGCAGTGATATTCTAACCCCTGCTGAAATCAGGGAGGAGATACGCAATATCAAGAGTCCGCGCTTTATCCCCGATGGCAATCCACTGCCCCCCGTTCCTGCTGATTTCTCTGTAACCGAAAGGGACATCGAGAACGCCATTGAGCAGTGGGATGATACGTTTCCTGAGTTGGCGGGCTTGCTAGATGCTGATGCGACAGCAACGGAATCCGAGGGGCAATAATGGCTTTTTGGGAATGGATGCCTAATTCGCGCCGCTATCGCCTAACCACGGAGGGCGCAGAAAAGCTAGGGCAACGTGCTGGCACTTTTGTATCTCAAAGCAAAATGGTCGGTTTGCGTGACGAATTGATAGCCAGTCAAAAAAACCGCGTCAATGACTTGGCACGCCGTTTGTCAAGCGGTGACATTCGCCTAGAACGCTGGCAGCTTGAAATGCGCGAAATCGTCAAAGAGAATTTTATCAACCAGTACATGCTAGCTCGTGGTGGTCGCAATGCCATGACTCCATCTGACTGGGGGCGGCTTGGCAACATGATTCGCAACCAATACAGCTTTCTCGATTCATTTGCGGCTGACATTGCAAGCGGTCGGTATGGCGAGGCAGGGGTAGCAGCACGCGCGAGAATGTATGTTGAGGCCAGCGGGCAAGCATTTGAGCGTGCTAATGCGGTTACGCGGGGAATGCCTGATTTGCCTCAGTACCCTGGTGACGGCAGGACGCAATGCCTAGCTAATTGCAAATGTCGCTGGCGTATTGTTGAGCGAGAAGCGCAATGGGAATGCCATTGGGTTCTTTCCCCGGCAGAGCATTGCCCAGACTGCTTGGCAAATGCGGTGCGGTGGAATCCGCTAGTTATAAGCAAGGAGCGTGTACCATTCAGAAGCGTGGCTCTGAAGGAGTTGGCGGCGTTATGACCCTAAAACTAACCGTCAAAACAACCCCCCCCTTTCGCGATCAACGTGGTCGATTCAGAAAGGCTGACAAGGCCGCTAAGGACTCCCTGCGCAATTCTATGCGCTCACAGGGGCGCATTGTTACGGGCATTGTGAAAGATGAACTAGCAGCGAAAATCGGCCAGCGCAACGCAAAGCTAGAAAAAGGTATTCGGTTCAACACTCGACAGCAGGGCAACACGACACGGCTAAATGTCACCGTTCCGCAAAAGGCGCGTCCTCACAAGATTTACCCCAAGCGCAAGGCATTAGCTTTCAAGTGGCGGGGCATGAATGTTGTCGTCCCTAGAGGTGGCGGCTTCAAAACTCACAAGCGTGGCAATACGTTATGGGTTGGCAAGGGTTTTGTGCAGCACCCCGGCGGGTCGTTACAACCTTTATTTGGGCCTGTGCTGGATAAGTCGTTAAAGA
The DNA here is from genome assembly GCA_964014485.1 of uncultured Deferribacteres bacterium. Classification (GTDB taxonomy): domain Bacteria; phylum Zhuqueibacterota; class Zhuqueibacteria; order Zhuqueibacterales; family Geothermadaptataceae; genus CAXHAT01. The sequence goes on from CAXHAT010000013.1 coordinate 46,390, forward strand.
AGTGGCGAAGCAGTGAGGAGCCAGAGGTTATTAGTAGGGCTGTGCGTAGTTTTGAGGCGGAGCTGGTGAGATGAGACAGACACCAAGGACAAGCAGGTTACTAGCCGTTATCCTCAATGCCTTTGGTGTGTGGCTTCTTGTCGGTTTGATTTTGAACATTATCCCCGTCTCTCCTTCGCTTTGTCTGGCTGTAGTTTCGCTGTTCGGACTCTCGCTTGCTGTGCTTTTATCTTGAGTGTGTTGACGTGTTGGTATAAGGTGTGTGTGTTGTGAATAAATTAAGCAGAGATGTAATCAGCAACCTAATTAGTGCTATTAGGCAGATAGAGGCGGCTGAGGGTGTGTCGCCTGAAATGTCAGTGATTCGCCCACGAAGCGAACGGCGAAACTTGACGGCTCAGTACAAGAGCCGTCAAGTTGTAGTATTAAGCTCTGTTGACACACTACAACAATAAATGCTAAAATAGATGCGGCGCAAGCTGCGTCACAATTAAATAGCTGACACACGTCAGATAGTGGAAAACGAAAGGGCGTGACTAATCTATATGGTTAGTCACGCCCTTTTTTTGTTTTATGAGCAATGTAATGGAAGCAGAAGTATTGGGAGACGAGTTTCTTTTGACGGGCAACGCCTTGAAGGCTGTGGCAGAAACAGATGATGAGTTGCGAGTGCAAAACTACATCGTCCTGTTTGATAGTCGTGACTTGACAGGCGAGGAAGTTGACGGCTTTGGCACTGGCAACAAGAACGCCGACGGGTCAACGGGCGAGTATTTTACTGAAGCAACAGAAGTTGAGTCCATTTTCACCAAAAGCGGGACGCTTCCAATTGGATGGGAGCATGGGGAGCCTATCCCGGGCGAACCGATGATACCTCATGGCTTGGGTTACGTTGATTGGAAAACAGCCCAGCGCGACGCAAACGGATGGTTAGTGGAGCGCATCCTAGATCGTCGAAATAAGTTCATTCAAGCTATAGAGCCAATTATTCGAGCAAGAAAAATCGGGACATCTAGCGAGGCTCACAAATCAGTTGTTGCAAATGATGGACGTATCGAGCAATGGCCACTAGTGGGGGACACTTTGACAGTGAAACCATTTGAACCGCGAATGCTAGAAGACAACCCCGTATTAATGAAATCAGTAAAAGAACTTGCGAAATATGATTCGCGCCTAAAGGCAATGCTGCCAGAGACGGACGGTACATCTGTGGAGCAGCACGCGACGGAGAGCGATGAAGTCGAGCAAGAAAATGCAGAAGCGGTTGAAAGCAAGCCGCAAAGTGTTGAGATTGACGTTAATCTGAACGTCAGCCAAAACAACAACAGTAACGGTGAATTAGAAATGAGTACAGAACAAGTACAGGAAAACGTGACCGAGGAAGCTGTGAAAGCTCCTGCGGTTGGCAGCGACGGGGCGACGCAGACTGTCACGCAACGTCCCGCGAACTTTAATCTTAATGACAATCAATTAAAAGCCATCATTGACGGTGTTTCTGAAAACCTTCGCCTTCGCGATGAGCAGGAGACCCCTGATTTTAGCAAGGCTGGCTTTGTTGCTCCCCAAAAGAGCATCGACAAAGGCATCAACTACAACAAGACTCGGCGCGGTGATAGTGAAGCCGCTGCGATTGCAGCTTGGGCACGGACTGGCGACGGTGGCACCTATGGCAAGAGCGTGTCCCTCAAAGGTCAAACTTTAACAGTCAAAGCCTCAAACGATACAGGCATGAACATCACTACGGCTGCTGATGGCGGCAACGCTGTCCCCACGGGTCACTTTCAGGGCATTATCGCTCGGCGTGATGAATCAATGCTAGCTGCCCAGCTTGGCGTTCGCAACATCCCGGGTCAAGGTACGACGGTAAATGTTCCAATCGACTCTGAAGCTGACGGTGAATTTGTTAGCACATCAGAGCAGAACGATGCCAATTCAAACAACTTCGACCGTGATGCGCCCTCCATTGGCACAGTTGCAATGACACTGGTCAAGTATACGAAGAAAGTTGAATTGACTGACGAACTTTTGCAAGATGAAGACAGCCGCCTGATGGCATTTCTCGAAGACTTTGTTGGGCGCGGTATGGCGAAAACTCATAACAGCCTATTGCTGACCGAGGTTTTGGCAAACGGCACCGCTGGCGTAACGGCTGCTGGTGCTGCTGCTATCACGGCTGGCGAGGTTGTCGATCTAGAGTACGCACTCGCTGATGAGTACGCCGACGATGATGCTGCTTGGATTACACGCCGAGCAACAGAAGGTGTTATTCGCAAGCTGCAAGGCGATCAATTTATCTTTCAGTCCACACCACACAGCTCAGGTGTTCGCACCTCACGCAGCATTAACGGCTACCCTGTTTTTAATAGCGCCTATATGCCATCCCTAGCGACGGGAAACAAAACGGTTGCTTTCGGAAATTTTACCTTTGTTGGCAAGAGAGAGGCACCAAGCTTCACGCTTTTGCGTGACCCGTACAGCGTAGATGGCAAAGTAATTCTCAAATACTACTTCCGCACTGTTTACAAGGTGCTGCAAGCTGAAGCTATTCAGTACCTAACACAAGCGTAATCCTTATGGCACGAAAAGCAACTAAGGTATGGGTTGAATTGCTGGTTAGCCGTGCAAGCGCGAACGGCGCTGAGTCTGGTGCGCCAGGTGACGTTATCTCCGTTGCCAGCGACGAGGCAAAGCGAATGATTGCAGCAGGTCAGGCTAAGAAGGCATCAGCCCCAAAATAGATGGCATACGCATCACTTACAGAGTTCAAGACTTATCGAGGTGTTTCTAATACCAAAGATGACACCTTGATTACCTCCTTGCTAGACCGCGCTACGGTGTGGCTAGACAGGGAGGCCAAGCGAACTCTGTATGCTGAGAATGACACGACGCGCAATTTTGACAGCATTGAAGATGTCGAAGGCATGACGCTCTATTTAGATGACGATTTGGCGGTGGTAACAACCATAACAAACGGCGATGAGGTTGTTATTTCGTCATCCGAATATGTGACTGAGCCGCGCAACAATGCGCCGTACCATGCAATCAGGCTACTGGCTTCATCCCAAAAATCTTGGGACGGTAAGTCGAATGGTGACAGTGAGGACGCTATCGAGATAGTGGGTAAGTGGTCATACTTCGCCAGCGTCCCCAATGACCTGAAGCATTTTTGCGTACGGTTGGCAGCCTACGCTTACACGCAAAAGGATGCGACGGTATTTGACACCGTCGCCATTCCTGATGCTGGTGTGATTAACATACCCAACGGATTTCCTGCTGATGTTGGGCGGTGGATTCGACAGGTTAGGCGGTTGCGTTAGATGGGGACATTATCAGCCTCGGAGTTTCACACGCTGTTGACAGGGTTGTCCGTTGTAGGTGTGAACACAAATATCGGAACGCTTGACGGGAAAGTTGATACAGCCAATCTGCCTTACAAGTATGTCGATCAAGTGCAAAGCGAGCGTCGTCAGGGCGGGTGTTACCCGCCCAGCCGCTCGGGTCGTATAACGATACTTGTAGAGCCTGAAGGCCAAGGAACACCAGACGATAATATGAGTTCATGTGTCACGATTCAGGCGGCGTTAGAAACAGCACTAGACGCAGTCACAGCCGCTCAGTTGCATTGGCAAATCGAGGTTGGCTTGATCGCCGACTACATTGGCGATATTCGCTATTGGGGCGTGTCGTGTCAGGTGGAAGACAGCTAATGGCAAGAAAGACAAAACCAAACACGCACAGGGTCGAAGTTGACCCTGGTATTGGCATTGCCCCAGGCAAGCTTTTGCTAAAAGGCGAAGAGTGCAATAAAAGCACGTTCGCGCACCTCCACAAGGGCAAGGACCTGGAAGCGCGTTGGTTAGCAATGATTAAAAAGGGGATGTTGGTTCCCCTGGTACAGGAAAATAAGTAATGGCTAAATTCAAAGGCGACAAAGCTTCATTCACATTTGGCGGCACCGTATACGAGTGCCTTACAAATTGGAGCTACAGTGGCACGGCGTCACAGAACAGAATTCGCTGCTCTGGCTCTTCAGGGGCTGTTGAGCATGATGTTGATTCAGGAACTGAGGACACATTCACTGCCGATCACCTACTCGAAGGTGCTAGCGCAACAGTAGCCGCAGCTCTGTTACGTAATACCACAGGCACATTTGAAGCACACGCAGAAGGTGACAGCACAGGTGTTGCTGAATTAACCGCAACCAGCGCACGAGTGACCAGTATGTCAATCACGAACACGCCAGATAGTTTGACTATCCTAAGCGTGACGTTTGGCTTGACGGGAACGGTTGCTATCGGAGCAGCAACGTAGTGAAGTTAAAGAAAAATGTGCCAATGAAACCTTGGCTTGATTGGGAGTTGGGGTTTCAGGCGTTAACAGACGAGCAGAAGATAGGCAAGCTGAATTACGCGAGCCACATAGTTGGTCTTGCAATCTCATGCAATCTCGTGGAGGGCGTCAACGACAAAACCATCATTGAGGGCGAAAATCCTAATGATGTTTTGGTTTTATGCGAGCAGGTTCAGGACGCCTACAGGGAAATAAAAGTGCCTGACCCAAACTAATGATTCGGGCGGGGTTTTATGCCAACGGAAAGGCCAAAGCCCCGCCCGAATTAGAGCTAGCGTTTCAGGCAAAAAGCTGGGGGGTTTTGCCGTATGCAGGAGGGTTGCTTGACCAACCTGCGGGACTCATTATGCGTATGACAGTTGCTTACAATGCCTACAGTTACGCCAAGAGTTATTTAAACGTTTCATCAGGGAGCATGTCTAGCTGGACGAAGAATAATCCAGAGGGCTTCAAGTTTATTCGGTGGCTAGAAGAGCAGGAGTACGATGACAACTAGTATTATCGTTGATGCTCTCTGGAAAGGGGGGCAGGCGTTACAGCAGGCCACAAGAGATTACAAAGAGCTAGACGACACCTTTGTGGATAGCAACGGCAGGTTGCGTGATGCAAAAGGCCGCTTTGTTGCTGCATCTGAAGGCGTCGATCTCCTTGGCGGTTCTGTTGGAAAGCTGGTCACGGGTGGCGCATTGCTTGCGCTTGGGAATCAGTTAATACAAGTAGGCGGCGAATCGCTAAACCTCGCCAGCGACATGCAAGAGACAGCGAGCCTGATTGATAATTCGCTTGGTCCAGCTGCACAATCGTTTCGTTCTGATTTAGATGCTATTGCAGAGGCCACGGGGCGCAGTGCCAACGAGCTAGAAAAGGGGTCAGCCACAATCATAGCAATGTCCAAGAATATGGGCTTTGCGCAACAAGAGGCTGCCAACTTTTCATCACAGTTCACTCAAGTCGCGCTTGATTTAGGGAGCTTTTTCAATCAAGAGCCAGCACGAGTCTTTGAGGATATACAGTCGGCGTTGTCAGGAAGCTCTGAAACAATGCAGAAATACGGCATTGATGTTCGCGAGACGGCGTTAAAACAACTCGCTTTGAATCAGGGGATCATTGATTCAGCTAGCGATGTTATTCCTCGCCAAGAACGGGCGATGCTGTTATTGCAAGCCGTTACCGAGCAAGCCAGCGATGCGATGGGGGACGCGGCTAGAACCAGCGATAGTTACGCAAATAAGAGTCGGGCTTTACAAGACGCGGTCCTCGATTTAAAGACTGCTTTTGGCGAGGGGCTTATCGAGCCCGCGACGCAAGCGGCAAGCGTTCTGGCTGATTTGACAAGGAGTGCAACTGAATTTTTCAAAACCGACTTTACAGCTAATGGGGCTGCTCGCGATCTGGGTGAGATAAAGGAAGCGGCCGATGGCTTAAGACACGCCATAGCAACTGGTCAAATCACCGGAGGTGCATTTGGCCTTGATGGAATTGAGGAAAAAGGAGTTCGCCAATTTCGCTCGCTAACAATTGAGGTAGCCAAAAGCTCAGACAACTTAGCGGACTTTGCTAACAATTTAGAGGATGTCTTTGGTACAAATTACGCCTCTCAGTTACAAGATGTTTTCAATTTAGGGGCAATATTTGACGCTACTCAGATAGAGCAAAATCTAAGAAAGCTTGATGAGATGTCACAAGCATCAGAAAAGCTTGCCAGCGACATGCGGACGGCAACGGTTTTTACAGAGGAAAACACGAGGTCAACTCACGAAGCGACAAGGGCTTACGATGGATGGGTTGAATCTGCCAACGAGATGCATCAAGCTAGACTGGACAAGATAGCCGAAGATACAGCAGCAAAAGCTGAGGCCGACCGACTGGCAGCAGAGCAAGCTGAAGCCAATGCGCGAGCGATGGAAATGCAAGCTGCTGCATTGGATCGCGTAAACGCTAAAACGGGCGATTATTTTACGACAGCTATCAACAGTGATGGCGCGGCTAATTTGTCGCAATTTTTATTTGAGTCAGCGGATGCAGCAGGCGCAAACGCTCTTCAACTTGGCGTTCTTGCCGAACAGCTAGGTGTGGTCGAGGATGCTAGCAAGAGTGTGGGCGAGTCACTGGCTAAAGCATTGCTTGATAATGCGGCAGAAGATTTTGCCGCCACAGGCAATCTTGATGCACTTAACCAAGAGCTAGAACGAGCCAAGGAGCTTGTTGAAAATTTCCCATCTCTTGAAAAGCTGTCACAGCAACAAGCTCAAAGCCAAATACTTGCTGAAGAGTCGCCGTTCTTCAAGATTGAAGAGGATGCCCCACTAGCCGTGCAAGCTTTGGGCGAAGTGACAAATACTGGTGTGCAGGGTTTCGGAGAACTCAACACTAGCATTGGCACAGCAGCGGCTTCCGCTGGTTTGCTCAACGAAACAGTCGCTTCCATCTCTGTCGAACCAGTCCACATGCTCAGAAATGGATTTATTGAAGCAGGTGCAGAAATAGATGCCATAGGTTCAAAGGTTTCGCTGGCGATAGAACAGATACGACAACTTGGTGGTGTACTGGAAGATGTCGGCGGACAGGCAAATAGTATTGTGAACGATGTAGCAACAGGTGGATTGTAATGAGTCATGTAATTGTGGACAGAATAACATCAGGTCTAGCAAATCGACTAATTATCTTTAATAGCACCGAAACAAACAGGATGAGTTTGGACGAAGGCGCAGAGGTTGGTGGCCATCTGAAGGTTCTTTCTCGCATAGAAAGAACGCCAGATGGGTCAGTGTATGACCACGATGGCACTGATGACGCAATAGCCTCACCTGGCGTTTTGTCTCAGACGTGCATACTAACACAACCAACACTAGCCAGTGCGAAATCTACCTTTGATGATATTCACCAATATCTAGGCGACGAAATGACGTTGCGCTCTCTGGCATCACAAACAGCCACAGCAAAAATGACTAAATGTATCGGGACGTTTCTTAATTATTCTGCCTCCGACCAGCCACATACGATGCGGGTTGAATTCGAGTGGCAACTCAAAACGGACTTTAGCTAATGGGCTGGTCAAATCATACAGTAAAATTTTATAGCATCGCTGATACGCCCGTTTTGCAGGGAACTATTACAGGCAAGATTTTTGGTGCCAGTGGTATGCAGGAGCGGAACAGGGCGGGCACTGGCGAGGTGCTGCTACCTGAAACTCTCACGTCAACAGAAGAAGGCTACATCATTGATAATGCTTGGTGTTATGTCACCGCCGATGATGATGTTGGTGGCACGCTGCCCGTTTGCTGCTTCCTTGTTCAAAATCGTGATTTAGTTTTCAGGAGCGGGAATTGGTACACGCGCTTGAGCGGCCCTAGCGTTCTTGGCGAGATTGCAATGCGTCCTATACGCGGGTTTATTTCCAAGCGCGTTACAGGAACGGTTCAGGCCATCAATACATCTGGCGACACCATCACAGTAACGCTAGACAGCAACGCAAGTGCAACAGATGATGCCTACAATGGGTGGACGTTACAGTTTGATAATCAGGTTGTTTTCATTAATGATTATGTTGGTAGCACAAAGATTGCAACAACAAATGTAGCCGAGTGGCCTGTTTCCCCCGCTCCTGCTGTTTCCGACTCCTACACTGTCACAGGTGGTGAGGCCGACCCCGAAGATTTGGATTACATATCAACCACGTATTTTGTTTCCCCGTGGTCGCTAGAGGTCGAGGGTAGCAACACTGGCACAGCCGATGGCAGCTATCACAATTTCAACGGCATCGGGCAGCTTGAGGCATGGCGGCGAATTGCGGAAGGGACAGCGGGGCAAGAGTGGTTTAGAAACAAAGAACTCGATCCAACCAGTGGTGATTTCAGGACAATGGAATGGCGTCGCACCAACGACGCCAGTGGCGTGACACTGGTCGGGGCGGGGACAGTTTCGCAACAGCAGAACGCTAGTTATGGCATCATTTTAGATTTGAAACGAAAGAAGGACGGGCGATACATTACTCGCTCGTATCCTATTGCAGGCGATGGTATCACGCTGGAAAATGCCAGCAGCTACTACACGCTGCCAAGCGGGTTTGATTACACTTCTGATGCTGGGCCGGGAATCAAAAACACCACGCTAGAAACGACCAACGCCTCACGCGGGTCCGTTCATCAAGTCTCCAAAATGCCATCATACCCAGACATGACGCCCGTTGCCGAATCAACGGCGGGCGTGGTGGCTACCACAATCCAACTGGCAAAACGAGCGCTTAATCTTCTCCGCCAGAATGACGATGTTCGCACATATTACACCGTCACATGCGTGCTGCATAAAAACGTCAAGCCGGGGCAAACGATTGATGTTACGTACACACTACCTGGCGAAAATGGCGAATCAATTAGTGAGACAGGTCTGTATATTCAAAGCGTCAAGTACTCGCTTAACCGACATGGAACAAGAGTCGTAACCCTCTCGTTGAGTAGCACAGCATGGCCATACAGCGGCGACCGTGATTTTAGGGACAGGCAAAACAGAGCAATTGAAGGATTGGCACGGCTGAAGCCTAGAGATGGCGGGGCTATTTCCGGCGATGTGCTGATAGTCAATCCGCCCGTGGATACTAGCGACTTCCTATCAAAGAACGGCGGAAACCTGACGGGCAATGTTACTGCTGATGCGGGAGTGACGATTGACGGGCGTGATGTTAGCGTTGATGGGGCAACACTGGACGCCATCCCCAGCGCCTACGTGCCGCAAACAAGAACTATTAGCACCTCGTCACCTCTGACGGGGGGCGGCGATTTGTCAGCCAACAGAACCATTTCCTTTAGCAGCCAAACGGCCAATCATGCGCTGCTTGCCCCTGACGGCTCTAACGGCACACCGTCTTTTCGCGCTCTCGTTTCTGATGACTTGCCCGCCCACGACATCATCAGCAAACATAGCTACAGCGGCGGCGCCAATCTGGATGTCTTTGGCTTGTCCGCAGCGTCAACCATTGCAAGGCTGACCCCGCTTGCTAGCCCCGGAAATGCCGCCGCCATTTTGAGAACAGATAGCAGCGGGGTTGTTAGTCCGGCGCAGGTTCACTTGAATCCGGTTGGTAATATATACAGCTCTCTGCGCATTGGCCCCGCGCCATTATCGTCTCAACATACAACCAACATCATACACGAGCAGCCAGGTACACGAATGGAGGTTAGGCGCAGCGGTGGCGGCGGTTTCTTTACCTCTCTATTTGATGTTGCGGGCAGCACAGGAACAGGTGATATTACCGCGCTGGGCGCGTTTGGGATTTTGGGGACATTGCCTGACACGGCCACCTATCTATATCTCGGTGTTCGGGATGGGGCCGACCCTGCCTATACTAATCCCCAATTCATGATCAGACCGGGGGGCATTCGCGTGAGGGCGCAGGTTGCTGGGGACGATGCGGCGATTTTCACACCCCGCAGCAGTACAGGCATTGGTGTGCGAGTTATTGGGGCAGCTTCTCAAACCGCGAACATGATAGAGGCACAGGACAGCGGAACATCGCCAGTTTTCAAAGTTGATTCGGCAGGCCGCGTCTCAACGCGAGCGATACGCCCCGTTTTTGATGGTGTGAGCAATTTAGCAATTGAATCGGCTGCCGGGTCCACTATGTTGACGGTCAACACGACCGCCGATACGCTGTTACTCAGCACATCGACCGATATTTCTGGCGATACATGGACATCGGGATTTTTAGGTAATCAGTGGGGGATTGACACCAGTGCGGGGCACGCAGATTTCCGCAGTATTTATGCTGATGAGTTACGAGTCACAACATTTATTGCCGAAGGCGCTTTTGTTCGAGCTGGGAGCCAATACATTACTCCTAGCATGGCACAGCTTTCACGTGATTTTGTAATCCCCAGCACTGGCAGTGCCACCCTGTATGTTGAGGATATAGAGGGCTCAGCCGATACCGCTGTTTTTACAGAAAACGAGTATGTGCTAATCAGAATCGTTGACAGGTCGGGCGGCGGGCTGGTCGTTGGGAATGCGTGGGGAGTTGTCACCAGTTACACAGATTTGAGCGGCGGCGAGCAATCATGGTCGTTTACGGCGGTGTCAATTGATAGCGGCGTAGGGGGGCAAACGGCAACGGCTGGTGCTGTTGCGCTCGGTTTTGGCAAATCTGGCGATGGATATATTGTATCCACGACGCTCGATCAGGCCGGTTCACCCTATGAACGAATCACAACATGGACTGGCAACCCGTACACAGCCAGCAACAGAAAGGTTCATGCTCAGTGGGGCAACCTAGATGGATTAGCCGGTATTGACCGCGAGTTTGGATTTTACGCTGGGTTATCTCCATCATCGGCCCGAATCATTGCTAGCGATACACAGGTAGCACTACACAGCGTTCCGCTTTCTCTTTACGCGGGGGGCGAAAATGATATTTGTTATCTGTTCACTTTGCGACTAAATACCGATTTACAAACTGGACGCAAAACAAATGGGGATATTTCGTCCAGCAATATTAGCTACAGCACTGGCTCATCAGCTAGTGCAATTTTGGCAGGCACAACCTCGGATTGGACATACAACACCGGTAACAGCAAAAACGCGAACGCATGGCTTGATTTGGAGAGCATCACAACAGGGATGGACTATCTCGAAATCGAGGCCAATGGTTATGTCACATCAACAAATGACGGCATTGTTTTAACAGCGCAGATATTCAAGAGCGATGGCACAACAGAACTGACTGATGAGTTGATGCTTTTGAATCAGGATTACACCACATATACCACATACACCAAACGTTTTGGCTATGTGGATGACTCGGCTAGCCAAACCGATTGGGATGGCGCGCGGTTGCGTTTGCAATGGTATTACTACCCAGCGAGCAGCAACAGTGAGGTTATTCGCTTAGACCCGTTCGCGCCGTCCATTGCTGTTGGCTCACCGCTACCAACATCATTTGACACTGGTGATGGTATGTGGGCAGGTTTGGCCAGCGATGGTTATTACAAGTGGAAGGTGGGGAAAGCGACGGCTCAACAAATCCGCTGGGATGGCTTGAACCTACGCCTAATGGATGCGGCGGGCAACAACACAATCATTTTCCAAAGCACAGGTAACGCTCGCTTTGATGGCGTGATTGAGGTCGGTACAAGCGGCGGTATTTGGCAGGGGACGGGGACATTTGCCAGCCCAACAACGGGGCTGAAGATCTGGAATGATGGCGGCGTTGGGCGGATTGCTGGCTATGGCAGTGGGACGTTGCAGGCTGGGTTCAACACCAGCGGGCAGCTAACCGCAGGTGCTGGCAATGTCATCCTAGACGAGGATGGGGTCACACTGGACGCTGTGGTGGGTAAATTCACAACTGGCTCAATTGACTGGAAGGACGGCAGTAGTACCAAGTTATCAGTTGGCACCGTTGTCGATTTAGGGAATGTTACAGGAACATATATCGAATCGCTGGACAGTGCATTAGAAATCAAAACGACAACAAGCGGGAGCATCACCCTCAGTGCTGACGACGGGGACGGCTTCGTGATCATTGATGGTGCCATTGAACCTCGCACCATCAATACGCCATCGGCACCAGCCAACAGCATTAGCCGAATCTACCAACGAGGAACAAAGCTGATTGTCCAATACGGCGACAGCGGCACCACTCGCTACAAGTACCTAGAATTGTCGGGAACAGGGGCGACTTGGACGCACACAACCACAGCCCCATAGGAGTAACATGAAAAACAGACACACGACGACTATAAGGAGTTTTTATTCAGATATGTGGCCAGCTATTCAAAAACTTTCCCAAGCCAGTATTGGTGATGGGGTTGTAAAGTTGATGGTAGCCCGCAATTTACAGACATGCCGACTAGACATCGAGCCAGTCATTTCTGTTGAAAAACAGCTAAACGAAGAGCTAGCCGACATTCGCCAGCAAGTAGCAGAGGGTGGCGTAGGTGACAAACAGCTAACTAAGGAGGCACGCCGCCTAAATAAAACATTTGAAGAGATTCTGGATGCGAAACACACAGTCGAACTAATTCAAATCCCCTACCAATCTTTAGAGGAGTATATGAAAACACCTGAGCAAGTTCTGGCTCTGCTGCCTATGCTGATCGTCCCAGAGGAGGAGAGTGATGATGATTCGTAGAGAGTTTATAAAGCAAGCGGTCTCGACCGTTTTTTTGCCCGTGATGGGGTAACAGGTATCGTTGACACTGATGTCTATTTGAGTGTTCAAAAACATGAAGCCAGTAGCGGTGGGGCTAGAATAACCGGTCTAAAAGACAGTAACGGAGACGATAGCGGGGCTTTGATGTTGCGCGGCGTTTTGGGCGAAGCTGCCAAAACCGCTAAATCGGCCAGTGGGTGGGGTGTCGTCAATGTCTACAGCAATATCAAGAGCGGGACAAGCACGGCGGCTGTAGGGGTAAACGGGAATCTCTTTGCTATCGCTAATGATACTAGTGTAAAGGCAATTATTAATGCTTACGATTGATGCGCTACGGCAAAGCCACGATGCCACAGAGCGGCGTTTGGCTCGGCTGGAATCGCGGCTTTTGAATTAGGAATTAACAAACATGAAGAATAAAGAATTGCAAATAATGGGGCCAGATAACACGCCACTAACAACGGCAGATGTGCTAGTGGCAGTACTAGGCAGCCAGCGGTTGGGGGAGGGTGTGACATACAACCAAATGCACGAACGCTTCCAAATTCTGGATGTGCTGCAATCGGCAAACGGAACAATTGAATTGAGCAGCGAGCAATGGGAAGCCGTTAGGAACCGGTACAACGCTCATGAGTTTGGGGTTTTACATCGTGATATTTATGAATTAGGCAAGGCGATAAACAAGCTTGCCGAGGACGCCGAGAATGCCAAAAATAGCACATAGAATCAACGACCAGCAAAAATTCAACGACCTCAAAGAGGCGTATGCCGTGCGGTTTAATTATCAGGACATGGTACCAGATGGCAACGGTGGATTGATGTCAAACCCCGAAAGCAAGCGGCAGTTTATGAAGCGCATGATTCGCCAGCGGCAGATTATGCCCGTTTACCAAGACTACAAGAGGACGCAAGACATCGCCGCCCTTCCTGCTCACGATGACCTTGGCATTGAAGATGACAGCGACAATTAAAAACGGTTTATTGTTGCTGGGATTTATCCTAATCATTGCACCGGAAACCCATTGGGCGCAATCAGCAAGCAACGCACATCGGCACTATTTGCCAGTACTAAAAACAGCGAACTGCAATCCTAAGAAAGGGGTGGCGCTTGCTTATGGCTGGGCTGCCAATCCAATGGGGCAGGATATTTTGTGTACCGGCACACAGATGCGCTGGGAGATTCAGAACAGTGGCAATAATCGCTCTAGGGAATTGCAAACATGGTGGGACGATTGCTGGCCTTCAACAGAGGAATGCACAGTTGATTATTTTGCTGACTTGCTTTGGCTAGCCGCTCAAACCGATTACAGCCAAATGATAACTCATAACGGCTACCCTGTGGTTAAATTCCTGAATGAGCCGGATAACGCCAGTCAGGCGGCACGCTCTCCACAGGAAGCGGTGGAGCTGTATCGGCAGGTTGTTGCAATTTGCCCTCATTGCGTTTTCACACTCCCCGCTATCAGTGCCTTTGACCATTTCTGCGACTGGCCAGAGCGGGAATGGTTGCCATTCCATGACGATATTATTGACGGCGGTGAGTGGTGTTGGTCGAGGGCGTTTCTGGCGGGGCTGGAACCGCATGAGCGGGATAATTTCGAGGTGTGCAACGTTCATCATTACTACTCAAATATCCGTCATGAGTTACGGCGCAACATAGCACCCTTGGAACCGGCTGACTCGCTGGCGGCTGTTGTTGGATGCTCTTATTTCGTTATCAGCGAATATGGCACCTGTGACCCTGCATGGATGACCGCGCTAACCAATGCCTACAATGCTGATGAGCGCGTGATTGCGTTTTACGCCTACACAGTCAACAAACCAGACAACACCTGTGACGTGTTGATGAACTGGCACACAGGTCAATTGACAGACGTTGGCAGGGCGTTTGCAGAGGCGGGTAATAACTGATGATGCCGGTGAGCAGAGCAGAGAAAAGACGGCTGGCTGTGTTGGGCGTGGTGTTGATTGTTTGCAGCATGATACTGTTCGCGCTGTCGCTGGGGGCGTGGTTGGGTTAGAACATGGATTTTTTACTTGTAGCTTACAACAACACACCCGCTATTCTTACAGCATTGCCCTTTGCAGCCTGCGCGGTTGGCTTAGTTATGATTTGGTGGAAATACGTACGTCACATCGCATTACTGGCTATATCATCAATCATGGTTGCTGAGTGTGCCATATACATGTTGTTGCAGTGGCCTCCTAGCTGGTGGCCTGTTTGGGGCAGGGCAATATTTCGTGCCACTCAATCATATGAAGGAATAGTTATGTTTGCGCTTGTCACGTGGCTCTTGATTGCAAACAAGCCGTACCTTGTCGTGTTGCGCGAACTAAAAAAGGCGGCTGAAGACAATGGACGCTGAAACCGTTTTGACATATGTGCAATTGCTGGTTTTGCCAGTGGCTCTTGCAATCATTGCCTACTTTGGCAAGAAGCAGGCTGCGCAGATTGCCGCAGAACCGGAGGCGGACAAGGCCCTTGCTCAACTTGCAGCAACCTTGAGCAAGGGAGCCGAGCAATTAATTGAACCATTACAAAACCGACTACAGGCTGAAATAACACAAAGGGCTGAAGCCGAAATGAAACTCTCCGCACTGGAACAACGCATGGAAGAAATGGAGAAAAGAGCGAGGGCGCAAGACGCCAAGCTCAGAAAGCAAGAGTCGCAAATCAAGCAGCAGAATGAAGAAATTAAACGCCAGAAGGCGCGTGTTGCTGAATTGGAGAAAAAGGAAATCATCGCTAGAGAGCGAGCCAAAGAGCTTGAAATAGAGAACGCCGCTTTCGAGAGAAAGATAGGGCGCATTTTAGACGCAGTAGAGGACACGAGTCCTCTATCGCCAACAAAGGGTAAAAAGTAATGGAACGTAGCATAAAAAACACACTGTATTCACTACTGACCAGTCGCAAATTCTGGTTGGCTTTTATTGCCGCTGTTGTGGCAATTGTTTTGTATGTCAACGGGGCAATTACGGCGGAACAGTTGGCTGAGACGTTTACTGTTTTAGGTGGGGTTTTGGTCGCTGCAATTGCGGCTGAGGACTCGGCGGAAAAGTTTAACCGCCCCACCATCAACGCCCCATCATCTTGGACGACAACAACCAACACCCCGTCAAATTGGACAACAACGACAACCACGGCAGACATTGACCCGCCGTCAGCAGTAGAGTAATCAACAAAACACTACACCTAACAATGAGGCAACATTATGATGAAACAAGAGGACGTACTAAGCGCGTTCGCCGCCATGTCGTCAGCGGTGGCAGCAATTACGTCCACGATATTCAGCAGTGGTTTAGAGCAAATAACAGAACTTAAAAACATTGTCGTTGCATCGAATCTAACAACGGAGACAAAATCATGACACCAAAACAATGGCAACACGCCTGCAATTCAGCCAATGCAGGTGTTGCTGAAAAACACGCGCACGAGCAAGACATACGCAAGGAGATTCAGTCACTAAAAGAGGAGTTGCTAAGGTTGCAACAAGCCCTGAAAGCGGCTGTAAGGGAGTCAGAGGAGCAGCTCCTTTTTGCTAACGCACTAAGAGAGGCCGCGCTAGAAAGTGGCGTTGACCCTGATTTGCTACAGGTGCTGTAATGATGCACAGGCCATACAGTGACGAGGTTTTCAAAGCTGAAGCCCCTGTGTTTGTTCGGAATTATGTAGCGAACAGAGTATACAAAAAGGTATGTATAGGGGTTTTGGTTGTTGTTCGAGGGTATTTGGAAGTTACTGACAATCAAGACCGAATTAC
>CAXHAT010000014.1:0-61120 GCA_964014485.1 uncultured Deferribacteres bacterium
ATAGATTGCACCACCGCCCGTTCGCCGACAGCCGGAGCGATGGCCACCGGGCGGGACTTCAGGCGGGGATTGCGCAACTCTTCCATTTGCACCGGAAAGGCGCGTACGCGAATGTGGGCGATCTGGCGCTGCATGCTCTATCCCGGCAGGCTGACGCGAGCCAAACGCCAGGAAACGTCAGTGGGGTCGATCACCAACTCAAAATGATCGCCGGACTCTTTGACTGACGCGGCAATATGTATGTGCTTGACGCCGCCGACGGGTTCAGTCCAAGTGCGGTGGGTTTGGGCGATATGGTAAGCGCGATCCTGCCACTCAACCACAATGGGTTCGACGCGGCCGCGTTCATAGCGCGCTGTTACAATAACCGGCTCGTTTATATCCTGATAAGCCATTTCTTCTCCAGGTGTAGTGCAAGGTGTTGATAGATTTGACGTGCGCGCTTTCGTTGCTTCCCTTTCCCCCGGCAGACAGATCGTTTTCGTGTGTTCGGCATAGGTCTTTCGTTTACATCCTGTTCACGGGTAAAAAGAAACAAAGTTGGGCAAAAACGCGACAATATATTGTACAGAAGGACACTGCGCAAGCGCAAAAATGTTGCTGAACTGTATTTTTTCTCAGAGCTTTGTTTTTGCCGGTTTGCGCTTTATTAACTAACCTTGCTCTTTAACCTGTTCTCACAAACCAAGAAGATGTTTAACCGCCGGCGATCAGGAATGAAAAAATATTTGATTGGGTTCTTTGTTTGGGTTGGCGTTGCAACAGCGCAACCGCTTTTACCAACGGATACGCTGCGCGTCGCCAGCTATAACGTGCTCAACTTTCCCGGTTCCACCGGCCTTGACCGCGCCGGCGACTTCAGAACCGTGATCAACACCATTGAGCCTGATGTCATCGCCACGCAGGAAATGCTCTCGGCCGCAGGCGTGCAGACGCTACTGGATTCGGTTTTTAACCATGAAACCGCAGGCAAGTACAACTCTGCGACGTTCATCGACGGACCCGACACCGACAGCATCATCTTTTACCGCCCGGAAGTCGTGACCCTGAGCTCACAATCGCGCTTGACCACTGCGCTGAGAAACATTGCAGAATTTGTCTTTTCGACCGCAGACGGACAAGAACTGCGTATCTACTCCTTGCATCTGAAAGCGTCGCAGGGAGCGGAAAACGAAGACAAGCGACTTGCGGAAGCGACGATTCTTAGGGATCACCTCAACGATCTGCCTGCGAACAGCAATTTCATTGTCTTGGGGGATTTTAATATCTACAAGGCGAGCGAACCGGCTTACTCAAAATTCACCGGCAGCGAAGCGGACGAGTGTTTGACCCGATTCAAATGGAAGGAAACTGGCACAACAACGCCTCTTTTGCCGCCGTTCATACCCAATCTACGCGCACAACGCAATTCGGCGGCGACGCATCGGGCGGGCTGGACGACCGCTTTGATATGATTCTGGTTTCCGCCGACGTTCTTGAGCGCAGCGACGCATCGATTCCCGGCGTTCACGTCTTACCGGACACGTATACGGCGTTCGGCAACGACGGCGCACATTTTAATCAGGCGATCAACTCGGGAACCAACTCAGTAGTCAGCGCTCCTATGGCGGATGCCTTACACGCAGCTTCCGATCATTTGCCCTTATACGCGGACTTCGTCATTTACGCAGATGAAACGACGCCGGTCGAATCAACTCCTGAGCTTCCTGCAGGCTACGCTTTATACCAAAACTATCCAAACCCGTTCAATCCAACCACGCGTATTTCGTTCACACTGCCTGTTGCCAGCCGGGTAACATTAACGGTTTATACTTTAATCGGCGAAAGGATTGCTGTGCTCTTGGATGAGTACCGCGCTTCTGGTGAGCATTCGGTAGTTTTTGATGCCTCGAGGATTTCAGCGGGGATTTATTGGTACAAAATGCAGACGGACGATTTTCAGGATGTGAAACGGTTTGTTTTAATAAAGTAGATCATTCAATGATGTATAGCTTTCTTTGACCACAAAACCTACGCAAGGCTTTATTCCTGTAGAAAATTGCTATGATGTTTGTTTATAAATCCCTGAAGGTTAAAAACAGACAGGCATTACCCTATCATATTATTTCTTTATGAGGATATCGTGCCGGTTCACGACAGTTCAATTTTTGATGAAGAGGTCATATGGTTGGTGAGTGTTGAAGAATATTCCGGCTCGCATAAAAAAAGCGGGTGAATGGTGTCTACGAGGCTGGGGGGGACCTCATAAACGGGGAAACATTCGACCCGCTATAAAACAAACTAATATTCAGTACACAAGAGTCAAGACTTTTTCATCATTCAATGTTATGCGAGCAAGTTTAAGAAGCTTATTATCTCTCGGCTACATTTACCAATTGATACTGAATCATGATTCCCGCCTGCTAAAATCGTCATTAAAAAACTACTGTGAGATCTCATTCCATCCGATTTACGGCTATTTGAAAACTCCTTTGTCTTTCAAGTCTGCGCTGAGCCTTTCTTCGACGCGCTGCTTTAATTCTGCGAATTTAGTCTGATGCGGTTTTCGTGCATCTTCGATTGCTTCTCGTAGCTGAGCTTTTTGCGAAGCCGATAAACTGTCTTCTACTTCTTTTTTTAAATCTGCCAGTAATATTAAATCCAAAATATCTTTGTCGAAGTAATCGGCATAACGTAAGAGTATATCCAGTTTTGGCCTACGTTTTCCGCTTTCGATCATCGAGATATGGCCCTTGACAACACCAAGCGCATCAGCCATTTGCGCAACTGTCAAGTTTGCTTGATTCCGAAGTTCTTTGAGCTGTTCCCCAAGCAATGTGTTCATTATCTTTTTTCTCTGATTAGAATTGCAAAAATAAATGAGCTGCTCTTTGCACTAAGAGCAGCTCACCTTCAGTCGATGTCAATCTCGAACCATGATGCAACCCATCTAATCGTTTCTTCGGGAAACCATCTAAACAGGTATATAAAAAGCTTCGAAAATTGGTTGGGGGGATCTGAAAACACCAACTCCGAAAGCTGAACAAATGCCTCATCTAGATGGGCGACCAACTCTGCTATAGCAGGGTCATCACCATATGATTCCACAATTTCAGGGCTCAGCGATTTCATCGTCAAGAGTAATTCGAGAACATTTTCCAGAGCCGGGCTCTTACCCTTTTCAGAACGAACGACAGCCATTGGCGCTCTCCTTATACTTATGGTTAATTGGGGGTTGGGGTCTATTGATTGGAGTTCACATTTCAGAAAGCTCCTCACATGGTTTCTGTCTCAAAACCATCCGAGGAGCCTTTAATTGGCGGATTCCAAACAAAAAGAGGAATATAACGGGACGATCCCCCCTGTCGTCCCGTTACCCATGTTTGGAAACAGAGCACATGATGTGATTTGCAATTATCCAAGCGAGACGTTGCAAGCAAATGAATAGCGGATTTTTATTTAAGGTAGCTCTCATCCGCCTTCTGCATTCGATTTACCGCGTCCGTTGCTCGGAAAACCAACAACCAACCATAGGTAACGTTGAGCTCGTAGCTTGAACCTGCTCAAGAAAATTTGACAAAGAGCGTTGATAAGGCGAAATATATATCGCGAAGAGCTTAGAAGCAAGAACTTTGTTTACAAAAGTGAACGAATCAATATATTTACTATTTCGTCCTTCCTACGATAGTCGCTTTCTCTACACTTTTTAGGCAAGTCCAGTCGCCATCGATAACAAAATGCGTTATGGGAGGCAGCTTGTTTTTTGCTTGAGAATCGCAGTCACTCGACCTTGCACGCCAAGTGGATGACTTGTTATGAAAATTTAGATGCATAAACCTCGTGAAGAAAGAACAGGTTTTAGAATCCGGTCATTCAAATAACAACCGGCGAATAGCATCATAAGCATTTTTCAGTTTTCGAAACGGCCGTCTTCGTTCTATATCCACACGCAGTCGTTCATATGAACGGCTTTTTTCTGCGTTTTATACGGAAGCAACGGCAAAAAGAAAAGGCTCTGTACAGTAAAAAGACAGAGCCTGATTGAGCCAAGCGGCCTTTTGGACTGGGGATAATCTACGTCTTTTGTTCGTGATCGATCTGGATCACATCATTCTTGCAGACGATGTACACAGGTTCAAGAAACTTACAACTTTGACAGGACTTCCATCGCGCGACGACAGATCTAATGATCAGCGCTATGTTCCCGCCGCTTTCGTCGGCGCTCAACTTTGACGTAATTTCGGCGTCTTCTTTCACGGTAAGCGGTTTAGAACAGACCGGGCAACGATTCATGATTAAGCCTCCTTTTCAGAGTCGTTTCTTTTGAGCATAGCGCAAAGGCGGGTTTCTGAAAAGAGGGTCGATTGTGGTTTTATTGGAGTCGTTGCGCTTCTAAACAAGACTGCTTCAACCACCCAAGTTTGCAAGTCGCCCGTTCCGGCGCATTCTCCCCCCTGCATCAATTCTCTCCAATATTCTATGCTTTAGGCGAAATCGCATCTATCAGCACGTTCAAAATGAAACAACGGGGAGAAAGCTCAAACGGGTCGTGCGCGCAAATCACGCGAGTAACTCCAGTTACTGAATGACTGCTAAAAGCGGCTTCTTAACCAAGCTGCTCTCATGAAACCGCCAAGCAAACAGGAGAAACAATATGGAATATGAATCGATCAGGAAGCGACTACTCGCTCTTCCCGCACTGGGCGCGATTGACTCAAGTTCGATCCGCAAAAGTGTATTGCATTTTCACTTTTTCATATCAGATCAAGCCATCTCATCCGCCGGGCTAAAAACTGATCGCATCGTCCGTTCCCGCGTGTTGGGCGCCGAGCTGTTGATCTCGGTGCGGCCGTATCACTGGTTCGTTGCCGAGTATGATCCTGATCACGATATATGTTTTGGGTTTGTGCATCACGGCGATTGGGAGCGCGGCGTATGGCAATCGTTTGGCTTAGAAGAAGTGCTCAGCTTTCGTCTGGGGAATATCAAAGTACAATTTGACAAAAACTGGACGCCGAAGACCATCGTCGATTTATACAAAAGAGAGAGATGCTATGTGGAATACGCCGACTCGTCGCCAATTGGCGCGCCTGCCGAAGCTGTATGAAACCGAATCCGTTGCGCTCGACGAAAAGATGATCTACGTGCATTTTTTCATCGGCGGTTGTGATTGGTTTATCGCCGAGTATGACGGCGACGACATGTTCTTTGGATTCGCAAATTTGAACAATCCTGATATGGCGGAGTGGGGATATGTTTCGTTTCGCGAACTCAAAGAGATCAACATCAACGGCTTCCAAGTCGACTTTGATCTGCACTGGACGCCAAAGCCGTTCAAGATGTGCAATTGGAGATGAAGGATGACAATACTCGAAGGGTTCGCTGTTGAGCAAGCGTCCCTGACGTGCTTTAACTGCATACTGGAGAAGAGTATGAAAATCTATACCGTCGAAAGAATGCGAACCGGCGCAGGCGCACAGGTTGTTGCTTTTGTGAACGGCCGACCGCTTCAACATATTGTCTATCACAGCCCCTGCGGTTTTGAATTCGGCTATGCCGGTTCCGGGCCGTCTGATCTGGCGTTGTCGATTCTGTGCGACTTCTTTGGTGAACAACCCGACCCGGAACAGATTCGCTGGGGAACATTTAAAGCATGGGAGTATTATCACGAGTTCAAACTTGCGTTCATTACTCCGCAGAAGCTGAGAATGTTTAAAATCACACATACGCAAATCGAAAACTGGCTTGCCTCCCGCGAAAGACAATCGCAGCGGACAACCTCAAAAACTGATTGTCCGTAAAAGACAATTCGAACAGCCGCTCGCGAACTCCGAGCGGCTTTTTTATTGAGCACAGTCTGCGTCTGCCTTGCTTGTCGCGTTTTCCCCACTTTCGGATGGAAGTCGCCCTTGACGGCGACTTTAACCGTCTATTCGTTTGTCGTCGACCTGATACTATTAATGATGTTATCAGTCACCACGCCGCCTTTTTATGCCGCAGGGTAAAAAGACGACCGTGGCTTATCGTTTATGGAAATATCGTAAAGATATGGGGCTGACACAGCGTCAGGTCGCCAATATATTGGGACATGAGAACCCTTCTCAGGTGCATCGATGGGAGAAGGGCAAGCGCGTTCCCAATCTTCGGCAGGCCGTCCAACTCTCCTGTCTTTACAAGCGGCTTGTGAACGATCTCTTCTGGGAGATTTACGTGGAAGAGCGCGAGCGAATTTTCAAGCGATACCATAGGGTTGTCAGACCGACGGAATAGATCGTTGAGCTCCAAGCTGTAACGCACGGCGATTCAAAATCCCACTGCAGTGCATTGGGCCTGCTTTCGAAAATCTTCTGTTGCTTGCCGCCGGTTTCTCAATTTTGTCAAAAACAGCTCGACAAACGAAGTTTTTGGCAAATTGTCCCTACCGACTTAAAAGGAACGAACGTCGGTCGATTCATTACAGAAACAATAAACGTTAACGTTATGCCCTTGTTGAAAACCGCTCAAATACGCCCGTTTGTCGCCGCATCCGGCAAATTTTCACGCCAAAGAAGACGAATCAGCACTCCGGATTAAATTTATGCACAACGTTTGAAGAACGTAAGAATTCCCGCTTCACAAATGAACGGGTACACCCCGCAGGCGGCCAACGGCGTCTCTGATCAATTTGTCAGAAATCGTTGACGCGCCGCCCGTGACTCCAGACGCAACAACTGCTGTTGTTGACTCCTATCAAAAGCTCGTTATGCCTGTCCTAACCTTCAATTCACACGATTGGAATCCTTTATTCAAGGGCTTGCTTCATGATCCGCAAGCAACGCATTTTCGGCGCATCATGAATGCGATCTGGCTCTATCTCTACCTGCTGGTTTCGGTGCATCGGGACACGGGAACCATGCTTTCAACGATGGAAAAGATCAGCGCCGACACCGGTCTCGACGTTGAGACGTTATCGAGTTGGCTGGGGCGTTTGAAGCACAAGGGCTATGTGACGGTTGATATTCAAGGCGGCGAGTTGTTGTTCACGGTGGCGAACTGGAAACGGCTGCCGCAAGAGACAAAGAAAAAGTCTTCGCCAAGACGAAAGGAACGCCGCGTTTCGACCTGGAAAGCACCGGCGTTTGAACCGAATCCTTTGGCGCGCGAAATTGCTGAAACGTTTGACGACAAAATGAGTTTGGCCGCCTACGATTCGCTGTGCAAGCGCTATGCAGAAGCGACGATTCGAAAATATTTTCATCATGTTAAAAGCCTGCCGGACGACAAAATAAAAAAGTCGCGCGGCGCGTTAATGACCTATCTTGTCAAAACCTATGGGGAATCGCAAAACGACAAATCATAATCATCGCATCATCGCAATTGATCCGGGCACGCGTGAGATGGGAGTGGTTGTGGTTCAGGGTCGGGAAATTCTCTATTACGGCGTGAAAAGCTTCAAAAGGCGCAACCCGGCCAGCGTATTGCTCGCGCAAATCGGAAACGCTGTTGAAAAACTGTTGCATGCGTACCAACCTGATGTTCTCGTGATTGAGAAGGCGCAACTGAACAAGCACAATGCAACGCGAAAGTTGATTCAGATCAGCAAAATGATCAAATTCGTCGCCAAACAACAGCGTCTCAAGATCGTCGAGTATAGTTCCGAGAGTGTTCGAAAACGAGTGTGCAAAGTCGAAAGACCGACGAAGAACAATATGACCAATGAATTGTGTTCCAAGTACCCTGAGTTGTCGGTTTACCGGTATCGGAAGCATGAATGGAAGTCGAAATATTGGCAGAACATGTTTGACGCGCTCGGGCTGGCGGTCGCCTACCTCGATTCCAAAGCGGTGAAGCTTAACATCGATCAGGAATGAAATATCGGTATTTGGTCATCAGCATCACGTGGTTCGGAGATTCGCGAGTGAGATGTTGGCGGATTCATTTTGTTGACGGCGCTTTTTGGATCGAGCGCTGTGATTGAGCATCGGAAAGATGTGATCGGTTCCGAGAGTAGAGATCATAGCAATTGTTGGCGTGTAGAGAATGCTGTGTTTTTGATAAAGGCAGTCGAGTCGAAACGTCTTTTTAGGGATTGTCATGTCAAAAACGGTCTCTTCCCCCATTTGTCAAAACCAATCGTGAAAAATCACTAAGCCCCACAGCATCCATAGTTCCAGAGCTTGGATTTCGCGATACACGGCTTGGAGAGCAACTTACTCACGCTCTCTGATCATATCTAAAAACTCGCCGGGCGTAATAACCCTTGTATCTTGATAGGCTGCGGGAAAATGCTTTGTATTGCGGGTGATCAGATAAGGGGCGTCAGCGGCCACGGCGCATGCAAGCACATTATTATCATCAGGATCGCTGCACACGGTGATTTTGATTTCAGGTTCCACAACTAAACTCACCGAATAGAGCGCTTCCAGGAATTTCCCGACGTCTTCGGTTGTGAAGTCGTATTTCCGCCGAATACGATCATATATGAGTACTCGAGAGACTTCTGCAAGAATGAATGGGGAGAGAATCATGGAATGTTCTTGCGCCGCATCCAATACGTATGCCCCTTCACCCCCAGGACTCAGGAAGGCGCTCACAAGAATGTTGGAATCAAGGACCATCTTCACGTGACGGAGAAGTTATAACTGCCGGCGGCGTACGGCAAGAACGGCTGCATCAACGTCCTGATCAACTTCCTCAGGTAAAAAGTCTGCGTTCTTTTGATGCACGCGATGCAGGACTTTTCTCAGTTGCTTCCATGACTTGTCTTTCATGCTTTTTGCCCGCTCGAGCAGCGCCAGATCATCTAACGAAAGAATGGCCGCTTGCGGCAAACCATCTTCTTTCAAAATAATCTGATCGCCGTCAAGCTTTACATTCTCAAGTACCTGACGGAATTCCTTTGAACGGATTCTCTTGCCAATTTCAAATTCTTTAACCACGCGGCCGTCCATTATTTGAGTCGTGATCAACATAGATGCATCATCAATTGATATGCGTTTAATATATACATTCCCAGAGTTTCTGTCAATTCCGTTCTATACCGGATAAGAAGCGCTCCGGCGAGAGGTTTTGTCGGCGGAATCTCCGGCTATTCAGGAGTAACTGACCGGGCAACGTCACCGCACTAAACGGCTCCGACATGACCCCGTCGATCATCATTCGCAAATAAATCCGATAACGCACCAAACTGATGAAGTCCCCTTTCTTGATCGTCGGAAAAAACTCTTCCGCCATAATCTGCGCATCCTTGGCTCCGAGCCTGAAGGCGATGATGGTCCCGACGTTCCCCAGCACCGCGTCGCGCACCGGCTCCGGCAGTTGACTGGTAAACTGATGACTCAGAATCAAATTCACCCCGACCTTGCGCAGCTCCGCCGGCATTTCCACAAAACTTCTGGTGGCAAAGTACTGAAACTCGTCGATGTAGACATAAAAGTCGCTTCTCTCCGTCTGCGGCAATTGCAACCGACTTAAGGCCGCCAGATGGATTTTCGTCACCAACAGCGCGCCTAACAAACCGCTGACATCTTCTCCCAGCTTGCCCCGGCTGAGGTTAACCAACAATATCTTTTTATGATCCATGATCTCGCGCACATCAATCCCCCGCTCGCCGGAGCTGATGATGCGCTGCAAGATCGGATTGGTCAGAAAGGCGCCGATCTTGTTCAGAATCGGCGATACGGCTTCATTGCGAAAGCGTTTGGCGTAACCGGCGAACTCCGCGTCCCACAAGTTGATCACTTCGGAATTTGTGACGTGTTCCAGTACGTCGTCGCGAAAACCGTCGTCCAACAGAAAGCGCGGCGCGTCCAAAAGAGAAGCGCCAGGATATTCCAATAACGCTAATGCCGCCCCGCGCAGCAAATGCTCGCTGCGCGGCCCCCAACTGTCCGGAAACAGTTTCTTGAAGATGCTGACAACGGACGAAGCGATCAAGGCTCTTTCGTCAACGTGATTGTGATCGAAGACGTTGAGGCGCACCGGATTGTGCGCGTCGGTCGGATCAAAACAAACAACGTCGCGCATTCTGTCGTCCGGTACGCTCTGAAGTAGAGATTTTACTAAATCGGCGTGCGGATCGAGCAAGGCCAGGCCGTTTCCCGCTTGCACGTCGGCATGGGCGAGATTGCCGAGCAAGGTCGACTTGCCGACCCCGGTCTTGCCGATGACGTACATGTGCGTGCGTCGATCTTTCGCCTTTATACCAAACTTCTCTCGCTTGTCGCGGAAAACCGTTTCAGCGAAATAAGTCACCGCTTCATCTTTTTGCTGCACCTGCTCCATTGATCTTCATATTACTTTCCCGCTTATCATTATACGTGACACCGTCCATACTCCAATGGAGACAAATCGCCGGATGCGGCGCTTTTCCCCGCCTGTTCTCCTGTGAGTTTCCCGCCTACACTGACTATGAACCCATCCGCGTTCATTGCAATGAAATCACACAGGAGGATAACCATGCTGTCAACCTTTACCCATTCATTGGGGAACAAAAACGGCCCCGCTTACCGCTTCGTCGTGCTGAACGGCAAAGCCTACCACATCTTGCGCGGCTACGAAATCGAACGCCGTGAAGTCTGGCTGCAGGTCAGCGGACGTACGGCCTTGAAGAAGACCGATCTCGGCAAGAACTGGGAAGTGATCGGCGCTCATGGCCATTACATCGCCTGCCTCAAACGCTTCTTTCACTACGCCAGCGAACGCGCCGACCTGCGCCTGGTTTTCATCGGCAATACGACGGCGGGAAGCCGCTTTCTGGCCTTGCGCTTCATGGTGCGCCGTTATGGTCTCGACTATGCCGACGAACAATTGGCCGCCTTGTCACAGGCGGACGGCAATTCTTGGCGCAATTGGGATTTGGGCGTTTATGATCTGAAGGACGCGTCCAATTCCGACGCCGACCGCCAAGCCGTGATGATCGAATTCGCCAGGATGGATCAAGACGACGTCGCGCAAAAGTTCATCGACAAGCTTCACGAGCAACAAGGAGAACGTGATGAATAACGCGCATGAATATTCAGGAAGAGAAGCGAAACACGAATTGAATTTCAGGAAATGGTCGGAAAGCAAGCACGCGCAATACTTCACCCCGATCAAATTGGCGCACACCATCGCCGAATGCGTTTCTTGCTTCGTTCCGCTGTCTGATCTCACCGTACTCGATCCGTCCTGCGGCTCCGGGCGTTTGCTCAAGCCGTTTCGGGACGCCGGTTCG
This sequence comes from uncultured Deferribacteres bacterium, assembly GCA_964014485.1. Taxonomy (GTDB): domain Bacteria; phylum Zhuqueibacterota; class Zhuqueibacteria; order Zhuqueibacterales; family Geothermadaptataceae; genus CAXHAT01. Next base: position 11,174 of record CAXHAT010000014.1, read on the forward strand.
CGCGTGCTCGGGGTGGAATTGGATCGCGAAACCGCCGTCTACGCCAAGCGCGCCCTCGGCTCGGACAACGTGCGCGTCGGCGACATATGCGATTACCGTCATCATTTGAAATACAAGTTCGATCTCGTGGTCGCCAACCCGCCCTACGGCATTCTCTGGAAGCCGGACGGCGAATTCCGCACCTCGCGCTACGACGGTTCGGTCGAGAGTCAGTCGGCCAGTCTGGAAATCGCCGCCGAAGCCTTGCAGTATACGGGGCTGTTGGTGGCGATTATTCCAACGACGACCTTCACCAACGCCAAGGACAAGCAGATCAAAGAGTACTTGTTCAAGCAGTTTTATTTGATCACACGCATCACCTTGGAAAACCTGTTTCTGCAAGAATACAACATTGCGCCGAAAGTCGATCTCGTCTTTGCCCAGCGCTTTACTTCCATCCCTGAGCAACAAGCGTCAGCCGCGATTGAGGCTTTGGACTACAGGGATTCGGATGTACATGACAGGATATTGGAAATCGTTCATGAAGCGGCGCAAGCTGAATCACTGAATATTTCCGTCAGCGCCGACTCGGCGCCGCCGCTCAACGTGCCGGACTTGTCCGTGCTGCACGTCGCCAATCCCGATCCGGTGCTGCGCATTACCGACAACGGAATTACCGGCGATGCGGCGACGATGTTGTTCGCCCGCTTTCTGGACAAGTCGCCCGCCTACCATCCGGCCCTCGGGCGCGAGACCGGCGCCTTCGACGCTTTTTGCTCCCCGCCCGCTCTGCTCAAGCGCGGCGTCGCCGAATCGGAATTTTTTGTTCGGGCCGTCGGCTTTGAAGTTGCTGTTTCGGATAACGCGCGCATGCGCCTGGAAAAGCTGAGACAAAAATTCGCTCGACTCGCGATTCCGGTCTATCGTCCGCAACCGCATCAACTGCTGGCTTACTTTGACGAGAAAGCCTATGTCGCCAAAGCGACGATCCCCGATCCGGAAAACGACGATGCAGTGCTGTTCAAAAAGAACAAAAAATATCGGCTGCGTCCGGGCTGGGTGCGCAACCGGCAAACGGTCAAGCGCGAAGTGAAAACGGTCAAAGACAGACTAACGACCTTCATTCACGACGTGGATCGCGGTTATCTCGGCTTTTCCGTGCAGACCGAATCCGGACTGCGGGAATGCAAGGAGATCGACAAAAACGACGTTGAACTGTTGACGCAAGCCTTCGGCCTGCCGGAAATCAAGGACTTGGCCGATCACTTTCCGGAACAGGTCGCCGCCAACCGTAAACGGATTGCTGAAACCTTTCCGTTCTTGTTCGATTACCAGCGCGAAGACCTGGCTCGTCTGACGCTCAAGGACGGCGTCTACCTCGGCTATGAAATGGGCGGCGGCAAGACGGTCACCGGCGCGTGTTGGGCGGCCCTGAAAGGCTATCGCCGCATACTCGTTATCTGCCAGCCCGGCGCGGTCGCCAACTGGCTGCGTGAATTGCGCAAGTTCGGTTTTTTGGCGCATGAGCTGCTCGATCATCGCGCCGTCGACAAGATGCTCAAATCAAGCAAACCGGACATGCCGACCTATTATGTCACCAGCTATCAATTCCTATCGCTCGATACGCAACGCGTCTATGATCCCTGGGATTGTATTAAACACGACAAGAACGGCAAGGCCTGGCACGTGGTGAAAGGCAATTGCGCTCGCACTTGTGCGGACTGCGGCAGACGCTTCGACCTCGTGCAGCGCGAATGTCCCCAATGCGGCGATCTGGAACAGTGGACGGGCAACTTTTGTCACCGCTGCGGCTGTCGTCCCTGGACATATAGTTCCGGATCGACGCAGTATCCCGCCTACAAACGGCTCAAGAACCGCGTCTTCGACGGCTTGCTGGTGGACGAAGCGCAGGAAGCGAAGAACAAAAACAGCTTGCGCGGTCGCGCGGTGCGTGCGATTAAAACCAAAGGAATCGCTCTCTTGACTGGAACGTTGATGAAGGGCTATATCTCCGACGTGTTCTGGAACATCGGCAATCTGGTCGGCTTTGGCAATCTGCTGTTTCCCTATCCCTATTGCGGCGGAGCGAAGATGTTTCTCGATGAATTCGGCACTTATGAGTACGTCTCCAAGCAGTTCGAAGACACGCTGCACGAAGGCAGAGCCAAGCTGTTGCCGGAAGTCTCCAATCTCAACCGCTTCTGGCGCTTGTTGGCCTCCTTTACCGTGCGCCGACTAAAGGATTCGATGGTGTCGTTGCCGCCGAAGAAGCGTCACTTCGAATTGATTCCGATGGACATGCTTCAAGCCGAAGCTTATCGAAAAGTCGAAACCTGGGCGCAGGAAGAGATTCAGACCGCCCTGCGCCATGAAGAGCCCAACATGGGCAAGATATCCGGGGCGTTGTGGAAACTGCGCTTTGCCGCCACGCAACCGGCGGATCGCGACAAGCTCGGCGACGTCGCGATCAGCGCCCATACCTGGGCCAAGCTCGACTGCATCGTCGCCCTAGTGCGCGAGATGAAGTCTCGCAAAGAGAAGGTCGTCATCTTCAGCTCCCTGCGTTCGATGGTCACGGCGATCTCAAGGCGACTGAAGGACGAAGGCTTGTACCACGTCACGCTCACGGCTTCGACGAGTGTGAACAAGCGCTTAACTTTGATCGACGGCTTTCAGAACTACGGCCATGTGGCGTTGGTCGCCGGAACGAATTGCGCCAATCGCGCTTTTACCATTACGGCGGCCAACAACGTCATCATCGCCAATCTCGAATTCTCGCCGGAACCGACGGTGCAGGCCGAAGACCGGGTGCATCGCACCGGACAAACCAGGCCGGTGAACGTGCACTACCTGTTTTCGGAACGCACCATCGACCAAGACATGTGGGAACTGGTGACCAAGAAAGGCGAAGCGATCCAAAACGCCGTCGACATGAAGGCGCGGGATCGTACGGTCGCCGATCTGCTGCAGTCGAAGACGGAACTGGCGGTCGCTGAGCGCCTGCTTGAGCGAAAAGACGAACCGCCAACGATTCCGGAAACCAACGGGACGACAACGCCGCCTGAATTAAAGAGAGTTCAGCCGCCGCGCTTTGATCATCTGCAATTGTTAAGCAAGCCGGTTGCGAGCATGGGGGACGGTGAACAGCTCGACTTGTTCGTCGAGTCGGCTTAAATTGTTGCTCGCAATCCCGCCTTCTCTCACCAAAATCCAAAACAATTCCTTCCTTCTCGATCTGCTAAAATTCACTCACAACCATCATTTCCGCCCGCAAAAACAGCAAATAAAAAATTCACATGACAAAAAAATGGAGACAGAAAAATGTACAGTCCCAAAATCGATGAAGAGTTGATTCCGACCATTCACATGATCGCGCAAGCGATCAACAAGCCGATGACCTATGTCGTGAATACGATTATTCGTTCCGCGTTGATCATCGCGCCCTTCATGCTCGGCGGCGCGTTGCTCAATCAAGACAACAAAAACGGCAAATTAACCAATCCAAAAGACAAGGAGTTGAAAAATGGCCAAGCGTCAAATACGACTGTATGATCTCAACGTTGATCCCGATGAGCTGATGCCGCCGACTACTATTTCCGGCGACGAACTGGCGGCGCGCGCGACCTTGGGCGTGCTGGATGAAGCGACGGTGATCCTGCTGCCGAAATCCGCTTCCGTCGTATTGGCGACGGCGGACGACGACAGTTCCTTGCTGCGATTGATTCCCGGCGTTAGAAAAGAAAACGATAAGGAGCGGCTGTATTGGCTGCGCGTGCGATCTATTCCGAATTCGAATAAAAGCGCGACTTTACAACAGAAACCCGGTCCGCCCAGGCGCTCTTTCAGCATGGCGGCGCGCAAGTCAGGAAAAATCGCACAACTGCAGCGTTCGTCGAAAACTTCGAGGCGCAAAACAACTGCTGTAAAAGCAAACGGCGCGATGACTGACGCGCAACAAAGTCAAATTCGAATTCATTTGGCGCGGCGCAATCTCAAAGGCGAGAAGGCGACGCGCTATATGAAACGCTTCTTTGAAGTCAAGCACGTCAACGACATTTCCGAAACTGACGCTGATAAACTGATCAAATTGTTGACTGAAGGAGGCGAGTCATGAGAATGTCGATCACGGTGAATCAAATGAAGACCTGGCTCTCTTGCGGCTTGCGATACCGGTTCATCTATGTCGACAGATCATCGAAGCCGATGCTGTTCGGAGAGCGCGTGCTTCGAAGTGCATTGCATGCGGTTATACTGCGAATACATGAATTCAGACTTGCAGACAAAATGCTAACGCCTGCAGGGGCAATTGACGCTTTTGAAGTCGAATGGCGAAAGAGAACCGCCTTAACAAAAGTCGAATGGAGCAACGCCGAATACGAAGACCAGTTGATGCATTGGGGGCGACGCGTTGTTGCGTTTCTGGCTAAGCATCTCCTGCCGCTTCAGACTTTGAAAGCCGTACAGGCGCCGTTTGAGCTTCCATTGACCGACGCCGAAAGCGGAGAATCATTGCCGGTCTATTTACGCGGCGTATTTGACCTTGTCGAAGAGAATGATGAGATTGCGCGCCTGCAAACGCATGGAAGTCCGCTCCATCAGATCGACGCTGACGCCAATCTGCGCCTGACGGCGTTTAGTTACGCCTATCAACGCTTATTTGACCGTGAACCTTCCCTTCGACTCATGACATTGAACGATGAGCTAATTGAATTGCGTGCATTGCGCACTCTGCGCATCGAGCGTGATTATCAAAAGCTGTTCCGTCTGGCCAAGGAAGTGATCAGCGGCGTTTCCTCCGGCATCTTCACGCCGAATCCCGGCAAGCAATGCAGCCGATGCGAATACAAGACGCATTGCTGGATGTGGGACGGTAAAGTCCAGCCTGAAAACTAAAAACGACAGGGAGTTTCTCGAAATGAAAGCTCCCTTTTTTATTCACCACAAGTCCCTTGCATGGTAAGCTGCGCTTTCAATGCTCATAGGTTTATCCAACTATTCGTCAAGATTACAAAAACAAAACATGCCGATAGAAGGAAATGAGTATTAATTTTGGGTCTTAAATGTAAATTGAAGAATCAATCTTTCTCGAAGGGAAGAAAACACTGGCCAATACTCACTGAATTCGATTCGAAATTCTATCTGATTTGCGGAATTTGTAAATGTATAGGTTATCCACTTCTTTTGGAATTGCGATTTTTGCTTTGGTGATAGGACTGTTCGCCTATTGGTATTATGTCCGTTCCAAGGAAAGACAATACCTGATATTCGCTCTGTTGTCCTTCTCAGCTATGCTATACAGTTGCATGGCCGGGTTTATTCAAGGAAATTTTCACGACCCGCCTTTGGCGCACAGCTATCGAAGATTCGGAATTTGCGGTCCAATCATGATGGTCGTTTTTACCCTGCACTTCACTTTTCTTTTTGTGGGAAGAATGCACAAACCATTATTAGTGGCATCCTATGCAACGAGTATCGGATTCTGTGTTATGTCCATCTTCAATTTCTTCTTTTACACTGACGAAATTATTATCCACGATATGGCATTTTCGGAGCAGGATTATGTGGCTTACAAACCAGATATGGGCTTTGTATTGTTTTCCTTTGTCACGCCGTTGTTACTCGGATACAGTTATTGGGTTCAAAGGTCCCGTCTGAGTGAGAGCTTCCGATTCATGCGTTGGACGCGAGGAGGCTTGATAGTTCTTCTATTAGCTGGTTCGTACGATCTTTTGTGGTCAAATGGCTTTATTACCGAAAATATTTTTCCGCTTTTCGAATTTGCATTTTTAGGATTTGTCGCTTGTGTGGGCCTAACCTGCGGTGAAAGATATATCGATGAGAAAAAGCAGCTGGAGACGTACGAGCGGAAGATCACGCAATATCGATCCGAACTCATTCGGTTACAAAGTGCAACTATCGAGCATTTTACGATGGCTACGATTCGCTTCGCTAGAGAAGAACTTCAGGCTGAATATGGAATGTTTGTTAAGAACTTAACGGAAGTTTTGACTAGAGAATTCAATGATTCTAAATTGGCTGATAGTTCTCGTTTCAGCGTGAAGCGCTTGACGCTCGAAATGCACATGAATAAAAGAGCGCTAAACTCCAAAATAAAAGAACTGACCGGGTTGAATACGCGTCAGTTTGTCAAAACAATTCGGCTACAAGCCGCAGCGCATTTGTTAATACATGAGCCGCTTAAGGACGTTACTCAAATTGCTTTCGCCACCGGATTTAACAATTTGAGCCACTTCATTAGAAGTTTCCGTGAACATTTTGATTGCGCACCTTTAGAATATCGTGCGAAAAATGCACTTTAGTGGCATTTTTTAATGCTTTAACGCAAAGCTTCAAGTCTCCCGGATTGTTATTCTTCCAGGACAAACAACACGTAAGTTTAACAGACAACGGGAGATTAGACATGAAGGTACCAAGTCGTTTTCGAACGATAGTTGGCGGGGCTTCTGCCGCCGCTGGCGCAGTTGGGATTCCAGGCGCCTTCTCATTTGGTTCAGATGTAGCGGTGCTGAAAGGCATTTGGGTCACTGGGACGATAATGATCGCCAACAAAGACGGCCTTGAGTTGTCGAAAAATAGTATTGTTGGGTTAGCCGCTTCTGCGATCATTGGAGCGGCTGTGTTCATAAGCGGGTCAAAGTTGGCAGCCAAGCTCTTTCATTTGATTCCCGGTCCAGGCACATTGGCGGCAATTGGCGTCAACAGTTTTTTGGACGCCTTCTTTACGTATCGATTTCTCAGCTCGGTGGCAAAGGTTTTCGATAAGTATGATACTACTCAAATCTCGATACAAATCCTGAAAAACTCCATAAAGCTGTTTAATCCGTGGACGTTTTTTGACGATGTCGAAGACATGAAAGAGTGTATCGTAGAAGGTCTGCATCTGAAACATAAGTTTCAGAACGCATAAAGTGCAAAACGAATATGCTTCAGAATTTACTTTCTTACGTCATTCACCGACAAGAATTGCTTTTCGAAAAACGACCAACCGGAAAATTCAGGAAAGCATAACGTTCTCTGATTCCTAAACATTGAATTGAACGGGCGAATCTCTACATGAGATTCACCCGTATTTTTAGCCTTTCGCAATGCTCCTCTACAAGTATGCTCCCTCCCTAGTCAAATCTATCTAATGAGAGTCAGTTTCATTACAAATCTAAAGTCTTGGGCTTCAAGTTTTGCGAAATAAACCCCGCTGGCAGTATCGGGTGACCGCCAAATGACTGAATAAACGCCCGGCTCCTGCATCTCATCCACAAGGTGATCAACGACTTCTCCGCGGATGTTGAAAACCGTCAGTGAGACATGCGCCCGCTTAGCCACCGCGTACTTGATCGTGGTTGCTGGATTGAAGGGGTTGGGATAGTTTTGAAACAATGCGAACTCGGCGGGAACGTCCGCATTATTCTCGTCAACGCCGGTTGGCGTTTCCGTTGTAAACGCTCGAACAGGCGACCATACTCCTGCGCCGTCGTCGTTTTCGCTGCGCACCCGCCAGAAGTATCGCGTCGTATTCGCCAACGGCGTTTCGGAATTCCAGGCTATTGACGTATCGCTTGCCACGCTAAACGCAAATTCAGGAGTAACAAACACTGAATCATCGTCGACGTGAACGACATAGCTAGTTGCCAAGTCCGCCTTGCGCCACATGAATGTCGGCGTAATCGATACGCCCGTCTCGTTGGCGTCAGGAGACAGAAGTATTGGCGCACTAGGGCGTTGTACGGCGGTAGTGAATTGCCAATGTTCCGACCATGTACTGAGTCCGCCGGCATTCACAGCGGCTACCCGCCAAAAGTACGCTGTGTTTGATGACAGATCAGCAGATTTTGTCGTCTGTGTGACGCCGTAAAACTCCTGAATGAGTTCTGAGAAAAGCGAATCGGAAGCGATTTGGACGTGATAGAAATCAGCGCCGACCGTACTGTTCCAAACGAATTGGGCTTTGAGTTCAACATTGTTGGCGTCATCGAGCGGCAAAACAAGCTGTGGCGCTTGCGGTGCAGTCGACGACGCTTGCACATAGCGAATAACTGTCATGATATAGCCTTTGGGATTAGAGAACGATGACGGGACTCTCACTTCATTGACGAGGACGGCGATGTTGTCATGCTTGTCGACTGTGAGCGCAACAGGAAAATCATCTCGATTTCCGGGATTGTTATAGCTGAAACTTTCCGTTTCAGCGCCTACGGGCGAATACGAAACAACACTGACGTCTCTGCCGGTTTCTTCCGAATCCCGGTAGCCCAGAACATAGGCGTTTCCCTGACCGTCAACTCCGAGATCAACGGGCGCACCCAGTACGTCCGCAGCCCACAATTCTTCGCCGTCGACCGTGTATTTCACCAAGTGTGAACTGCCGTCATTTCGCGTTCCCGGCCGATGACCAAGGACATAAATCTGATCATTTGCATTGATTTCGACGTCAACGGATCGAGTGTTCCACGTACCGATGTCCTTTTCCTTAAGCCATGTGATGACCCCGCCCTGATCGTACTTGACGGTTAAGAACTCTCTCGTCCCAGGCTGAGACCCCGAAACATAGACCCCGTTTTCACTGTCAACCGCTAGACCGGCGACCTCGTCGTCGCCGTTTTGCGGTCCATTGAAGCGATTGAGCCAAAGCTGTGCGCCGCTTGAAGCAGCATACTTGATAATCACGTAATCCTTTTGCGTGCCTATGCCTTCGCTGTCTCCTGCAATAACGACGTCTCCGTTCCGATCAAGGACGCTTGTTACTGGATAGTCAATGCCGGCCAGCGGCCCGTTGTAGATTCGCTCCCAAACTTTGTCGCCGTTCGCGTTCAATTTGAAAGTTGCAATGTCGTCAGTGACGCCCGGATTATGAGTGGTGCGCCCTGTGATATATACGGTTCCGGCGTCGTCCGCCAGCAGATCGACGACGTCAACGTTACCAGCGTCGACGCTCCACAGCAATTGACCGTTGTCGTCATACTTTTCGATGTTTTGGCCGCCGACGTAGACGTTTCCGTCGCCGTCCACGCTGACAGCCGCCGCGTTGCTGTCCTCTGTCGTCGGCGCCAATAGGCGACTCCATTCTTTTTGACCCTGCGCTCTATACTTTGCCGTTGAGCTGCCGGTGATGTAGACGTTTCCTAGACCGTCGGTCGTGAGGGCCGTTCCATGCCCAAGCGCAGATCCCGTTCCTTCAAAACACGTTGTCCATAATTCTCCGCCGGAGGGCGTGCATTGCGCTGTGAACAAATCACGCGGCTCAACAGGTCTTTTTCTGTCGCCGCTAATAACAAGATTACCGGACGGGGCGACCACGCCGAAGTCGTGCGTCATATTACTTTTCACTAACATTTCTCACTTCAAATTGAGGCTAATTTGGAACCTTTTAGGCAAAAAATGAAGAACAAAACTCAGAGCCACCCTCAAGCGTTTTTCAAACATTGCCACAATGAGTCTGCCCCTAAGGCTTTTACAAATAAAGGCTTAAGATATTCAAAATGAAGTGAGAAATGTTAGTTTTCATTAACAGAAATTGTTGTGCGCCGTTCTTATCGTAGCCCAACAGACCGGCGCGACCGCTGACATAAACGGTTTCGTTGTTAAGAAATACGTTATGCGGCAGATTGTCAAAGTTGCCGGAATCTCGATGCCGAGCGACCCATTCGATCAGTCCGATGGGATTAATCTTGATGGTTGCATACTCGTCATGGGGTCGGTCAGCCATTTTTTGACTCGCTGCGACAAAAACGTTTCGTTGCGCGTCCACAAGAACATCATATGTGTTGTTTCTAAATTTGCTGTTTGCATGAATCGTTCGCCATACTTGCTCCCCGTCTTTTGTAAACTTGATCGTACCCAACCCGCCCGTGATGTAGAAGCTTCCTTGCAGATCGACGGCGGCGGCGGTCGCACGATACGGTTCGCCGACATATCGTTCCGTCTCACTTGCCGTCCACAACAACGCTCCGTCAGGCGCGTATTTCAAAGCCGTATATCCTGAACGCTTGAACGACGAAAAGCTCTCAAAGCTTGTCGCTGCAACAAGCAAGTTCCTTTCGCCGTCTATTTGAACGCTGACGGCTTCAGCGTCAGGCGAACCCGAGCCGCTTGGCCGATAACGTTCGATCCATTGTTCGCCGCCGCCCGGACCATACTTTATCATGACGACGTCGTCGCGAAAATCATCTGCGCGGCTGTTTCCCGCCACATAAGCGGAGCCGTCGGCGTCGACGGCAATCTTCACAGGAATGTCGTCTCCGCTGCCCGATCCGTTATGTTGTGCTGCCCACTCGATCACGCCGGTCGTCGAGACTTTGACCGTCAACATGTCCCAGCCCTGCTCACGCACCCCGCTTTTAGCCGTCAGGTAGATCTGGCCGTTATTGGAAACGTACATGTCGATGATATGATCATCTCCTGATGCCTGTGGAACGCCGTTGATGCTGCGACTCCAGAGTAAGTTTCCCAATGCGTCATACTTGATGAGCAGGATGTTCAGTCCTTCAGCGCCTTCCGCCGTCACCCCCGCGACGTAGACGTTGCCCACAGGATCGGTGCGCATCATGGAGACCCGCTCTATGCTGTCGTCCGTCAGACGCGAAGCGTGATGGCGCACCCACGCTTCCTGGACAAGGTTTTGGCGTGCGGAAACAGAAGTAAACAGGAATTGGAAAGCAAATACGAAAATAGCGACTCGCTTTGTCATGAGAAAACCTCGCTGAATGAGTTGAGCGTGAGAGCCGGGACTCATGGCGTTACCGCCAACGAAACCGGTATTTTGTATTCAGATCGGTTTATAAGATAGGATGATGAATATAATAATCAACATAAAATGAATAGTATACTATTCATTTTATGTTGATTATATAATTCGATTGAAGTCATTTGACTGAAAATGCAGTGTACACGCTGTAGATTCTTCATTTATGCTCAACTATGTTTGGGCATGGAAAAGAAAGATGAAAAACTGGTTGCGCGGGTGAGTGGGACGGTCCTGTTTGAGAAACGTAAGGAACGATTTCGTATTGATCGACGGTTTTCTCAAGAGAAGTTTGCCGAAAAATGCGGGTTACATAGAACCACCATTTCCGCATTTGAGCGCGGCGTGTTGGAGCCGAAGCTCTCTACGATTATTCAAATCGCGAAGGCGCTGGAAATTTCTCCGGGGGAATTTGTGGACGAAGTGACAAGGCGGGTTGAAGCGTCACAAGGCTAGGTTGGTATTTTCGGAGTTCAATCCGCTGAAGCCTTGACGGGTGCAACGATTTTGGTATCATAGGACGGAACTTTGACATTCGTGCAGCGGCCGGTAATTGCCGCATCTTGTCCGGGGCGTCTGGAATTATAGTTGTCGCAATCAGTAGGATTTGACAATCCTGTCTTCTTAAGTCTAATCTCTTGTCTGGAAGTCCGGGAATCCGCCGCCCATGTTAGATGAGCGGCGCGCTTGACGACCTAAAGAGACTCTTCTACTCTGCTCGCAATCGAATCATCTTCACTTTAAAGTTCAGTGCGCAGTTTCCGCCACTCTGTTCAGACATCTCCCCTTTGCAGCGCTTAGCTGTGTCGCCCTCAAAATAGCCGCTTTTAGCCGCTCGCCAACAATTGACCCACTTTTTTGTTCTATTTCATAACTCGCCTGTCTCTTGTGTTAGAGATGAGCCTTGCCCTCAACTGTAACAGCTTGATCGCGTAACGAAAGAAAGATTTGCGGCTATGTAGCGCGGAAAATTAAATTATCCCATATTAGTATTTTAGGATACGGTGTGGCTTAAAAAAAACAAATTTTTTCTGCTTCTTTTTCGTGCATGACCTTCCATGTAACCTGCCCGGTAAATTGTGATGATGGCCTCCTTCTGCTTTTCAAGCTTTTCAAACTCATATCTCATGGTTATGGAATGTTCCTCGATTTCTTTTTGTATCCGCACTTTCTGATCGACTAACACGTCAGTGATCCGTTCAAGATGTGGTCGCCACAGGGTTGTGAATACTGCTTTGCGAACACAATGGCACATTATACTGATACGCCGCTTGAAGACGCAATAGAGGGCCTTCGAGTGGTAAAACCCGACTGAAAGGCTCACACTGCCGCACAAAATTAGTGCTAAAACCACAACCATTATGAATGAGAGTATTACCAAACCCAACTCGCCTTCGCTTGAAAAAACCGTTTGCCAGAGATCAAAGGCTCCCGCATCCAGGAAGAGCCAGCGTAGGCCAGCACCCAATGTGACAAAAAGTATCGATACAATGCCAATAGGTACAATCGAATACGGAAGGGCTGGAGGGGCAACAAAGCAGGCGATTCGCTCCTGCAGTTCATGATGCCTGTGATTCAACCTCTTCAGTTTCTCATCAATAACCCGTATCGCCCTTCGATTTTTCCCCATACGGATCTGCAGTGAAGTATTCAACCGGCTTGATTTTTCACCAAATACAGCCGCAATCGCATCCTCTTGCATCTCAAGGTCAAAACCTTCAAAGCCATCTGCCTGTGCCCAAGTACGCACAATAGCGTGATTAGTATAGTCATCAAAGTTGCGTTTTCGGGAGGGATGAATGATTTCCATGTAATCTTCAAAACTTAAAGTTTCATTTTTTTTCATTGCTTCACTCCAATCATTTGTAAAAATTAACCAGGCTAGTTCCCTTAATAAATGATTTGTCTTTTATGCAGGAGTGAAGCGCCAATCTGACTCAAACGAAAAATTAAAACAACTATTAATTTGGGATTGACGTGCATCGATTCAGAATCGGCGTGATTGGTTGGGGGGCGTACTTTAGAGTAATTCCCGGTCAAGAAGGGCAACGAGAGTGGGTATGATGTCGCTTTTTTTATATTTAATGAGGAGATATTGCGAAACAGATCAGCCCCACGCAGGGTAGTCGTACTACACGATTATGTACAACGCGATACGGTCCACACTAATATTCAGATCAGATGAAGGTCTCGGTAAGCCCGTCGCGCTGAAGGTGATTTCAACGGCATCGATTTTGGATTCGAAAGATATCTTTTGCCCATTGCTAAGGTCTAAATCGCAAATGATTGTTTTATTACGAAAGCTAGCTATATGGCGATCACTTCCGCTGATTTTCAATTGGAACTTGCCGGTACTCAATATCTGTGGGCCGGACTCGATCTTGCATTCGAGTGAGTGTTCAGTAAGCGTCTGCCACTGCTGATCAACAACAGTAATTTGTTTTTCTGGCAAATCCTGTGTGTCAGTTGGTGCATCGAGCGTCCTGAGTGGTCGACGCAGAGCTAGTAATACAAGAAACTGATTGAGCTGTTGTCGAACTTTCTCTACTGCTTCCGCCGCTTCCGAATCCAAACGGGTTTCATTTTCTATGGCACGCTGCCACAATAGACCCACATTACCCATTCCAAACTTACCCTGCGGGAACAATGCGAACATCGCTACGACCGTCTGAAGCTTGAGTTCTGCCAGCTCATCGCCAAGCCTTTCCAGGCATATATCACAGGATTGCAGGTGGCCTTCAATACGGCCCCTTCTTTCGGAGTCGAGTTGCCGCCGGGCGAAGGCTGGCAGCAGCTCCGTGATGTCACTGCAAGTCAATGGCGGGGGAAATTTTAATTTACTCATCACTTATTTCCTCGCTAGAATGACGATCATCAAGGAATTCTTTAATAAGACCTACTAACTTGCTTGGTTTAGGTTTTAGAGATTCTAAGTCAGAAAGAAGCGATTTCAACCTTGGGTGTAAATCATCGATAAAATAACTATAGGAGCAGACAAACTCACGAAAGCCGCCTACACCGATACTCCATTCCGGCAAACCCAGCCGCCGGTCAATGAGCTGGCTTGGCGGCAAATCGCAAATTTCTGATAATTCGAGTTGATAGAAATCATCGCTTTTCGGTGCAAACTTTGGGTATTGACTTGCGACATACCACTTCAGATAATCTCGAAGCGCCAGCAGTGTTTCCCTAGAATCTTCGTTTTTCAGCAAATCTATGCGCTCTTCACAGGCTGCAATGGCGGTAACTGCCTCATGCGCCTTCCACAGGTTCACCAAGTATTCGAAGCGTTCAGGCAGGCCAAATTCTATCCTGGCTAATTGTACACAGAACTGGCGCTTTCTCTGATAGAGAGATGCATCCGTCAGGTCGAGGGCGCGTTGCACGAACCTCCATAATTCGGATTCCCGATAAATGATCGAGTTGGTGTTAGCGTACTCGAACAGCTTCTCCACGCTCAACTCCCCGATCTTCTTTTGCAGAATTTCCAGGTCAATGAGTTCGTCAGTGAATCTGTCGATTTCCCTGCTGTTCTCAAAACGGCTGCGGTCGAAATAGTTCAGGGCTTCCCTAACCGTCAGTAGTGGAATTTCTTCCGCTGAAGTCGTCTGAATCTTTGTGAATTGATTCAACTCTTTTTTATCCAAATTTCCCGGATTAACAAGATGATTTAGAAGGTAATCATCGCTGCCTTCATAGACTATCTTTTTTATGAATAGAATCATGGCATTGGCAACATCTGCCAGCCTCGCTTGTCTTCTCTCGCCGAACAACTGTGCGATCATGGTCACATCGGCAACTAACTCAACAACCGTATCCCGGGAGAGTTGCATCTCTAATTTGGTTGGATCGAGGTCGGGCAAGTCGACTTCAACGTCGCCATAAATGGATCTTTTCATCTCGCGAGCGATAAACTGACGAAGAATTTTTTGAAAAAGACGATGGAATTGCTCCCCACCGCGCCACTCGGCTGGATGATACTTTTGTACTATTATTCGCCTCGCCGTTTCCCGGCCATAGTAACGCTTTTTCTTCTTCACAACCTTGACTTGCGTGAGAAAATGCCCGTCACTCATTTTTACATCTATTGCCTCCATCGCAGCCGAACAAGCATAAGCCGGATCGCCAATTTCGATATTCTGACCACCGCGATTTTTAATAAGCATTCGGCGCGCTAAACCACTTTCCGCTTTCTCCAAGCGAATTCGGCTCTCGTGAAAGTCTGCGACAACTTTTTGCCTCCACCCTTCGAACAGTTGCCTGGTGACCAGATTTGTTGGCATCACTTGTTTCCTTGTATTCTTATTGCGGCCCGATGAAACATATGTTGGGTCGTTCTTGCATAACTACTCGCAGTTTTGGCAATACCGAAAACCAACTTGCGCATATCCCTTGTCGGCATCCCGTAGGCCGGAGGAGCTTGGTAGAGCGAATAAAGGATGATCTTCCCAACACCCTCCTTTGACGATCTGTTTGCCCTCTTCGGTACTATCTGTCCACTCATAAACGTTGCCGCACATATCCCAAATACCTAGCGCGTTACATCCTCTTGGAAATTTAAAAACCGAGGTTTGGCCGCCATTTTTATTTTTAATATTAAGACACTGTGTATCAAACCGAGCCCCCCAGGGAAAGATTCGTCCGGCTCGCCCTCTTGCAGCAATTTCCCATTCATCGGCTGTTGGGAGCCTCGCGCCCATCCATTCGCAGTAATCGCGTGCGTCTTCGAGTGAAACGCAAACAACAGGATAATTCTGTTGGCCGTGGGGAAACGATGCGATCCCATCAGCACTACGTTTCCAATTATCCGGCACCTTCCGGGTCGGCTTTGCATCAAGAAATATCTTATAATCCGCATTCGTAACTGGCCACTTCGAAATTAACAAGCCGCGGGACAGTTTAACCTTTCGCTGTTGTGCCATCGAGAGCAAACCCGCCAAACCAACACCCAGGTTCAATTTGTCGATAACTTCTTTTCGCTGCACTTCTGACAAGCCGAGCTGATATTTTCCAGCAGAAACATGTGTCATCCTCTCGAAAGGTGCCAGGCACCGACCAAAGTGTACAGGTAAGGCCCAGTCAGGGCGATTCTCCAAAATTGAACTGATGGCAAATCTCGCTTCATGCAAACACGAACTCAATGGCTGCCACCTGACGACATGCTTCAAGAAGGCAAAATCAAAAGCTGTTGCGGCGTACAACGGAATCTCCGATTGCATGCCAATGACTGCATCAATGTTTGGTAGCTCTGCGATGACTCTTGCAGCTCCCCTGCCGGATCGCGATTCAAGCTCATCTGCAATCGTCGCAGAACGACACGAGCTTAGTACGACAACCCTGATCGATGAAGGTCGGAGCAGATCGCAAAGCTCTTCGATGTTTAAGGCTACACCTCGACGCAGTGGTGTGCCGTCTTCGAGCAGCAGGAATGGTTCACACTTATCCGGATCAATAAAGCTGTGCCCGCAGAAGTATAGGATATCATATTCTGATTGTAGCGCTGCTTTCAGGACTTTTTTGGTCACTTTGCGAAGGATCTTAAACTGGACTAAATCTTTGCCTACCTCGCGCTGAACATCAATAATGGCATCATAATGAGCCAAATGATCGGTGAGTGGATACTCTACCTCGGCTTTGTACCATTTCCCATCCAGAGCGGTAAAACTGGGGCCGTATATGGGGTTGGATAACATAACAAGTACACGTAGCGGGGGAGCGGATTTGAGGCGTTGATTCCCTGAGAGAGTCGATGGGAGGCGTACGATCGAAAAGCGTGGCTGCTTTATCAGGTACAGCCCTTTTTCCATGTCAAACATCAATTCCCACGGAAGGCGCTCAAGATTCGGCGGCAGGTTTTGCAAAGCAATCGTGAGACATTCAACACGGCCTAGTGTTTTCGGGTGGGCCTGTAAAGCTTCGGTGTAAAGGCGTCGTGTCTCTGCATCATCATTGATCAAAATTCGAAAAAGTGCAGAACCTAACTCTCGCATAAGATTCCCGCTCTCCTCGCGCTGCAGAAGCAGTGAACTCAAGTCAGGTTCCAGTATGGAACGCCACAATTCGTTACTCGACTTGAGGAGATTGGATAATTCATCCGGATCAAGCTTCAAATCCCGCCCTGGCAAGGGTTTTGTGCCCGTAAGAACAACCTCTTCGATTCGATATACTTTTGTTGTGCGGGATTGAAAACGGAAGCGGAGCATGTTATTTGTTTGAGTCATGGTATATTACGATCCGACCTGGTTTCGACCACTAATTTTGTATGCCCGTGGCGGATCTGCCTTGCCAGGTCAGCATATCTCACGTCAAGGCGCTCATTTTCTTCCAGGGCGTTTTGAAAAGCTTCTGTCTTGTCGCGGAGCTCGGACATCAGGTGTATGATCTTCTCTTCCTTGGATTGAATCGCCTTCTCCAGTTTGGCCACAGTCCTTTCGTCTACTTGGGCCTTCAGCCTGGCTTCCAGCTCATCTCTTTGCCTTGACAAGTTCCCCACACGTGCTTTGAGGCCAATGACCCTGCGTTCAAGCCGTATGATGGAGTCTATTTGCTCTTCCACATCGGACCAAACCTCGGTTTCATGTCGCTTGCGCAGTTGTGAATCTACCGTTTGTAAATAGTAGGTACGATAATAAAGACCCTGCAAACCAATCTCTAGAGCGAGGCTTGTTTGAGGCAGGTTGGATAATTTAGTGATGATAGGGTGTTTGACATTGAGAATAAACTTACCAGGTGCCTCCTTCACGGCCAGGTAATAATCCTTGAAAAACTCCCAGCCGCCTACAAAAAGTTCATGTCGTTCATGCTTTAGATGTGTAATAAGCTTGGTGGCATTGCCAAGTAACGCGGTTGTTGTTTCTTGCGATATACCAATAACAGCGGGTGTATGGGAAAAATCCCCGAATTCGAGTTCAATAAAACCCAAAAGATTGCTGTGCCACACTTCTTTGAGGAGCATATGCTGGCTCTTTATGAGTACATCATCTGCAAGTAGGGAGTCATCATGGGTATCGATGATGTCAACGCGTCGGTCTCGTGTTGCCTGAGATTCGAACAACAGTCGCAGGAAAATGGCAGGCTCTGTGGCATCGATGACGACATCTGGCTCAAATAGGGATGCCGGATACTGCGAAGGCGACCTATGGATTGTCATAGCAAACATGTCCACGTTTTCACTCTCATCCAAACTATGCCAATCGCCCAGGTATTTCTCAAAAGTCGTCTCTCCTGACTGAGTCTGTATCCAGAACGTTTCACCAATGTTTTTTTTGAGGGCTTCACTTACCATGGCAGCAACAATAATGTCTGGCCAATATGAGAGAATTTGTTTGAGATCCTTGCGGCGCCGGGTCACGAGCACGTCAAACATTTCGGAAATAATTGTGGTCACCATTTTTCTAACTATTGCTTGCCATTCTTCCGGTGGCTGGACTGGAGAGCCTGATTCTGCAGAGTAGAATTGCAGCACCACACTGTAAAATAAAGACCAGATCGGCAACGTTTTTGCATTTCGTGAGATATACTTCCTATCGCTTATCCACACGTCGACGAAGCCGATTTCGGGTTCGCCATCGCTGGAAGGGCAGGCGGTTGCAGGGATGAATACGGCGCCTCGCATATTCAGGTCAGTATCATCCAAACCTATATCAAACGGCGTGAGGGTCAAAATATCGACCTCATACTGCTCTTCCAGCCACAGCTTAATCACATCAGCTTGATGTTCTTTCCAGTTTGCCCAGAAGGTTGGCATTGTTCTGGTCTTTAGGGGGTTTTGTTCTTTTTGCTCTTCTTGTCGATAGTCCAATAGTTTCAAAAACGACAATTATCATTGGCTGATTGTGCGATACAATTATCCCTGCATCATCTGTTTTTGCAAATCCTTCACCTCATCCTTCAGATCTGCGTTTTCCTTTGTCAACGTCTTAACCTGACTCTCTAACTGTAGCTTTTTGGCTTTCTCATCCATATGCCACTTGGTCTGTTCACAAACTCTGGAGAGCACGTCGTTGTTCAACTCGTACACATGCTGTAGCATATCCTGGGTCATATCTTCCTGGGCAAACTGGCGTGCGCTGTGATAGATCTGATGCATTGCTGTAGTGGCGATCGAGCGAATCTCGGGAGGATAATCACTGGCCAGAATGTCGAGTATCTGCCGCAGGAGCTTGCTTTTTGCATTGAGGTTCAACGTCCCGGCGTGGGCGCCTGCGGTTGCATTCTCCACGAGGTTCTCAAACATGTCCCGCATTTCGTCAGGCAGTTCCTCGCCGTGCTTGCCGAGCATCTTTCGCCATGCCTGTACATTTTCTACTTCCTTACCGTAGGTCAAAATCGCCGGAATATCGGCAGGCTCGAACTGTACAGTCTTGACAAGCATGCGGCCGTCATGCGCAATTCGGCGCAATTCATCTTCGAGCGGCCCCCATTCGACACGCTGCGTGTCATCCAAACTCTCAAACAGGTAGTCCGCGCCAATATCCAGCCTGCGCGCACGCACATTATCCCGTATCTGGGCATAGTGCTCGAGGAATGGTGCATCGTAACGGCCGCTGGCATCGAGAACTTCGACATCTTTTTCCTGAAATAGCCGCACGTATTGCGCGCGTGATTGGGGTTGGCTAAAATAGTAGATGACATCGCCTTCCTTGTCATTTCGCGTTTGAGCGCGCGCCAGGTAATCCGGCAAGGTGGTGCTGTTCACACGATCGCTTTGGAAGCGAATGATGTCGCAAACCGCTTTGAAAAATTTTTTTGACTTGAGAGCGCTCAGTTTGATATCGGTATCGTAAAGGAGAAGAATCCGGGACAAAGTGCCTCCTTGTTTCACTGCCATCTCGTGAATCTGACGAATGATCTCATCCTCCAGACTATTGCGAACGGCCTCGACAGAGGCATCGTCACGACGTACATCTTCTCGGCTGACGAGGACGTTGATGGAGGGGGTATCGAGAATACCACTTATAAAAACCGCCCACTTCGGTAAAAGGTCGGACATGTTGCTACGGATAAACATTCTACTCACATACAAATCTACCGTACCGTTAGGAATGTCTTCATCCGGGCGTGAAGGCACATAAAGTACACCGCCGATGCGTACGTTTTTATGCTCAATTTTTTGCTCGATAGTGATCGGGAAAACAGCTACCGGCTCATCCCACTGATCGCCGTATCTTGCTTTGAGAAACTGCAGAAAGCCGGGAACGAGCTGTTCGCGCGATTGGTTCACCGCATCCGGCTCATGCCACGGCGCATTCATAACGTTGACGCGATCAAAACCGCGCGTGCCCATGTAAATCGGAAATGAAATAAAATCCGCATACCGTTTTATGATATCGCGCAGGCGCTCATCCACGAGAAGATCAACGTGCTCACGTGAGATGTGCAGAGTCGTCTTGGTGCCGATCTTATCCCTCTTCTGTTTCGTCAGTTGATACTTACCATTACCATCACACTCCCATTTGTAACCCTGGCCACCTTCCGAGATCGACCGGGTTTCAACTTCTACTTTATCTGCAATCACGAAGGCCGCCAGCAAACCGAGTCCAAATGTGCCAATTAAACGGTACGCAGCCTCACGATCTTTTTGCTTTAAGACATTTCGGAATTCACGAGTACCACTCTTGCCGATGGTCGAAAGATATTTCTGAATATCCTCTTTGGTCATCCCGAGGCCGTCATCTTCGATGGACAAAACGCCTGCAGGATTAAAATTAATACGGATAGAAGGTGGCCGGCCACCCTGTTCAGTTCCTTCCAACTGCACTTGATGCCTAACGCACGCATCATTGGCGTTTTGAATCAGCTCCCTGAGTGCAATTTCGCGGTTCGAGTAGAGACTGTTGGCGAGCACTTTTACCAGGCCGGGAAGTTCGATTCCCATGTCGCTCACGATGACATCGTTCACTTCATTCATACTTCTCCATCCTCTCTTTTTTGGGTCATTTGCGTCCTGAGCTTAGCATTCTCCAGGACCAGTTCACAAACTTTACAAATGATTTCATTGCGATTCTCATGGATGCGTTTTGATATATTCGCTGTCAGAGGTTCACGAGCGAAACTAAGAGCGCCGAAGTAAATCTGTTCCAGCGAGAGCTTTAGCAGGTGGTGCACATTATCCGGTTCGGAGAACTCCACTAGCGATTTCAGAGTTGTAACCACGGCATTACTCGCATTTAAATACAATACACGGTCTCGCCCGACGCCTCGCTCCTCAATCATTTTTTTAAGCATGCTTTTAAACTCTGGCGGTGAATTGAAGGCACGTAAATATCGTTTCAGCTCATCACGTTTTTGATCGGATTTACCACGAATGAGTACTGCTGGAATATCTTTTGGATCGAATTCAACTACCCTGGCGTTGATGGGCTCATCGATGAGTTGGCCGTAAAAGTTTTCCATAATCCGCCAGCCCGGATCTTCCACTTCCCTGAAAAGGTAGCCTGCGCCGACATCAATGCGACTAACTACCATATTCGCTTCGACTCGCGCGTATTGTTTTAAGAACGCTTCGTCTCTCGGATCGCTGGCATCGATCACCTCCAAATCTTTTTCGGCAAATAGCAGTTGATATTGTTCCTGGTAAGCGGGCTCGGTTAAATAGTATATGTGAGTTTTGCCATCTTCGTCAATTTCTGCTCTTTCCATATACTTGAGCAGATTGACCGTCCGGTGTTCGGTGCGGAAAATGAGCTTGTTCTTGAAGGCATCATAAACTTTTACAGAATGGATGCATGCTGCTTTCATTCTTCCCCCATAAAGCGCACTGATCTCGGCGAATGTGCGTCGTTTGTGCTCCGCAACGAAAATGAGGTGCTCAATGATGGTCGCCTCCAGCGCCTCACTCAATGCTTTAAAAGCAGCATCGTGCTGCACCCCTTCGCGACTGACCTGGATGTTTAATGCCGGGGCTTCTATTATCCCACAGATGAAAACTGCCCAGCGTGGCAACGGGCCCTTGCGTGATACACAAACGAATGCCCGCCGCACGTAAAGTTCAACCGAACCAACATCGTATTCCGGATCTTTTGAGGGCGGGATGAAAAGTACGCCTTTCACGGCTACATCACCCCTGGGTCTTACCGGAATAACAGATAAAGGATCGTTCGAATCCGGATAGCGATGTCGCAGGAATTCCATATAGTGAATGTCGTCCTCATCTTTATTATCCCAGGGAGCGACCCTGGTGTTTATCTGGCGACGGCCGCGCCCGAAAAAAATCGGGAACTCGATGAAGTCGGCATATTTCCGAATGACGTGCTCTAGAGATTCGTCGTTTAAAAGATCATGGTGTTTCGGATTGACTGTCAGGGTTAGTATTGTGCCTACATCCTCTTTGTCACATGGTTCAAGCTCGTAATAGGTATCCCCCTTGCAGGTCCATTTGTAGCCATCACTTTCCGAGTTTTCTGAGCGAGTTCGAATCTCCAAGTGATCTGCAATAAAAAACGCCGCCAGCAACCCGAGACCAAATGTGCCGATCAGCTTATGTGCTGCAGCATGGTCGTTTGACTCGAGAATCTTGCGAAATTCAGCGGTACCGCTGCGGCCAATAGTGGAAAGGTAATCATGGATCTCTTTTTTCGTCATGCCAATTCCATTGTCCCGAATCGTAAGCGTTCCGTTAGCTGTATAGTCGATACGCAGCCACAACTCACCAGATGGCTGCTCTGTGGCAACCTGACGCTTCACGAGGGAATCATTGGCGTTTTGAATGAGCTCACGCAGAGCAACATCACGGTTGGAGTAGAGGCTCGTGCCTAGAACCTTGATTAGGCTCGGAAGCTCGATGCCCATTTCGAATTTTTCAGGCATTGTTTAATTCTCATCCCTGTTTCGAATGAATTTGTAACTATAAAAATTCGAGTTACAAATTAATCTTTAGCTTAAGTTTTGCCAATTGAGCGAGATCAATCCCAATTAAAATTAAGCCTACAAAGATTTTGTTGATGACAAGAATGATCATCATGTTCAATTTTTCTTTCTCGAATCAGCGCAGTGGAATTTTTTTCCGGGACTTTTCATCCATCAGGCTGTAAACAGCCATAGCTGCATCTGAGCGCATGATCGATTCGGCATAGGAGTATCGAATAACAAATTCAATTCGGCGATTCAGGCGGAGTGGAACGGATCTATTATTATTAGTAGTGTTCTGTGGCTGATAAGGCTGGTAGCTGGAAAAACCGACTGTTGAGATTTTTTTCGGGTCGAAGCGCAACTTTTCAGTTAAAAAGCGAACGACGGTTATTGCCCGTCCCGCTGATAGTTCCCAGTTAGTAGGGAATTTTTTACGCACTGAGGGGCCCAATCGTATACTGTCTGCATGACCTTCGACCTTTAGCGCCTCATAAAAGGATGAACTATTCTTCAAGATTCTTCCAACAGTAAATAAAATATTGACATCTTCAGCAGATTGTAAACTGTCCGATCCCGATGGAAAGCGAAGGACGTCTTCAGTCATAATAATCTTCTGAATGAGCGGATTATTTTGATCCGTGACTATGAGAGGCGTCCGACTTTCGTACTCACTTTCTTTGAAAGTCGTTGTAATTTCATCTTTTAGATACTCTTGCAATTGCTTTATTTTCAAAAGTTTGAATAAATCTAAAAAATTAAGCTGCTGAACAAAAATAAACAGTACCATAAAGAAAACGATGGCAGCAATAATTTCTGTAAAAATATGTTTGGTAAAATCGTCTTCCGTTTGTTCACGCCGTAACATCAGTTCACTCCGGTGATGTAATAGTTATTGGTTTCGATTGTTTTCTGAATGAGACCACTAAGTTGTTGGATCAGCTTAACGGTCTCAGCTTTGTGCTGCTTATCACTCTTCGTGACCTGATCTTTGAAATCACCAAGAACACTTCGAATGCCCGCTATGTTCTCTGAGTAATCTTTGTGGTGTTTTTTCAGAAAATCAGTTGCTTTTTCGTCCATGTCTTCAAGGTGCTTCTGGGTCGTTTCACTGATGTTCTCAAGGAGTTGTTGTGTTTCTTCGCTTATCGATTCTATGTGATCTTGCAGACCGCTTTGAACCTTTTCACTTTGTTCGGTGAAAGCATCGAGACGCGATTTATTATCTTGAGCTATTGAGTTAATCAGTTCATCCTGCAAACGTGTGAAAGTCTTCTGAAAACCCAGATGTGCTTTCACAAACTCTTCGTGCTGTACCTCATTTGCTCGTTTTTGATCCGTCAGCAACTCATTTTGAACTTCATTAAAATGTTGGAGAACATCCTCAGCGTGCTGCTGTTGATTTTTCAGGTGTGCCGCGTTCGTTTTTTCATAGGCCTGATGCTGTAGCGTACAAATTTCTTTAATTTCATCCCGACTGTCCTGCACATACCCCAGGAACGCACTGCGATCTTGCTCCGATGTGTCAAGCAGAACTGAAACGCGATGATAGCTTTCGTTCGCTTGCTGAACCATTTCTTTTATCGCTTCAAATAAGTCCTTATTGCCTTGCTGCGATTCCAGGAATGCGTTCACCGCGCGGGAGACATTCGTGAGGACCTTCCTGTTTTCAGTATTATAGTCCTTCATATTGTCTGAAAGCGAGTTGACTGAAGTGAGCAGGCGGCTATTTGAACGCTCTATCGTGGTCGCCGTTTCGCGCAGCTCATTGATGGCGCGAAGCAGGTGACTAATGATATTCTCATCATCTGGCGCCATGAAGAGCGGGTATAACTTTAAGGTCAAGAATTTATGGAATTTATGATCGTAGGGCGCCCAGCTCATTTTGTAAAAAACGTTCCCCAAGGTCAAAAGCAATGAAACACATAACCCAACGAGAGTCGTGCCAAATGCGATGCTCATACCGTTGAGTGAAAAGACCATGGTATCAACAAGTTCTTTAATTGCAGCATCAGAAGCTAAGTTTGTAGCATTAAAGATATCCGGCATTCTTTCAATGGAAATGAACAATCCGAGTACCGTACCCAAGAAACCGATAATCACCGCTAACGCCGGGATTGCGCGCGGCACCGCGGTGCGAATTTCATTACGAATTTCTTCAAAGTACATGATTTTGTCGCGATCTTCGAGGCTGGATTTGGCTAAATCCTGCAAAATCTCGATCGCTTCTCCAAGCATGCCTTTGTCTGAAAGCTTTAAGTCGGCTAACTCGCGCTCTACGTTTTTCTGGGTGATTGGATGAGGTGACTCTTTGAAGTGAGCCTCAACTGCCCTTAATTCTCTTCGGCCTCGTCGTAAAAAGACAAAGGCCTTGACAAGAAAGACCACTCCGAGAATGAGGAGGATTGCATTAAAGCAGTTGACGACAATGTTGATGGAGTTTGAGAAAAAGATATCGTACAGTAGCGTAAACATGTTCAATCTCCTGAGCTTTAACTGAGTGGTCTATTTCCATCAGTCTTTTGAGCAATCAGTTTTTTCATTTGTGCAATCTCGGGGTCGATTTTCAGCCTGCTCTCCAGAGTTGCGACAATACCGTCGGCATCTTTGAGAGCGTTCAGGCCAATGCAGGCGTAGCACAAATTTTTTAAATATTTGATCTGCTCCGGCTTGTATTCAAGCAAGATGGAGTAAGTGCGTAGAGCAGAAACAAATGCATTTTGCTGAATATATTGTGCTCCGGCGCGCTCAAGTTGCTGAATACGTTGCAGCATGATATTGAGTTGTGTAAGTGTTACCTGACAATTTTTGCACGCAACTAACAGACGGTTATTCTTCTCACCGCAACGCGGGCAAACAATAGATTGTACTTTTTCTTGCATAATTTGCTGTCCAATCAAATTTTACAGTTCGCTAGGTATACCATCTGATCCATTCGTCGGCTTTCTGCCCATGGCTGTTTCCATTCTCTTTTTAAAAGTAACCGCTGCTTGTATTTTGGATACATGCATTCGTGCTTCATCGTCACTCGCGAACAATGTTGGAATAGCATCCAAAATCTCGATATGCCTTTCGGCTTCATCAAGTAGCACTTGATCAGAGCAGCCTGTACAAAGTTGCTGAAGCTCGGAGATCAACTGGCTCGCCAAGGCAGGAACGAGAAATATCAGTGGTGGCATTTTATCTGATTTTTTATCTTTCCTAAGCCGTTCCTGGATATATTCTTTCTGTCCCTGTAACCAATTAAAGCACTCTGCCCAGCCCTGCTGATCATTTTCTCTAAACGCATGCTGACCTTTCTTCATCTGCGCATCAACATTCTTCAACAGGTCGTCAGCATTTGGAAGTTTGTCGCTTGCGCGGGAAATCATATCACGGACTTCCCTTACCAGGTCTTCAAATTCTTCCATTGGAGGATGGAGTTGAGGCGCAGAGTCGGTGATTTCGTCCGTCATTCTCGAGAGTTCAGCCATACGTTCATTCGCCATCGCGACATCACCGCGATCGAGGGCCGTATTGAGGTCTTTTTTAATTCGCCTTGCCCGCATTTCCATGCTGCGGCGTTTTCCTTGCTGTAGTTCCTGGCTGGCGGATTCGAACTCAGCGAACACCTTTTCTGCATCATCTTTTGTAGGAGGAGGAGGTGGCGGTGGCGGCTGCAACTCCATTACGAATGGCTTGAGATCACCTACTATGGATCGAATGACCATGTCGCCCTGGGTATCCATGCTGATGCTAAAATCCATCTTGGTACCAGGTTGCTGTTGCGTTTCAAATGACTGCAAAGCCTCTTTAATCTCAATATCACCTTGGTAGATTTTCAGCAACACATGATCAGGCTCCGTTGTTGCAAATGGCACCGTTTTTTCACAAGGCAAGGACTCACCGTTTTCTATGATGATATTTTTGACTTTTTCCCCTTTGCGGTTTTTAGTGTAAATCCATATAGTGTGCGAGTTGATTGGCGCTGTCCCTTTGTCAATATCTTCACCTTGCCCAACCGTTCTGCTAAACACGCCGAGAGTTTCTTCCGATAAATCTCTTAAAGTCAAAGTGATTTTCGAAGCCTGATCCGCCTCGACGATGATTTCTTCAAACATAAATCGGCCATGCTCATTGATTTCAACGACCTCCTGGACTTCATCTTCATCCTGACTCAAGCTCATTGTAAAGCCATTAAATGGTGAGTCGTCACCGCCCTGCTTTGCTGCTTTATGCGGCTCGACCCGGCCTTTGATTTTGAATTCATCGTCTGCTGAGATAGAAGCACCATCAAGATGCAAACGGATTTTTTGCTCTTCGTCTTCAAAGATAACGCCCCCGGAAGATGCTGCGAGCAAGGCTGCTCCGATTGCGACACACTCATCTGGGGCGTCTTGTGATATGTCCACAGCTTTTGCTCTTCCACTTTCCCCATTCTTGGCGCAAAGTTTGCATCTAATCGTTTCCTTCACATAGGGAATCCAGGTTGAACCGCCCACGAGCAAAATGTAATCGATATCTTCGAGCCCTTTAAAGGTGCCCTTCGCCTTCTTCTTGGCATTCTCGATTGCCTCGTAGCAAGTTTGTATAGAGTTCGTGATGTAAGGCTCAATCAAATTCTCGAATTTCGCACGCGTAATCTTAAGTTCAACATTTAGGGAATTCCCGTCTTTATCTGGAAGAGGACATGCGGCGTCGGCAAAAAGCATTACGTCCTCATCCGAGAGCTTTTTCTTGACCCCTTCGGCGCGGTAGGTAAAATAATCGAAGCGCGCCTTGTCCTGCGGATCCTGTTCAATATTCAAATCCATATTATATTGGGCTTTATTCAACGATTGAATGATGTACTCAGCCAAAGCCATATCAAAAGTATCGCCACCGAGTACATTGTCACCGGCGGTCCCTATGACATCAAAACTACCCCCGATTCGTCGCAAGACGGAAACATCGAACGTTCCGCCACCTAAATCATAAACCAGAAAATTGCCATCGCGGATTTTATGTTTCCAACAGTAATAAATTGCCGCTGCTGTTGGTTCAAACAACAGTTCAAGAGTTTGAATACCGGCAAGTTTGGCTGCTTCTCGTGTAGCTTCAATCTTGGGCTGATCAAAATAGGCAGGGATCGTAATAATCCCACGATCCAAAACATATTCCAAACTGCTCTGCCCCTGGAGTTTTTCCTTGACCAAATCGTAACCGCATTTTTTGAGAAATTTCAAAATTTCTGCAGAAACGTCTTCAGGTTTATACGTTTTGCCAGCGTGTTCTATCTCAACCCCATAGCCCATCTGCCGCTTAATCGAACGAATCGGCGTTGGTTCTTTATGCCAGGTGAGTAACGCATCGTCACCGACCTTAAAACAATCGTTTTCAGCGTCCCATTGTATAACAGAGGGGATGGTTGCTTTGCCAAATTCGTTTCGCCAGAGGTGTACATTTTTGTCCTCGATATCCATAACCCCAATGAGAGACCGGGTGGTGCCAAGATCGATTCCGACTGCTTTGCTTATCTTCACGCTTGCCTCCTTGTTTTACTTCCTAAGAAGATTTTGATTTTTGAGTTTCATCAGCCGATGCTTCAGGTTTGAGGACTTGAATTCCCCCTCTTATTATAACTTTCCCATCCAGGGAAATGGCGGGCGAAATCGTCACATTCACCGTGAATTCCTGAACATCCTTGCTTGGCAGTGCAGTAATAACATCAAATGCCTTGCCCGTATTTTCGTCATAAACGCCTGGTTTTGCTTCAAAAATATCGAAGTTTAGCCGTTTTGTCGCATCCTCAAAATTCTTGAGATAGATGTTAAGCAACGTGCTCTTTTCTTGCTCGATTTCCAGTGTTTTCAGTACGTTTCTTATCGCCCAATAGTGTGGCAGGGCTTGGGCAAATTTCATATAGACGCTGCTGAGTTCCTTCTCCTTCGTAGCGGCCAACTTCTCTTTTTCTTCCTGCGCTTCTTGTGTCATGCGCTTTATGATCGCCAAAGGTGAAGCACTGTTGTTCGTAAAGATATCTTCCATAATTTATCCTTTAAAGAGATGAGGAATCTTAATCTTCGTTTTTGGGATCGACTTGAGACCAGCTTTACTTTTCTTTTTCAGCCCCGCAGCCTTTTCGGCGGCATCGATCTCATCTAAATGAGTTTTTATGCCTATGTTCTGGCGAATTTCATCCAAAACGGCTTTTTCAGCATCTTCAACAGTCGGCGATTCCGCATCAAAACTGAGTCCCATCTGCGTAAATGCCTCAGCTTGGACGTCGTCTGACAACTTCACAGGCTTTCTGTTGCGTTTGCGCAAATTTTTGATTTCTTCGGCGAAATAATACAGCCCGGGAATCGCAGTGAGAAATGCTGGAAAGAGCTTATCCACGTTTTGGGTCAACTCTTCCCGGGCTTCTCTGGCGATTCTTGGAGCCTCTTCGCTGCTATCTGCGAGCTTCTGTGAGCGCAGGCGAATTTCCTCGTCAGTTGCTTCAGGGCCAAGCAGCAAAGTCACATATGGGTTTTTCCACTTTTTCATCTGTTCTTGCCTTTTATGATAAACTGCTGATATCTTCAGCTAATCGTTCCTGAGCTCTCTTGCTGTGTGAAAAGAGCTGCTTGAACTTTTTGGTTCTTTCGAGGGCACGTCCCGCAGTAATTTTGTTGTCATTAAATTCTTCGATGAACCGGTCTCGGTAAAACCATAGAATCTTGTCGTGCGTCGGGTCCCACTTGAGGATTTGTTCAATGTTGTTGTAAGGCTTCTTTTGGTTTTCAACCAGCGCTTTAAAATAGAAATGATCTGCCAATGCTTGATTTTCAAAGAGATGACTGTTCGCTTCACCTGGCTCACAATGAGGCCTCAAGGCGTCAGCAAATGCATTGGAGTAGTCGTTTATCACAGAATTAATCCATCCGGAAGCCTTACTGCCATCCTTGATTTGCATGGATTTGGTATTTGCTCTATCTTCATGATCTTTGTTCCAGCGGTTGCAATAGTCGAGACCCAGGACAAGTGATTCCTTGTCCTTTGGAAACACAGCGAGAATACGCTGAATAATCTCTATACCTAATTGGTAATTGAACCTGTAGAAGACTTTTTGATCATCTAACGGTGCCATTTGGCTTTCTAAGTTGCCTTTCTTTTCTTTGACCCAGTTGGCGCCACATTCTTCAAACAAGCCTTGAACCGTAGAAACGACCTCATCATTCAGTTTATATTTAGCGAAACCAGCCTCACGCAACAGCCCCGAAATATTGGTGGCAAGTTCATGAATTTGTCCAGCATAGAGTCGAGCTACCGGCAATTTGTCTGCTCCAAAAAAGTGATTCAGAGCATCGCTATATATCTTCACAAACCACTCAAAAACGGGGAAGTGCATATACTCCCTAGCTTCCTCTAAATACCGTTGATTTTCAGGAAGCTGTTCACGCTTTTTAAGATACCATTCGTCAAAACCCTCTAGAGTATAATTGAGAACACGGATCTGGGTTAGAAAAGCAAGCAGTGGGCCATATATCTGTAAGTTCATAGATTTGCGATCTTGCATAGATTCAAGCCAGCAATTCATAACAGCAATGACCTGCGCAAGTCTGTCGAAACGCATTTTCTTCTCTGCTTTCACATAAGCAGTCGCTTGTTTGATAAAGGCCTCGACCGTATTCGGAAATTGTAGATCTTCAAGTAATGCTTTTGAAAGTGGGATCAATTCTCCGATTTCAGTAGAATCAAAAATTCCGGTCAATGCATTCTGACACTTATCCTGGTTTTGGCAAGCACTCCTCAGCGCCTGTAGAGCTTTGATCTCATTCTCATGAATCCCATCAATCTTGTTTCGCTGCACAAAATCAAGAATAGGTGGCACAGCCTCTGAAATTGTTTCTGCAGCAACAGAAGCTTCCGTCTTCCCGACCTTTTCCAATAGAAATTTGACGGCTTTTTTATAGATGAACATTCCCCATTTCCCGCTGGCCTCCATGTCAGGCATACGTGTTAGAAGCTCCTCAAACGGGCTTGTCACAACAGCAAGAAGTGCCTGGAATTTTGGATCCATGGTTTTATGAAGCAGTCCACTAAGCTTATCATCCTTTGTCGCACCGGCATTTGCCAAAGATTGCCTCATCAGATGAGATTTATAAAGAGCAGGTAATGCATCGATGCCAATTTTTGGCTTTGCAGCCAGGCTCATAAAATCAAGAAAAATCGGATCATCCAAAGCAATCGCAATTTGAACGCCAAGCAGGATTAAGGGTTTAAAGGTGGAATGCTTCTGAAAATGTGTGCAAAAATTGAGGGCTGCCCGTAGAAATTGTGGCCAGTCCTGCGATTCCGCACAGACGTGTACTTCCAACAAGCACAGGCCTTCGTGCTCGCCATTTCGCTCCAGGGTCTTGATATGTTCGAGAGCACGCGCGTACTCAGCATTTTCAGCGGCCATATACACAGCGACAAGTTTAAAAACAGGATGATCTTCTGAATAGATTGTTTTGTATTTGTCATGAATCTCACTGGCGGATAGGGGGGATTTGAGATCTTTATAAAACTGAGCCGCATAAAAATCTTCCCTGGTCTTGCCGACTATTTTTAGCAGGCGGAGCAAATGCTCTTCGGCAATTAAATCTTCCGGCGAGAGGCCGCCGAGGTGGCGCGAAGCAAGCTCTTTGATCACATCTTTGCTGTAGCTGGTTTTCCAGGCTTGAATGTCATCCAGACAAGAAAGGAATGCACCTGTGTCTTGCTCACACAATGCCTTGCTCACCGTATACCATTCGCTGGCAAATTCCGGGAAGTCGGTCTCGGCAATTTCTGTGTTTGGATTTTCAAGTTGCTGCAATATCGCCTGAACAAGGCTTCGCAATGAGCAGACGCGTGCTTTAAGAAGGGCATCTGCTTTGTGTAGATGTTCCAGCGCTTCTTCGCTCAAGTCTGTGCCTGGGTAAAGTGCAAATTTAAGTAATTCACCCTTGGTTGGAAAAGCATGGGTAAAGGAGCACCACGCGAGAAGTTCTAAAGATTCTGGAGACAGATGCGACTCATGAGGAGTAAGCGCTGCAAGCGCCTGTTCATTTTCACCGCAATTGGCCAAGGCTTGTGCGAAAAATTCTCGCCACAAAGTGATGCCTGGCGCTTTATTGCAGCACGTTTCCAAAAGCGTGCTTGCTTCAACAAAATTGCCATCCTCAAAAATCTGCTGACAAACAAGAAACAATCCTGCCGGCAGACCGCGCTCGGCAATTCTTTTGGCATCAGCAATATCTTCTGGTTTAAATTTCTCGCCTTTCGAGCGCTTAAGTGCTAAAGCAATCATCTTTTGTTCATTGACGTGGATTTGTCGAGTCTCTCCTTCGATTCGCATCCACTCCAATTCACCGGTATCTCTATGTACAATCGCCCGCCGAATGCTGTTCAGACAATCATTTACACTTGTAATCTCATCGACAGACTTTTTCGGCATCTCGCCAAGCAGCGCGCTCAAACGCTCCTGACTGCTTGAACGAAGATCATTGGGGAACCGGCTCACGCGACTTATTGCCGCTTCATATCCCTCGCGGAAATACGTCATTTCAACAATCCACGGTGCAATAAATGCCTTGATTTCCGGTGTAGTTAACTCAGAATGAAGAAGCTCTTCGAACTTTTTGATATCAGGATTGTTTTGATATGGGAATTCCTTTGAGCCAAGCTGATTTACCCATTTTTCCCAGGGGCCGCTTACCTGATTATAAGTCGCCTCAATATTGACGTCTCGAAGATGGCGTGTCGCATACGAAGCATAGACCATGAGCATAAAGTGAAAAATGGGGCGCGGAAAATTGCGATCCTTGGGAGGCAAAATGGTGAGCTTGGCTATTTCTGGGTATTGGCTATTCAGGGATTGAATAAAGGCCTTAATGATTGTTTGGTAATTGCCGGCCCATGGGATTTGAATTTCTCCATTTGTGCTGGCGAATTCAGCGAGCTTGTCCATTTTCAGTGTCATGCAGGCGATTGCAAAAACAACTTCTTTTGCGAAAGCCTCAGGCTGGTTTTCAAAATAATCATAAAACTCTCTATCGAGCTGGTCAGGCCGTGAGACAACATAGCGACCTTGCCACAACCCCAAAACAAGTTTGGTGGCAAGTTGAATCGTGTAGTTGGGTGGAAATTCCCCCCGGATCCATTCAAGTAAGCCCTTGTTTTGTGAATACGCTGGCTCTGCAAATGTGGTGGGCACAATTTCTTCAAAATTGGGCACGGCAAACTGTAAAATAGTATCGCGGCCTTCAAGGCTTGTCCATAAACCACGAAAGAAAGCCAGAGAATTGGGCGAGGAAGGTGCGATCGTACTATAAATCAGACAGGCAATGTGCGCATACTTCTTCTCTAAAACATTTGCTGTAAACTCGATCAATTTGGGGTTGAGCTTATTGAGCGCAATCACCTTGCACAGTGATTTAATCGTCATTCTGACGGGCTGCTTGTTTATGTCAACCGTATTGATACAACAAAAGACAACATGCTCTATAAGCTGCTTTGCAGTGATTTCATCAATCGAGCTTTTGTAACCGAGCTCCAGAATCCTGTTAAGGACAGTCAGCCATTCCTGCTTTTCATCGGCGGTAAACTTTTTTTGTTTTGCGAGCTTGTCAGGAAATGCCAAGTATTTTCGAAAGCAAGAGAAAAAATCATGATGTTGATTGACTGCTTTAACAAGTTGATCAACGGTATTCTGTGTGTATATCTTTCCAAAAGCCATGCTATTCCTTCTCAAGTCTTTCCAGTTTCCTTTTTAGGATGTTCGCCTTCAAGGGCATCTCACACTCCAGGTAGAAGTTGAGCTCTGCTTCCAGCAAGGTGCGCCGTTCGCTTTTTGCTTGTAACCAGCGCATCTCTTCGTTTTCAGTTCTTAACTTGTGGAACATGCCGGCGGCCGTTTGTTTTTTTTCAGCCGGTTGATTCTTGTCAAGAGTACGGGCAAAGGAAATCGTCCTGCATTTCCTAAGAAGAAAATCGCATCTATCACGCCTGTCAGGTTCCATCGACAACCCTTTCTCCGCCATTTCGCATGCCCTTAGCCAATCCCCTTCTTTTTGCGCGTTTTCGCTCAATCTGAGACGATCCTCTCTT
The DNA here is from genome assembly GCA_964014485.1 of uncultured Deferribacteres bacterium. GTDB lineage: Bacteria > Zhuqueibacterota > Zhuqueibacteria > Zhuqueibacterales > Geothermadaptataceae > CAXHAT01. The sequence goes on from CAXHAT010000014.1 coordinate 44,832, forward strand.
GTTAAGTCTTCGGCTTCAATGGCGACAAGCAGTTTACCTGCATCCTTATATCTTTTCGTGTGAGTGTATTCCAGACATTTCATCAAGATGTTGCAAATGCGCTCACTGCAGGTGTTATTCATACTCTCCGGCGAAATAGGTCGGATTGTTTTGCGGAGACGATGCAGGATATTGATACCTTTCATGCCCGCCGGCAATTCTTCGCCTTCAAAAAGCTGGTATGGCAATTTACCCGTGAGCATTTCATACCATATGAGACCAATTGAAAATACATCGGATTGGGTGTAACTTATCCCCTCAGCCGTCAACGTTTCTGGTGCCATGTAAGCATAGGTCCCGGCGACCCCTTTAGCCCAACCTGAAGCTTTTTTAAGCCGAACGGCGAGCCCAAAATCTGCAATTTTTATGTTTTGTTTAGGCGTTAAAAGAATATTGTCTGGTTTTAAATCTCGATGGATCAAGGGAGGGTCAAGGTGATGCAACGCGCTGAGCCCTTCACAAATCGCTTTAATATATTTGAGGGCTGTGTCTTCTGGCATTTTACTTCTGCAAGCGCTCATTTCCGCCTGTAGGCTGCCACCATCAACATATTCCATTATGATGAACCCGAACCTGTTTTCAGGCATAATGCCAAAATCATAAACCCGAATCATTTTATCCAACGTGCTGGAATTGGTTATATTGGCTTCGGCTCTTGCCTGGAGAATGGCCTCTTCAAAAATGAGGCTTTCCGTTCCAGGCTCAATGGATTCTTTGATGATTTTGATAGCTACATTGCGAATCTTCTTGCCAAATTTTAGATGGCTGCCCTTGAACACGGCGCCAAAACTACCCTCGTCTAGATATTTCTCGATCAAATATCGATCATCGATGGTGACACCGATCATGCTCTGCTTAATTTCATTCATTTGGATAATTACCGTTTGACAGAGTACGCTAGTACCCACTTATTTTTGATGATCAGCTTTGGGCAATATTTCGTCAAAATGCTTGACCATTTCCGAGCTATCTTGGTCGCTGATCTTAATTGTATTTTTACCCAATCCCTTTTTGTATTCCTCGGTGTTACTGTTGAACTTCCGGGTTATTTCATTCATGTGCATCTCAAATGTGGCCCGGGTGCTTCGCACAAGCTGATCCAACCCTTCCTGCGCTTCCTGCTTGGACATTTCAACGCTCTCAGTTTTGACACGAAGGCTGGCCAGCTCACTCCCTTCGATCTCCAGCGTTGTAGCCCGTTTGAATTCCTGTGGAGGGCAGCTTTGGATAAGCGTATCGATAAACTCGATAATCACTTTTAGAACAACCCGCCCCCCTTCTCGGCCATCGGACTCTTCGTAGCGCGCATGACACTCGTCGGCGAGTATATCTATGACATTTGGAGAAACAACAAGTGCTTTATTGCGCGATTTTTGAAAAGCCTTTGCCTTTTTGTTGAGTTGTAACACCAAAATATTTTTGAGCGCCTCCCGGTTAAGCGGTCTGAAAACGACAATTTTTTGCACCCGCGCCAAAAATTCCGGTGTAAAGATCGGCATGCGGCCATCGGAGGTCTTTGCTTTATAAAGTTCCTCCTTCACGGCTTTCTGTATGGCTTCATAGCTGGCATCTTCAGCATAAAGATCGGAAGCACGAGCCGACCCAATATTGCTGGTCAAAATAAAGATGCTACGACTGGCATTAGCGCGAATATTTCTTTTGTCAACGATCCAGCCTTCGTCGAACAAATTCAAAAACGGCTTCCAAATATCAGGATGCGCTTTCTCGATTTCATCAAGCAATACCACGCAGTAGGGATCTTTATTGATTTCATTGATCAGTGGCCCGCCCTCCTCAGCGCCAACGTAGCCCGGGGGCACGCCGATGATCCCGGAAATCGAGTGTGCTTCTGTAAAATTGCCCATGGTAAAAGTGACCAAACGCTTGGTCGCGGAATATAGATTGGCAATAGTTTTAGCCAGTTCGGTTTTTCCGGTTCCGGTCATGCCTGCAAAGAGAATGACACTGGCAGGCTTCTCAGGATCTTTCATACCGGAGCGAATAAGAGCTAATTCTTTCGCACAAATATCAATCGCTTCCTTCTGACCTGTGACACGCGAAGAAAGCGATTGTTCGAAATTCGCATCCTCCGTACTGCCTTCCAACGTTTCTTCTGGGACGCCGGTTAACTTGGAGACGACTTCAATCACCTTATCCGGCCCTATCGATAGCTCATCCTTTGCGATTTCCTTCTCTAACGTCATGGAGTCAGCCGCCTCTTCGAGCACTTCGATTGCCTTTTGTGGGAAGTATTCTGAGAGCATGTATTGTTCAGTCAATTGCACAGCCTTCTCAACAGCGCTCTCTGAAATGGACATGCCAAACCTTTGATTCCACGCTGGAATGAGGTTCAATAGGATTTCCCGAGTCAAGTCCAGCCCCGGCTCTTTTTGCTCGAATACTTCAAACAGCTTTTGCAAACGGAAATCCTCGCGAAAAACAACATGATACACTGACGGTTTGATGGTGATTAGAAATTGCACGTCCGTTTTTTGCAGTGCATATTGAAATTGCTCAAGAAAGGCTTCTGTTGGATTCTCTTCCTCATTGTCCTTCAGAAAAACACTTTCCAATCCATCCAGGCACAAAATCAGATCCTTTTTACCATAGACGAACTGCAAGGCATCGGTTAAGAATGTCTTCTTGCCCTGAGGCGCAAGACGGCCACAATCCAGACGGATTATTCTTTTTTTGGCGAGGTCCTTGATGTCTTTCCCGTTCATCTCAAGGGCAAGTTGCTCGACAAAAGAGGTTCGGCCAATACCAGTTTCACCCAGGACGATGACGCTGTTGCGTTTTTTCTTGTAGAGGACTTTCATCACATCTGCCGTCAACGCCTCAAATCCTTTCTTCGCATTTATCTTCTGCTTCTGCGCTTCCCAGGTGAGATCCCGGCCAACCAGGTTGTGGGGAATCGTCATCGGTGGATCTTCATCCAATGGGTCGGGAGCTTTTAAGCGAATCTCATCCGTAACCCGTTGTGAATCGATCTGATTGTTATCCAAGATGTTACAAATGTTACCGCCATGGTCTTCCTGGTCTTTTTCGAGTAAGCCGGCAAAGAGGTCAAGTAACGTGATCCTCTCACCATGACGCCGCGCCATAAAAACACAGGCATCGGTTAATTTGGCCAGGCTATACTTTGAAAAAGTCGCTTTGTCTAACGTTAGGCTGTCCTGATGCTCTTGCCGGATCGGAATCAAGGAATCCACGATATCACGAAATCCGATAAAGGTGAGATGGGGCGGCAGGTTCTTACGAAGACAGGTTTCGATGACATTATGATCAGCGTACAGAATGGCGGCTAAAATGTGAGTAGGCAGAATGAAATCCATACCTTGCTGCGCCGCGCGTTGGGCCGCAACTTGCAGCGCGTTTAAAGCTTCTTTTGTGAAACGACGTCCATCCAGCGCCTCCTCCTCATCGAACAGCTGGATATCAGTCACATCGATGAGCAATTTGTTTAGATCTTGCTTTACCTTCTCAAGGCGAAAGAAAATCTCAAACTCCTTGATCACCTCTCTGTCAGCTTGTTCTAAGAACAACTTCCAGGCATCGACTTCATCGTGCCAGGCTTCACCGGCTTCTTGACTCGCTTCATCGATTCCACGCAGCCACTCGAGTGCATAGGCATCAAATTCATCGTCTTTGCCTTCGAACATTCGCTCTGTTTCCGGCTGCATTTTGATTGCGTCTTCGAGGAAGCCGGTAAAATCATCGATGTCGACACCATCTTGTATATTGTTGACGAATGCGCTACGGACCTCCGGTGTCGCTCTTTTCAAGGCACTATGAACGATGGCATACCATGTGATTTTTTCATAAAACTTCTGAGTTGTTGTGTTTTCAGAGAGTTCGATCGCATCTTCGAGCCAAATCTGGTAGGTCGGATTCAGCTTGTCCAAAAGGGACATCGTCTGCTCCTTTTCATAAAAATTCTTCAAGATTTCTCGGGAGCGCGTGCGAGATGAGATTGAAATAGATGTTGGTCGTTCTTGTCACCGGTGCAATTCTTTCTAAAGACCCCAGGCGAGACGGAACGCGTTTTGAAGAAACCCGCAGCGAGCGTTAGTCGCCCTTTTTCTATTCTTTGCTCTTCTCTGACTTTTCTTCTGTTTTCAAAAAAGATTGCGCACGACTGGCAAGAGTATTTACAGGTGCTTTACCAGACAGCAATTGACTTATACGCTGCCTCCGCTCCGGGTCATTTCGGGTACACGTCTTAAACAAGTCCGAACGCCCAAATCCAAGGTCAATTATGATAAATTTATCTAGGCTTTCTTGTATCTTTTGGAAATCTTTATGATTCATTTGCGTTAGTTTCTTTTCGTAGAATTCGTCTAAGGCCTCTGAAATCGCTTTAAAATTCAGGTAGACTTGGTCACCTGAATCGAGCAAGCTCTGAACTCCAGCATTCGCGTGCCTTTCAATATTTTCGCATACACGGTTCAGAAATTTCTTTATCCCGGTCGAGTGATTCGAGAAATGTATATAAAAACACAAATCAGCGGCACGCTTAACATAATCTGTTTCGCTCGGTGTCTTATAGTCTATCTCAACTCCCGGTTTAGGAAGCTCAGTATTGGCATTCGGTTTACTCTTCTGCAACATGCAATCCGCCAGGTGTTCGCAGTATTGGCTGTCACCGCCTTTAATCATGAATTCCAGAAGCTTATCATTTTTAGGATCGAGAGGTTTGACTCTCTCTTTGTGGAAGTCTGGATGCTTTTCAAAAATTAGATCGAGCATTTTGAACCACTGTAGATTTTTTCGTGGAACAAACTTCACTTTGTCCTTTTTCCAATTACTGATCGACGAATAACTGTACTGCAATTTCTTAAGTGTAGCAGTGGCGATATCATATGGGTTCTTTTTTTCATCTCCGCAAAATAGACCGCTCAGGATTTTTAGATCGAGTTGACGCGGTTTTGCGATCAGTTTTTTTGCTTGACTCTTTTGACCTTTTACGAAGCCGGAAACATCAAAAATCTTAACAAAGCGCGTCAAACGCCAATAGGCATCTTTTTGCTTGTAATGTTCATGGCGATGGTACTCACAGAGATATTCCAGGGCATCACACTGATATTTCTCGATTTGCTGCGCATATCTCCACCCATGGTCATAGGTCTTGATGCTTAAATGGCTCTGGTAAAACAGCCAAAAAATCTTCGCGATCTGATTCTGTTTGTCATAGGCACAGGCACGGCTTGCCAAATCAAGAATTCCTTTGTGCAGTGCTTTTTCACGGGGGTTAGGAGAGCCTGAATTGCCGTTTGCAATGCTATTGAGAGAGAAGAGTTGCTTTGCGATAGAAACCCAGACTCCACCTTTCTCAATCTTAAATCCGTCCTTTTCCAAGAGCTCTCTGAGATGCTCAAGGAGCGTGTTTTGCAAAAAAACGAAGTCATTGTTGTTTGAATTTTGCGTGTCCGATTTTAGATTCTTGATCACATTTGACATGCAGTCGTGATATATACTAGTTTCTCCTTCTTTCAACCAGTGGAAAAGCTGTGATGTCGCAGCTTCAATCTTGCTTTCAGATTTGGTGTTCTTATCGAATCGAAAACGAACTGTAAATTCAAACAGAAACGTCTCTGCATCCTGATACATGGGTTTGGACGATAAATGCCAAAAGTGGAAAAGTAGCGCCGGGTATGTTTCATGATTGATGAAAATCTCCAACGTGTCCTGCAGAAAGTCCTTATACTGCTTCCGTTTATTGTCAGGTAGAAAAGCTTGGCAAAGACCGTCAATTACGTCCTTTTCGGGTTCCTCTTTTTGAACTTTGCCGCGCAAATCATCGCTGCATTCTTTCAACAGCTCGGCGAGTTGGAGATGTTTGATTAGACTGAGGCTGCCTGGTGGCAGTAGTTCCTTGTCCTCGATAAGGAAGCCAACAATTTTATCGAGCAGGCGCTTGCGAACATTTAGAATGTCAGTGCGAGAAATCACCTCATTCACTCTGGAAGAGTCCATAAAACAGAATTCATAGTATTGGAATTCTTCAGCCAAAGGCTGTAAATGGAGTTGAAGTTTTTTCTCGTCGAGATAAATACAAAATGCGTAGACGAATTCTTCCATAACAAAGCCAGGATGGCTACGCAGTACCCTGTTGAAAATGGCAGCCAGTGACTTCTCGAATCCTTCAGCTTTCTTATCCGCACAAATAAAGACTGCCGTAAAATACTCGCTCAGTCGACTTTTGTCTGTTTGGTTGTGCACCCGTACTCCAGCAGAATCTGACATCGCTTTGATGATCTCAGTATTCAGCCGCTGCGTGAGTTCTTCTTTAATTCTGGGCTTATCTTCTTGCTCGATAAAAGTTTCTAGGAGCGATTTTGGTAAGTCCAATTCGCTCCCGAGTTGAGGCAATCGAGCTATGAGTGGGAAATAAGAATCGTCGAGAATTTTAGCCTGCTCCTGTTCGTGCGTCTGCTCATAAATTCGGATCGTGCAAGCAATTTTGTCACTAGGAGAGAGGCTGCAAGTTCCTATAAAAGCCAAAAGCGTACTCACGCATGACTTGGTGTTGGCTTCCGGAATCGCATCATACAGCACCAGGATTTCAGCAATCAACTCATCCCCCTGCAACGTTTTACTTCCGGGTTCGCTCAACATCCGGATGAAACGCTGGTACCATTGCCTTTCCGGATCTCCTGCCACCGGTTCTTTCGATGTCATCCAAGCTATCTGTTGTTTGAGTTTTAGCGAATTTAAAACGCATCTTGCGATTTCCTTCTTCCCCCCTACATCCCAGAGCAGCAAACCCTTTAACAAACTCCAATATTCTGAATCCTGCTCCGCTTTGTTGATGATTTTACCCCAAAGCAGCACAGGCTCGCATCGACTGATTTTATTGGAATGATTATCAACAAAGCTGGCAAAACCATCAAAAACAAGTTTATAAAAGTCGCGAATTTCATCTTGTTCCACCTTCCATGTTGAAGATTGGGCCAATAGTTCTGCTAGTGCATCCAAGATAGGTGGTCCGGCTTTCGTAAGAATCGCCGGCCCTAAAGTCTGGCGAAATGCCGTCTCAATAAACTTCTTATCAATTTTATGCGAATATTGTGCGCGCATTTGAGTGAGGTGGAACAAGCTCTGCATGACACGCAGCGGTTCATCGAAAGGAGCATTTTGCGCTGTTGTCCCCAAAATCCTGGTGACTTCTTGCAGAAAAGAAACTGAATAAAATTGGGGTGTTTGGTGTGGATTCGGCCGTTGCCCTTGACGAACGTGAGTACGGTAAGCCTGCAGGAGTTGATCGGTTTTAGCCCTGCCGTGATAACCAAAGAAACTGCCCAGGATAGTGACATTGTCATTTCGGCGTTTAATTTTCTCCATGGTCAAAGGAAGGTCGCTTTTGCTGCCATAGCGCGTTGGCAGGGGGCCAAAATCCGTATAAGCATCAGCACTAAAATCGAAACCGAATGCGCTGTGACCAAGCATGTTTTGAGTGATTGGCGCCCGGAGTGAGTGCCTCAGAATCAGCCAATTAAACCCGGGCATGCGCGGCAAGGTGCGCCCGGTCCAAAATTGTACCTTCTTACGCTGAGCATCGGAGATCCACGACCAAATTACGCGAAACAAGTGAATGCCGTTTTCATCACTCGTCGCTTCATCTTCAGGTGGTTTCGGGTGAATCACGAGGTATTGCGCTGTTTTATCATCCAATGCTTTTTCGCCTGCGAAGACCAAATGGCTAAGCAACTTGTCATTAGCCCCCGTCCCAGTAGCCACATAGTTGGCCGCCTGTTCGAGCGTATTCGAATCGATGAGCCTTTCAACTGGAATTGGATCCTTTAATGTATCGACAGACTCGCCGTCCCATCCATCTCTCCAGCCGCTCCATTTACTAAAAATGCTCAAGGCATCATACTGGTAAAATTTATCTTTGTCCTGCTCATCTACAATGAGCACATGCGCAAAGATGTTGCCTGGGCGATTGTCCGCTGATTTTCCGGCATCCCGAATCCGAATGAGCGCCGGTAGATCGCCAATGGTTTGTAGTGAAAATAACAAGAATCCCTTGGGCAAGTTTTCGGCTTCCGGAATCGTCAGGCAGGTTTTTAAACGATGGTCCCAGAGTCGAAAATAGTCTTTGTCACTTGCCCAAACAATTTGCCAGCCCTTCTGCTGGTGATAAACACCTTTGGTGGCATGTGTATAAAACAGTTGCTTAAATCCCAGGGTCATTGGCCGATCCCGGTTAAAGTCAGTTTGTTTTGCAAAGCGTCGTCGATCATAACATCGATCCATCTTGGCGCATAATCGAAATGGCTGCCATTAGAACTCCATGGCAAAATATGAAATCGCAGATCATCAACCATGGAATCCAATTGATGATAGATTTGGGGTACTCGACGTCGCACCGCCTGTGCTGCTATTGGATCATTTGCCGGATTAAAGGCCACCCAGGGGCGTACTTTGAACTGAGATTCGCGTTCCTGGATCTCCATCACGTGCAAAATCGGGGGGCGATGATCGGCGGACGCATCTAATGCCCGAATGATTTGGCTAATCGTCACCAGATCTTTGTTTATTGGGCTGTCAACGACGTTATCATCATAAATTGGATTGAACCATTGATTGGGGACAATCCAAATAAACATATCTTGGCGTGCCTGCATGCGAAACGAGCCAATATAAAATGAGTTGAGATCATCCTGAGACTTGTCTGGGTTGACTTCTGAAAAGTGAATTAAGGTAGGTTCATCCACGTTCGCTTCAGGGCTGACTTTGAGCAGTTGCGTGGCGGTATCATTATCCACTTCGTACGCGATTTTCTTTGTTTTCAGGTGGGCATAGCGGACTGGCCAGCGTTCATGTAAGTTGCGTGACATAGTCGAAAACATTGCGCTTTTCTTTTCTTCACCTAAAACAGTAATTTGCAAGTCGGCAAAGTAGTTGGAGCGGATTGTAAAGGCTTGTAGTTCGCGCAGGAAAGCGGATAAATAAGTTGATGAATCAGACAACAAATCAACCCGGACGAGCAGTTGATTCATAGCGGCCGTAGCAAATTCAATGCGATTTGCTGAATAGGCAATTTCCTTATAGATAAAGGAGCAGGTCATTTTTTTGCTGGAGACATAATCGTGAAACAAGTGGTATAGAACCAGGTCAAAGTCCCTCAAGTCCTTCAATCCGAGCTGGCGCAGAGCACGTTGGTATCTTTTCGGCTGATCTATTTTCAGGACTGGGATTTGTCTCAGCTCCTCGAATCGTCTTGGGCTGATAGTGGTTCCAAGAAAGATGAAATGCACAGATTCGATCCAGCAGAAATTTTTCGTTTTTTGCAGCACCTCACTGACACGCTTATGCAATGTACTACGATATTCGCCGCGCCCTTTTTTTGTTTTTTTTGTAAGAAAATCATCGTCCATCACGATGACCAAATGGTTTAACTCAGTTGGCTTGAGTTCGCGCGGAAATGGGTCCGCATCCGTCTCTTCATTTTGATCCACTTCGCTGGCTTGTTCATTCTTATCACTTTGCTCTTCATCTTCAGCGGGTTCCGGTTTAGGAAAAAGGTGATTTCCGAGCTCCAGACTCGACGCAGGTAATGGCCCAATATTCAATGTCGTGCATTCGATTGTAACTTCGTTCTGCAAGTAAAAATGGGCAAACGGGGGCTGTGCAAGCAGATATCGAACAGGTTCAAGAACCGGAGCTTTTGGTTCATCTTCCCTGGGTGGGGGGGCAGGTTTTTGCCATGAAGCAGGCAAGAACGCCAAGAGTTTTCGTAATAGGCGAAGGGAAGGCGATTCTTGTTTCTTCGCAAGTTCAGGTTGCCTCGGCTCTGGCGCGGCTGGTTGCTTCGGATTTTGAACTTCAAAAGACGCGCTATCGACCAGGAGGCTGAAATCGGCATGCGACTGCAATATGCGTTTCAATACGCGCGACGTGGAATCGGCGGTATTATGCGGTACATCCATAAAATAAAGTTTGACTTTTTTCATATGTAGCCGTTCCAGGGTTACAATAATTGGCTCTTTGAAAAGTCGCTATTGTCTGCATTGGCATCTGGGGGTATATCTGTCTGTGGCTGTTGATCTAAACTTTCAGGAGCATCATACGGGCGGAATTTGCCCATCTTCCAAAGCATCCAATAAAATGGGTCTTCCACCCGAATAGGCTCTATTTTTTCTTCCAATTTGTTTCCGGCTGCCGGCGGATGCCCAAGAGAACTGACGCCAAAATAGCCAATATTACTCTCCTCATCGTTTGCGAGATAGCTCAATAGGCCAGAAATTTCAGGATGATATGTTTCAACATAATCCTTGACTTCCCGATTGATTTCTCTGAAATCATCAATGCAAAACTCGCCCGCATTATAATGAGGTGATTTTTGCCACAAATGTGAATCCGGACCGAAATGGCTGAATTCGGTTCCTTTAAAAATGTCAACCTTATTTACAACTACAGCCACAAGTTTCTTCTGCAATTCATCCTCATGGTGACCGGAACGGTCAATTATATTGACGACCTGGTGTAGGACAGCTTGATCCCGTAGGCAATCCGCACCGTCTTCAGGGTTGTTTGCTTCAACATTGAGGGTTGACACAATCTCCTCACTATTTGTGGGATCCAAAAACAAAAGAATGCCCCCAACTTCGGTAAAGTATTGGATAATTGCGTTTTTATCGTCTTCCAGTTCAAATGATTCACCAGAATAGTCGTACCATAAGGTATATGTTTTTTGGTTGGCACTGCCATCCCGGGTTATTGTGCGCAAAAGGTAGGGTTTGGGCGTCTCACCAGGTTGAGTAGGCTGGAGCATTTTTTGTTCTTTGTAAAGTCTGTTATTTTTCTGCAGGAAGTTTGCAAAATCGTCATGTTCCGAAAAGTGACTAATGACTTTGAACTGGTCTTTGATGATCGAATTATTGAGTAGATGACGGATCAAGACTGTCATATAAATTGACTTACCAGAAGAGCCAATACCAGCGGGTGCGATCGTATTTTGCAACTCTTCCTTCGTCAACCGGGGGATCGCCTTTCGGCAGTGCGGGCAAGCGTAAAAATAGAAGCGTTGTCTGCAAGTAGGGCAAGTATGTGACTTTCCTTTGAGAATGTCTTCAACGGGAAACTCTTCATAATGCGTATCTGAATAGTTTACCCTGGTTTCCGGGCGCAAAAGTATTTGACGGGGGCCAAATGCTGGGGCGAAATCCATGGTATCGGTATCCATGTAAAACACATCGGTGTTGGAACATTTCTTTGAGGTGCATAAGCCGAGAAAATCATCATACCAAAATTCAAGATGGCAGTTCATGCAGCGGCAGTCGCCATTCTCGTTGATGTTTTTTATCACAGGAGGACTTAAAAGCTGGGGTTCAGCGTTTTCTTGTGATTTTTTCCCACCCTGAAAAACTTTGCTTAAAATGCCCATAGTATATCTCCTGCTATCGATCGCCTTCATTCAAAATAATTTGAGAATATTCGTTGCCCCGGCCTGCAGCCATCTGTAAAATTTTTAAGCTCTGCGCACTTTTTCTGCCATAAACGAAATCATAGGCTGCCTCGCCTAGCCAATAGCCTGAATCAATACCGAGCTCAGCAGCGGTGCTCAGTGCCCATTCGCGTTCCATTGCCGTTAAATTTCGGTAAATTGCTGCGAAGCGCGACATTCTGAGAGCATCCTCCTTTCTTTCGACACCTAAATAGCTTCCTTTAAGATCGAGAAAACCTTGAGCGACAATCGCCGCCTCCTCATCTGTATGTCTGCCGCGGATCAGCAGCACACGTCTTTTGTTGGATTCTTTCTGTTTCTCAGGTGTTGAGGCGTTATGTACCCGCCTATGCGTTGGAAACCGTTGCACTTGCGTGATGTACCACTGCTCAATTTTGGCAGGATTTTGGGGATCGGTCTGCATCATCTTCTCAAGTCTTTTTTTAACCACACGAATCGAAGAACCTTCTTTTGTAAAAACGTTCTCTTTTTCTGCTGCCGGGCTTTTCATTTTTAACCAGATCCAGAAAAAAGTAGCAATCAAACCCAGACATCCGGCCATAATAAGATAAATAATCATGAAGATAGTCCTTATAAAAATGGACAATAGATCGAATGAGCCAAAACCAATCAACCTGGATAGATCGAAACGCCTGCTCTGAGACTTGCGGTCGAGGCGCTCTGTCTGTGGCTATGCCGCAATCTAACCGTACCTGCCTGCGCAACTACTGAAGTGTGGTATCATTTAGGAGAAATATCTGCATAAAGCTCCTATCAAGATCGATGCTATCGCCCTGATCATTGTGCAATGTGACATCCTTGAAATTTACCCTCATACAGTTTTCCTTTTTCACAGTCATGCCGAGTCGCTACGACGAATCATCAATAATTTTAAAAAATTAGCAGAACGATATCAGATTTTGAGAGAGCACAGACATGCTTGGTAAGTCGTTTTTATTCATCATTTACCAAGGAGTGTCAAATGTTAAGCAAACCCAAACTTTTCAGTGCTGATAGGAATCATGCTATTACAACAGCTGAAGCAAATTCATTTCGGCAAAATTTTCGCGAGTATTTCAAGTCATTCTCTTGTTCCTTTGTTTTCTTCGCACGGGAAGCTCTCGAGGAACTTCTGGCCCAGCCTTATGCAATCGGTTTTCGCTATTATTACTCTAACCCTTTGGGCGATGCCCTCGTGTTGGTTCCAACAGCTGCTGATGGAAATGATTTACTTAATGAGCAATGCGTGAAGGCATCAATGCCAAAGATTCCCTTGACTGCCCTTGGTGAATATGACCCCAACCAAGTATCGCATTCGATTACCCCGTCTAAAGCTGCTGTGGGTACTTCAATGTACCAAAATGTCCGTCCGAAAAATCAGCCAATCGCCGGTTTTTACGGGAAGAATATTGTTCGGAAAATTCTTCAACAGTTGGATTGTCAAGGCATTAGCTTCTATTTTGGCGCATCCTGTAGAGGCAAACGTGTAACGGTTCTCGTAGGAATCGATTCGTGTGGGCGGGCCATGTGGCACGGTTCTCTGGCTGAAATGTCGGCCATCTGTCCGCCGTATTGCCCCACAGAAAAACACTTATTGAACTACTCAATGATAGAGAAGTCCAAAATTCAAGAGATAGCAGGATGATACAATAGCAAAACCGCAAACCAGAACTCCATGGCTCTGAGTGAATCTCGAGCCGTGGATCTTCCTTGATTATTTCTGATTTAGCAAATCCTGAATCCATCTTTTGTAATCAAGATTGAGTTATACTTTTTTCATTGAACTTGTGAATTCTCAACTTTTATTTTGTATTTCTCGTTGAGATTATTGGAAGTGCAGATAATGCTTCATATATAACAACTCAAGGACTCCTGTTCTCAATCCTTGTAAGTATTTTGTCTATGAAAACTCCAATTTGGATACATATATCAACTCTCTCAACGATTATTCCCTTCGCTGCTAGCACTTTCGTGTATTCACGCCTAAAGTGCTTTGCTGGCTGGCGCATTCTATGGCTATTTTTCAGTGTAGCTGCAATGACAGAAGTGGTAGTATATGTTTTACATACTCAAAGTATTCAGAATGCTTGGTTAATACATTTTTACACACCAATCGAATGCTTCCTATTGTTGTTGGTTCTGTCCAAGTGGCAGCTTCACCGACGGACTCAACTGCTTTATAAGACCGCAATGATAACCTATGCGATAGTCTATGCTATTTTGAAGCTATTAAGCGTAGAATCATTTGAGCCAGATAGCATCAACTTTGTTACGCGTCCGCTTGCACTTCTGCTAATAAGTGCAGCGGCATGTTACACGCTGAACAATTGGGCTTTAACTAAGAAGCAACTCGGCAAGCAGCCAGAGTATTGGGTATTACTCGCTATTTTGTCCTACTACCTTGGATCTGTCATATTAGTCGCATTCATGTATACAAAGACTCCTGACCTACTTCTCAAGCTTTTTGACTCTCACACGTTTCTTAACATTCTACACAATATTCTCTTCACTATCGGCGTGCTAATGTTCGCTCGGCAGACATCACCCAAATAGGATGGCCGTCTTGCTCACTCATCTAAATGGATAATCCCTTCCTTCAGTGCAAACTTTGTCAGCGAAGCATCGCTAAAGATTCTGAGTTTTGACTTCATATTACTTTTATGTCTATCAACGGTTTTCCGACTGATCTTAAGTCGCTCGGCGATTTCATTTGGATTCTCTCCAAGTGCGGTGAAGCGAAGAATCTGCACTTCTCGCTCTGTGAGCTTGCTTCTTTGTAATTCCTCAGGATTTTGTTGCGAATCGACATAATCTTCCAAGACTACGCGGTTAGCCTCTTCGCTGAAGTAAATCCCGTCGTCTCTGACTGAATGGATAGCTTTCACCAACTCCATTTCCGTACACCCCTTAAACAGATATCCTTTTGCGCCCGCATTAAGCATACCTTTAACATATGCGAGATCTTCTACAACCGAAAGTGCGATAATCTTTATGTCGTGTCCCAAAGCGGAAATCTCTCGCGTCGCTTTTATACCACTGATCTCACTCCTGCGTAACATAACATCCATGACTACAACATCTGGAACCAGGTCTTTGGCGAGCTTTATCGCATCCTCGCCGGTAGAAGCTTCACCAATCACTTCAATATTAATGTTTGATCGTTCCAATAATGCCCGCAGGCTTGAACGAACGATATTTTGGTCTTCAACTATTAAAACTCTAATTTTCAATTCCATCCTGCAGATTTATTATTGGAACCCGAAGTATAACTTGACATCCCCTTCCAGAAACTGCGCCTATCGACAGGTCTCCACCATAGTATTCAGCTTGGCTTTTTATATTAAAAAGTCCGAAACCACCTTCGGCATTAAGAACAGGTCGAACTTGATAGCCAATTCCGTCGTCGATGACACTTACCTGAAATACATTATCATGACACTGCAATTTGATCCAGATTTTACTCCCCTGTGAATGTTTCACTACATTGAGCAAGAACTCTCGAATTGCTTTGTATACAAACACCGAGAGATCTGAGTGTAGCTCTAATTCCAAAGTGTCATCTAACACACGCACATCGAGATTATGTTGTTTGCTGAAACTGGTTGCCAGCGACTCAACAGCAATACTTAAACCGATATCATAGAGGGCAGGCGGAATCAATTCAAAAAGTAATGAACGTGTACGTTTGATAAACTCATTGACCGTCACAGACAATTTGTCTAGAGCATCAGTCTTTTCAAGCGGAGATAGCTGTTCTCGTAACTCACTGATTTGTCGCATACTCAGAATCGAGATTTCTGCAAGGCTATCGTGAAGCTCTTCGCCTATACGTCTCCGCTCTCTTTGCTCAGTTGCGGATAGTCTTGCGCTAAGAGCTTTCAATTTTGCTTGTGCATCAGTCAGCGCGGTTACGTCTAATCCTGAAGCTATTGTTATAGCACGCGTTGTCGTGCTATTTTTCTCGAAGTGTTTAATTTGCCATTGGATTGTTCTAATACTACCGTCATCTAAGCGAATTCTTTCTGTGGTACTAAGGGGTCTTCGCCCAACGTGTCCTAGGACATCTTCTCCCCCTTTGAGAATTTCCGGCAAAAATGGCAATTCGTCAATTCGCTTACCTATAGCATCTTTGCTGGAATACCCGTGCAGTAATTCGCTGCCTTTATTAAAATTAATTACCCGGCTATTTGCAAATACGATTAGGCACGCCGGGGAGAGTGATACAACCTTTGCAAGAAATCCTTCGGTTTCTCGAAGTTTGCTACTTGAGAACAGCAAGTAGAGTGCGTACGATATCACAAGGATTAAGATCGCGAGAAGGCAGAAGCCAACCGCAATAAAAAAATCTTTCGATCCATTGGTCATGGCACGCCCTCTGCCAATCGAAACGTGTTACATCTTTTGTGCTGCTTCAGCATGAATCAACAAGCTCTTAAAAGTATAAAAAAATGGCTCTATATGAATTTGTGTGGGTAATTTCGTATTGTCTTCAAATTTTCGGATTCTGATTTAATTCGTATGGTTAGCTTGATGAACAGTGAACGGTTATTCGAATTGGCTCTTGGGCTGGCTTCTCCCTGGCTCATCTCCTCTGTTGCTTTTGTCGAAAAAGACGACGGGCGTTCTCAACTTGAGATCGAACTGTCCTTTACACGCGGGGCGAAGTTTAAAGACGTTTCCGGAGTTCTTTGTCCGGTGCATGATACAATAGAGCGAGAATGGCAACACCTGGATTTTTTTCAGCACCGTTGCATTCTCCGGGCGCGCGTTCCTCGTATTCGAACCAGCGCCGGCAAAG
>CAXHAT010000015.1:0-60467 GCA_964014485.1 uncultured Deferribacteres bacterium
GATGCAATGGAGTCTCGTGGGCTCGGAGATGTGTATAAGAGACAGAATTTATTGAACTGCAAAGTTTACGGCACGCGCGTCGGGTCGGTCGTTGCTGAAAAAGTCCCGTTAATGATGTTTCCCATACGCTCAGTAATCGTAAGCGAGCCGTCCGCTAAAATATAAGACTCGTCAGCGAAATCGATATAATTGCTTCGCGCTTCCCAGAATATGTCCGCCTCCAAACCCTTCAAATAAAAGCCGTTGATCTCGCTGCCCAGCCCGATAAAGTACGTCTTCCCGGTACGGAGCGAATCGACCGCAGCTTGCGTTGACATCGTCAGTAAAAAAATGTCCGCCTTTCCTTCTTCCTCGGCAGGCAGGACGCCGAAAATACTCAGCGCTTCGTTAACGCTGCTTAGGCCTGTATTACTCACCAAATTGATCATTCCGCCGACGCCCGCCTCTCGCTGGCCTTTGAGGAGAACGCCCAAAGATGAAAACGCGCCCGTAGTGTCGCCGTCGAAGCGAAAAGAAATTGATCCTGACCCCAGGCTGTCCGGCGTGGTCCCGAACGGGTCCGGGTTTACGATGGTATTGATTGTAAATTCGCCGTTCTCAATTTGCATAAAGGGGAAATCATTTTCCGGGACTTGCAGCCTTTCCGTGCAAGCTGACAATCCCCACAGCATAAATAACGTCAAAAAAATTCTTTTTCTCATATTGTACCTCTCAAAAACATTGAATTAGATTTGGTGATTGACTTGATAGTCAACGCGCAAAGTCGAAAAAATTTCCCAAAATTTGAACCGATAACCGACATTCCGCAGAAGAATTTCTTCAATCTCATTAAGGCGGCCCTACGACTACTGTCAGTGAATTCAGAAGGGACTGTCTCAAAACATAAAATCTCTAAAACGATACACAACATGTCGTAGGGGTTCAAGATTTTGAACCCCTACATATGATATGCCTTTCATTCAGACGTCATGTTTTTGGACAGCCCGAATATTGATCGAGAAACTCCAGTTTCGAGCCCATTTCCATTCCCAAACCGGAGTTTGGGAACGAGCCGCAATCAGGCGCTGTTTTCGGTTGAGCTTCGGGAGTGCTTTGCCGCGCTTAATATCAGTGAACAACTCGGGTTAGGGTAAAATTACGCGCCCGTATCATTTTGGGTCGCGCCGTCAAATTTCACTTTTTGGCCGTCAATAATGCGGCTGACGCCGGCGGTGATAAGAAAATCACCATCCTTCAAACCTTCAAGAATTTCAATGCCGTCTGAGGTCAAATCGCCAATCACGACATTCCGGCGATGAACGACGCCCACGCCTTCTTGCTCGCCGCTTGGCTCAACAATAAAAACAAATCTACCCAAACGATCCTCCCCTACGGCAACCGGCGGCGCAAGGAAACGTTCGCGTTTGCTTTGAGAGGTAAATTTGAACGCGACTTCCGCGGCCATCCCGGGAAGCGCACGCTCGTGAACGTCATCCAGCCGGATCGTCACTGGAAACGTTGTGGCTAATCTGCCCGAAGAAACGCCGACTTCAACGACGCGGCCTTGACACTCCAGACCTTGCAAGGCGTCGAACGTTACCACAACGCCGTCGCCTTCTCGGACATTCGCGATTAAAACTTCCGGCATCGCGACTTCAACCTCGAGCTTCGAACCGGCGGTCAACTGCGCGACCGTTTGCCCGCCTTGTACGTTTTCATTCTCTTCAACATCAACAGTGGCGATGGCGCCCGCCGTCGGCGCGGTTAGGCGTGCGTAGCCGAGCTGTCTTTTCGCTAGTTCCAGTTGTTTCTCCGCCGCTGAAACTTGTGCGGTCGTTGATTCGGACGCAGCGCGGGAGGCGTCAAGATCGTTGCGGGATGCGTTACGGTTCTCGTAGAGTTGTTTTACTCGTTCATAACTTTGTTGCGCTTGCAGCGCCTGAGCCTGAGCTTGATCCAAAGAGGCCTCCGCATGCTGCACCTGCAACCGAAAATCAGCCGGGTCAATTTCAGCGATAATCTGTCCGGCTCGCACCCGGTCGCCGACCTGAACGGACACGCTTTGCACCGTTCCCGACACTTTGAAGCTCAAACGCGATTCGACGCCAGCTTGAGCCGTACCGGAAAATGAGCGAACGCGCTCGCCGCCGCCCGCAAAAACTTGTTGGAAGCGTACGGGACGAAGAGGCTCTTCCACCGGTTGTTCACCATTGCCGCAACCAAAGAACGGCGTTACCGCAATAAGTGTCAGCAACAAAAACATTCTGTTTTTTTTAATGGGCATAGCTTGCTCCTTGATTCGATTAACCCTGCCGCTAAAACCTTGAAATTATGAGCGTATTCTGTACCAGGCGATTCACTACCTGACACTTTTTGCCTAGGCTTCTAAAACTGACGAAAAAGGCCGGAATTGTCATGCTGGAAGCATCTTTTTTGATCCGACCCTTGAACTTTTGGGCATGATCTGTACTGGGCGATAACAAAGCTTCCTCCAGAATGACAAAACTGGACCCTTAGACGGCTCGAAAATGCAGTTCACAAAAAAGTGTCAGGTAGAGAGACCAGGCGATAACAAAGATCCCTACGAAATGAAAAACCGACGTTTTTCGACACTCTCGCCAGTAATGCAAATCTTGGCAAAAGCAAAAAAATCGGTTCAAAACTCGCCTTGTGCGAAGTTTTCTAACTTTTGATACATTTCCATTTTTTCACCGTCGGACATCAAATACCCGGAAACGCCCGCCGAACGCTGGACTTCGATGAAATCGATGAGAAAAGTATAAACGGCGTTTGCGGCGGCTTGTTCGGACGTCAGAGCCGCGTTTTGGGCGTCGATCAAATCGATAATCGAAAGCGCGCCGCGTGAATAAGCGTCGATAACCAGATCAAGGTTTTTCGCCGCGGCCGTTGCGGCGTCACGCGAGAGTTTGATGTCCGCGAACGAAGAACCGGCGGTATGCAAAGCCGTCCGAATGCGCTGCTCGATCCGTTCGGCGAGTGCGTCGCGTTGCAGCTTGAGCTGTTCCATTTCTTGGCGCGCTTGAGAACGCGCCGCTTTTTTAGAGCCGCCGGTAATCAACGGAAAACTCACGTTCAGCGCAACCGACCAATTCAAATCATCCGCCGTTTCCAGCATGCCGACGTTTGGAATTTCCAAACCGGCCGTTTGCGTTTTCGAAAACGTGTTTTCGAGCTCGGTTTGCAGCACGACGGTTGGAGCCCAGAACGCGCGCGACGCTCCAGAGAGCAGCGTTTTGCGCGCGGAAACCAGTGCGTCCAGTTGCGCCAATTCCGGGGAAGCCTGCAACCCTTCTTGAACCATAAATGCGCGAAAAACCCTGAAACGTCCCTGATTTTCAAAATACTCCAACACCGGGCCCTGGTTCGTGAGAATTCGGTCGTCCTGGATATCGATTTCCCGCGTTTCAAAAGGGGCTTCTCCGGCATGATGCAACAATCGGTTGAGCTGAATTTCGGCAATGTTGCGTTGTGTATTGGCGCCGATTGCCCGGCTGCGGTTTGCCGCAATTTCGCTCTCCCAGCGATAAACGTCGGCGCGCCCTGAGAAGCCGACGGATTCACGAACTCTGGCCAATTCTAAATTGGCGCGCGTGCGTTGCAAGTTTTCTCGCTCAACGCGCTCATTCGTTTTTGCGCGCAACACCTGAAAATACGCCGTTGCCGTCGCTTGTGCAATATCGAGACGCAATTGGCGCTGTTCCTGCTCAAGCGATAATTGTACGTCTTTTTGGGCGCCGAAATTGGTCCAGGCGTCATTCGAGTACAGCACTTGCGACAGAGTCAGCGCGCCGCTGAATTTGCGCTGCGGCAGCGATCCGAATGATGCGTCCGCACGATCTTTGTCCACCTGAAACGCCGTCGCGCTCAAATCCATTTGCGGCAAAAGGTTCGAGCGCGCCAAAGAAACATTTTGTCGTCCCGCCATAACTTCGCGTTCCTTCGTCGCCAAATCAAGATTGGCTTCAACGGCCCGATGCACCGCAGTTTCGGCGTCCAAAATGCGTTGGCTTTGCGAACGAACGGGGTTGATGACGTCCGCTTCCGTGAGCGCGGCAAACGGCAGCCAAACATCGATTGCACGCACCGTCGCCATATTCACCGTCAACTGCGCGCCTGCTGCAAACACAATCGAGAGCGTCCCTGCGTCTCTGCCAAGCAAAATCTGTTGTACGTTGAGAGCGACTCTGCGTGAAACGCGCGAAAAAATTTCCGGATTCATCGAGAGCATTAGGCCGCGCTCTACTTCGATGCGCCCCATCAGAGAAAAGCTCGGCAATTTGCGTTCAATCAAGCCCTGAACCAGCCGGTCGAATTCGGAAGCCGAAAGATGAAGCAACGGGAGAACGTAGACGGCTTCGACCGTTGAGGGCAGCGCCGCCAACCCTTCGTCGACATTTTGGACGGGGACAAGCGTTGGCGTCATATTCAATGAATCTGTGACGGTTCGAATGTTATTCAAAATATCAGGCACGGCCTGCATCACGGGAGGATTGAGTAGAATTGCGACGTTTTGGAACGGAACGATTTCCTGAAAAGCGTGCAAGTCGCGCGCAAATGTAGACGGCAAACTAACATAACTCAGGTTTTGCACGCCGCTGGCGCCGTCTTTATACGGCAGTCCTTGCACGCCTGCGTCGAGAACGAACGGCGCAACGACCGGCTTGGGCAAGTTTGTTCGGCGGCAAACGTTGTTCGAAGCAATGACGCCCATCGCCAGTACAAGATCGACTTCAGGATCGCTTAGCAATTGATCCAAAGCAGCGTCTACCCCGGCCACCGTCCAGTCCGCGACCAAATTCTTTTCCGGCGGAAATTGAACGTCGAATTCTCCCGCTGTCAATTCCCGAATTTCCGACTCAAACAATTCCTGAACGCCTTCGTTTCTGTCCCAAACGCCGTCGATGACAACGCCAATGCGTACTTGCGCCTCGAGCAAAGCGCTTCCGGGAATGAGAAACAGTGCCGCAAGAAAAATGTATTTCAAATTGGATCGTGAGGTAAGCATCCGCCAAACTCCTCGTTTTCAACAATGTGTCGCTCGCCGTTTTTGTATGGTTGGCATTCGAACAAAGATTGACAAGAGTTTTGAGCCGAGATCATTGACCTTTTTCTGAGTCGCTTTTGGCTGGAGCGTCCTTTCCCATTCGCGCATACAGTCTTGATCAGGGAGTAACTCGGAGTCAAACGCTTCAGCGTTTGAGCGTGGCTTGCCGTCATTGGCGACGATGAATC
The DNA here is from genome assembly GCA_964014485.1 of uncultured Deferribacteres bacterium. Classification (GTDB taxonomy): domain Bacteria; phylum Zhuqueibacterota; class Zhuqueibacteria; order Zhuqueibacterales; family Geothermadaptataceae; genus CAXHAT01. The sequence goes on from CAXHAT010000015.1 coordinate 5,233, forward strand.
GTCGAGCTCCAAAAAGAACTTCTAAGGCGTCGAGACACAAGCGCACTTGATAAAACTGAAGGATTTAGGCGCGAAACGCCTATTGAAAAAAACGGCTCAACAATCTCGTCTCATACCATTCAAAAATTCTACAAAAAAAATTCCTTGACTCTCTTTTCATTCTTCATTATTGTTGTATCAACATAAACACTATATACACTATTAACAATCAGTACAAAAAATCGTACCGCATGCGAATAGTGATTTCAAACTCCGCGCCCGAGCCGATCTACGAACAAATCGGCAAACAAATCAAAAACCATATTATCGCCGGAGAATTGCAAGAGGGCGATGCTCTGCCCTCCATTCGCAACCTGGCGAAAGAACTGCGCATCAGCGTGATCACGACCAAGCGGGCCTACGACGAGTTAATTAAGGAAGGCTTTGTCGATTCTGTCACAGGCAAGGGTTGTTTTGTAGCGATGCAAAACCAGGAACTGCTGCGTGAAAAAAAGATGAATTCGATCGAAGACGTCATGAGCGAAGCCGTACGAAAAGCGCAACGATTAGGCCTCGGACTGGACGAAATGCAACAAATACTCACCATTTTATATGAAGAGGAGTCTAGCGAATGAGCAATGCAATCGAACTGAAGAACGTCACCAAAGACTACGGCGATTTCAAATTAGACAACGTTTCTCTGGCCCTACCAACCGGCTACATTATGGGGCTGATCGGCCCAAACGGCGCAGGCAAAACGACGATGATCAAATTGATCATGAACCTGATTATGAAAAACGCCGGCGAAATTGAAGTCTTAGGCCTCAACTATCGAGAACATGAAGTGGAGATTAAGCAACGCATCGGCTTTGTCTACGACCTGCCGAATTTTTACGAACATCTCTCTTTGAAGCAACTCAAGAACATTATTGCTCCGTTTTATAAACGCTGGGACGACGCCGCGTTCGATAAATTCGTGCAGCGTTTCGATTTGCCGCTGAACAAAGTCATGAAAAAGTTTTCGCGCGGCATGCAGATGAAAAGCGCCATCGCTCTTGCTTTTTCGCATTACGCCGATCTCATCATAATGGATGAACCGACCTCTGGACTCGACCCGATTTCGCGCCGGGAATTCCTCGATCTATTGCGCGACCTGATGCAAGACGAGAAACGCTCGATCCTTTTTTCCACCCACATCACCAGCGACATTGAAGGCGTCGCCGATTACATTACTTTCATTTTGGGCGGCAAGATCGTTTTTTCCAGCAGCAAGGACGAAATCATGGAAAACTACGCCATCGTAAAGGGCGGGCACGATCAGACGCCTGCGGAATCAAATGGTTGTTTTGTAGGGATCAGACAAGGCGAGTTCGGCTTTGAAGCGCTGACCAGGGACGTGGCCGCCGTACGCAAGAAATTCGGTTCCGAACTCATGATCGACCGGGCTTCGCTGGAAGACATCATGTACTACAGTAATCTGTAATTCAGCCTGGAGAGATCGATGTTTAATCTCATTTTGAAAGATTTCCGGGCGCTTTTTGGGTACCAATTGGCCATGGGCGGAGCCATATTTCTGATCACCCTTCTAACGCTCGTGCTCTTGCTTGACGATGGACGGCAAGTGATCGGGCCAGTGTTTGTCGGCATTGCCTTTGTGCTTTGCGCCGCCAGCGGACTGCTGTTCCTGCGCACGGACGACGCGTTCAAAACAGATCAGATTTTTGCCAGCCTGCCGGTTAATCGCGCCGAGATTGTTGTCGCGCGCTATGTGACCGCCTTCGCACAAATGGCCGTCGGAGTGCTGCTGGTTGTGGCCGCAATCCCGCTCGCTGAGTTCATGCAAGAGAATTTCGGCGATCCAGTGCTGACGGTTTTCCGAAGCGGTCCGGGGATGGTTCTGCTGTTCATCGGCCTGATGCTCAGCACCTCAACCCTATTGCCGTTCGTGTTCAAATTCGGCTTTAACGCAGGCGTTGTCGCGGCTTCGCTCACGCAGCTTGGTCTGCTGGCGCTGGTTGTTGCCGCTAATGCCGTCCTCAGCGCAATGGCGGGAAATGGAACATTCGATCCTGCCGTTATTCAACGCATTCTCGAGGGAGCTCTCAACTGGCTGAAAACTGCGCCGAATGAGCTTGTTTTGACAATACTTTTTGCGGCGTTTGTCATTATTATCAGCGCGTCATTGGGCTTGTCAGTGGCGTTTTATCAACGAAAAGACATATAAACTCTCAAATATATTGGAAATCGACTGTGGTGATTTCCGATTTGGAGGCGACATGATTGCAGCATTAATCGCGAAAGATCTTCGCGCGTATAAATCGTCCATATTTGGCAATTTTCTTTTCGGGATCGTCTTTGTTTTTCTCAACGTTACGCTGAACGCCATCGGGGCTGACGAGTTTGTCGCCTATTCAGCGGTATTCATTTTAACGGCAAATATTGCGCTTCTTTTGGGGGACAAAAAAGGCGGCGTCGACCTGCTCACGTTCAGCCTGCCCGTTACGCGGACTCAAATCGTCAAAGCGCGCTATTTGGCGGGCTTTGTCATCTGCTTCATTGGCGTGCTGGTTTGGATTGCCGCGGCTGCGCTGCTTGTCAACCTGAGCGAAAACTTTGATTTCGCTTTCAGAGATATTTTTAGCTGGAAACTTGGCTTCTCCGTGCTCGCCTTTTTCCTGGTGCAAATGAGCATCTGTTTTCCGGCATATTTCAAGCTCAATATGATCGGCACGATGATTTGTTTTATCGTCTCAACACTGATTCCCCTGCTGTTGATCATCACATTGGGACGAGAGGTTAAAGACGCCGCACCAGGCGCAGACGCCTTTATCATTTATGCCGCGATTTTTCTGCTTTTCGCTGGATTTATGACCGGTTCCTATTTCCTCTCGCGCGCCATAAACCGTCGCCGCGAGCTGTAGCTAACCTGAAAGAATCGTTTTTGAGAACGATTCTTTCAGGAGCGACCGAAATAGCGCGTCAGGCGTCATGGAAATGCCTGACACATTCTTCACATCTACTTCATCAACATCAGTTTACGCTGAGCGGTGAATTTCGCGCCGACTTTGATCTTGTAGAGATAAACGCCGCTTGCGACGCGCCGCCCAACATCGTCGCGCGCGTCCCAGACGACTTTGTAAGCGCCGGGGGCGTAATCGTCAGAAACGAGGGTGCGCACGAGCTGCCCAACGCTGTTGTAGATGTTCAGCGAAACATGTCCCGCCTCAATCAGATCGAACTGAATGGTCGTGCTCGGGTTGAACGGGTTCGGGTAGTTTTGCTGCAGGGAGAATTCTTTCGGCATAGCGGCGCCAACAGGCTCGACGCTGGTTGGAAGCATACCCGAAAGAATGAACATCTTCCCGCCGTTCGCCACAAAAAACTGTGGTCTAAAAGACGTTCTGTTCGCAGCGAAAGTCGCCGTACCGGTATTGGTGATTGTCACCCCCGGCCCGACGGTGACGGCGCCCGAGGTCGAAAACGTCTCCGATGTTGAAATCGTCGTATTTTCCACCACAATATCTTGCGCCGTCGCCGCCCCAAATTGCGCCCCTAACGCCAGCGCAATCACGAACAGCAAGGATTTTTTGAAAATTCGCGAGATCATATTGAACTCCTTGTTTTATAAGCACCAGACTTTCATCAATACGCCGAAAGTCTGAGCACTTCTTTATGTCTGAAAAATTCCCGATGGCTGAATTTTGCACCAATCCAACCATCCAATACTCCATCAATCCAATTTCACCGTTCGCCGTCCAAACGGGACTGTAAGGCGTTGATTTGCTTTTGCTGCTCTTGCACGACTTTCGTCAGCAGCGCGACGACGTCCATCGGGCTGAGGGACTTCCTGTCTTTTTGCGCCACGATTTCCGGCACATCTTCGGCGATGAAACCCAGATAATTTTCATCTTTCTGGTTTTTGTAGTTGTACCGCACCGGCTCCAGCGCATTGAGTGCTGAAATCGCTTCAGCACCGTCGAGTGCGGCAATGTTCTCCTTCAACATACGCGAGCTGGCGTTCGTCCATACGCCGCCTGCGGTGACATGCGCGCCGCTGATCATTTCCAGAGGATGGCTTGGCGTCAAAAACTCCGTACCGATGCCAACATTGCCGGCGTTGTCGATCGTCATTCGTCGAAATCCTAATGTAGCAAGAGACAGAGCGCCAGCCGTGTGGTCAACCGAGATTCCTCCGGAATTGCCTTGTTCGTGGCTGCCCAAATGAATGAAGGAGCCCGCATCTTTACTTCCCATAATGCCGATACCGGTAAAGAACGAACTCGTGAAAACCGCCGCCAGATTTGGATCGAGCGTGTTAATCTCCGGGTTCTGCCCATCTCTGGAAACGACAAATTTTCTTTGAGGCGTTCTCGTGCCGACACCGACATCGCCGTTATTTTTAACCGTCATCCGAATTCTATCGTTGGCTTCAACGACGAATGCGCCGCTGCTGTCTTGGCCGACGTCAATTCGCCCGGCCCCGGGTCTGCCAAAAAAACGGAGTTGGGGACTGTTGCCCAAGCCGTCGTACGAGCTGAGCAACACGGTGCCGCGAAAAATATCGACACTAGTGTGATGACGGATCTCCCCAACAGATCCCGCTATATGCAGAGGGTAGCGTGGTTTTATTGTGCCAATTCCAACCTTGTTTCCGGTGATGGTCATCGTTGTGTCCTGAGCTTGAGCCATAGAAAACAGGAATAGGCCGAAAAAGAGCATTGCAGAAAATCGTTTGAGTGATTTCATGATTGTTTCCTTGTTTTGGTTTTGTTGAATTGTTTGACTGATTGCCTGGCCAGGCGAATACTTGTGATCCGGCGCTCGCTTAGAACGCCGCTTTTTTTCAAAGGATGATGTTGGAAATAAAGTTTAGACAGGATTACTGGATAGAGCAGGATGTAAGTCCTGCAAAACGAATTAAGGTTATCTTGTGAATCGTGTCAATCCGGTCAAAAAAATGATTTTGGTATTGTCCTTCAACTACCCCCCGCCGCCGACCGAGCCGGAACCGGAATCGCCTCTACCTTCTGTGATCACTTTTTCGGTGGACATGACGCGCGTCTCATCGTCGAGTCTGCATGACCAGTATGTAAATTCCGACATCGTGGGCGCATCCAGTCTCACGCCAAGCGTGACGCCGCCGTTGGCGGGGATTTCGATACGATCCGCGCCAAAGACGCTTGCTGGATAAGGACAAAGCAAGATGGGCTCAGAGCCGACTTGAAACGATACCAACTCTCCCGGATTGAGGTCAATATGTCTTGGCGTGGGAGCGCCGTTCTCAGCGATAGAGATCATGTGAGCCGCGCCGCCGACTGTGATCGGCAGTGTCCGCGGCGCTTCGTCTGCCGTCAGTGAAGCGACGGCGATTTTGCTTCGACGTTCGCGCACAATCCAGGGGTGTGTTGCAAACGTATTTTGCGTGTATGACTCGCCGGGAGCGAGCGTGCGGTAGAGCTTTTCCTGTCCGCCGTAATCGATCCAGTAGACTTCGAAGTCCAAAGCGCTCTCGTTGGCGAACGTGACTTGGGTCGGCGTATTGGAATGAATAGACTGCATTTTATTGAACTCCTTTTGAAATTGGTTGATGATTGATATTGACCGCAACCAGAACACTTTTTACGATCCCTTCGACGCCCGATACTTGAATGGACGAAGTGATTTCATTCGGCGCGCCGGGGTTGATGTTGACAGGAGTTAAGTTCCGAAAATCATGTCTCATTTTTTCTCTCCTTTTTTATTGAGTGACTGATGTTAAGCGCCCTACTTTTGGATATGTGCCGAAAACGCTTGATCCACTTTTGATTCTCATTAGCACTCGATCATAAGGAAATGCGTTGGCATGCGTAACATCAGCGAGCAACTTGAAAACAGTATTTGATCCGGGTCAATGAAAACCTTGAGATGCTCAAGACGTTTGGCTTGCAACAATCAGCAAAGCGGTTCCGAAACCGGCTGCGCCAAGAACGAGTGCGCCGCAAAACATGCCGCCGGCCGTCCACGCGAATTTGTTCGCGTCCTTCTTTTTTGCTTTTAAAAATCCGAAAACGCCCCCGGCGAGCAGGCCAACTGCTGCGCCGATCAAGCCGCCAAATGCAATTAAAATTCCCATGATCTATTCTCCTTTCTGAACGATTTGAATTTCACGAAATGTAACTCGGAATTGCTCCAGCTATGTCAAATGCGGCGCCATTTGGAGAATGACGAGAGCATCTCTTTGCTTAAATGCTGAAAAAACAATGCCTTGACAAAGTGGAGCGTGGGATATTTAGAAAAGGTAAGCCTAAGCGGCATTCGCAATTTTTTTGCGAATAGAAGGCGGTGGATTGGATAAAACCCGCAAGAATTTCACGAAGAAAAATTAATCGACAATGAGAATAAAAGTCGTTGGTTGTTCATTGAATCAAATACTCTCGCAAATTTCTTGGGCTGTTTTGTATTCAGTATTGTAAGCCAAAGAATCTATTGGGAATTTTCCGGGTACCGTATTATTTTGATGAATCTGAGTTGATTGAAGTAAATTGAAAGTATCGGAACTGTTTTTGTGCATTTTGAAATAATCGGCAAGATCGAATCAATTGAAACCATTGCGGTTCAAAGCTCAATTCGTGAATTGGACAGGTTGCGAAAACAGTATGGATATGGACGCTGGAGAAAAATGAAAGGCGCTGCGACTGTCCGTCTCGACGGCGGTCGAATTTGCAAAGTCGAGTTGCATTGGTATCAAGCGCACGGGATCGGTAAGAGAAAGATGGCTCATCCGGGAAATGAGTACTTATTACTCGCAGGCTCGTACACAATCTGCTCCATTACCGTTTTCTATGCTCCAGGCTCGGCTCTATTTCAGCTCTTTGTCTTTCTTTTCCTTAGCGATCAGCATGTGGAGCGAGGAGCAAAGTCAAGACCGCAGCGATCCGCCAGGGAGCAAGCCGAAGGGGAGTCTTTACTTTGTCCGCAGCGGAACATATTTTTGAGCCAGCCAGAAAAGAAAAGACGAATTGCAGTCAAAGCAGCATTTCATAGAAAAGTACGCGTTAGTCGGATGAACCAGAAAGATGAAAATAAAACGTTATTTAGATTGAGTTTACAGAAAATGGAAAACCAAGAAAAAATCAAATTCGGCGTTTGTATTACCGATGCGGAACCGGATTTGGAGCCTAAGAAAATTTACCGTATTCTCCCCGACGAAACCGCGGCTAAAGATTCTTACTTCAGAGTTATTGATGAATCGGGCGAAGATTATCTCTATCCCGCACGTTATTTCGTACTCGTAGATGCAGCGCACACGCCGGATCGTGAGCGACTTTTGGTGATTTAGTTACTGGCCACTGATTTTCGCCATACTCGATAAAAGTATTCGAGCACAAGCTTTTTGGCAAGACTTTACAAAACCAAGAGTTGAATAGATCCCTGTTTTGTTCTGCCTTGTTCAAGTTGAGATTTTAGCATTTTCAAAGAATGAGAATGAATAATCGTTCCGCTTTTAAAACGAGGTGAATTATGCATGACGCTCGATGAAGTCGTTCGGTAAATGAACGATCTCGAAAATCACATGCAAAAGTTCGAGTGGAAGTACAGCATCAAATCCGCACAATTCTATAAGCTCGTTTTGGCCGGGAAGATCGAAGAAGCTTTTGAATTGCATGAGTGGCTGGGGCTTCACAAACTGTGGTTGGATCATCATGAAGAATATCTCAACTTGCTCACTTCCCTGAAATCGCCGTCTCCGCTATTGAATATCGCCGGGCCGCTTGGGGACGCTTTTTTTGAATCTGAGTCTGAAAGCCTTCCCGCCCCCTGACGATCCTTCACTCGCCTCGACCTTTCCCCGCCAAACATCAAACGAAATCGCATTCCCGCGGAAAAATTGAGTTTTAGAAAGCCGAATTTGCCTGAATTGATTCTGGAAATCGAGCGTTTGATCCCAACGCTGTCATGATTTTTCGCGCACAACGCCGAGCTTTTTCATGCGGTAGCGCATCACTTGTTCGGAAATGTCCAGCTCGCGTGCGGCCTTGGATTGATTCCAGTCGTTTGCATCCAACGCTTCGCGCAGGATTTTTTCTTCGCTCGCTTTTAAACGATCTTTCAGGGAATGCGATTCGCTTTTGGGGGCGGCGGTTTCTTGAAGAACGGGAACGCCGAGGAATTCAGCAAATTCGTTTTTCAAATCAGGCGGGAGCGATTCAAAATCAAGCTGTTGGGTTTCGAGAGCGGCGAGAGCAACCAAACGCTCAACAAAATTTTCCAATTCGCGGATATTTCCCAGCCACGACCTTTGCCGCATAAATCGCAGAACGTCGAGGTGGAAGGACTTGATTTGCTTTCCTTGCTGCTCGGCAAATTTTACCAAAAAATGGTTCGCCAACAGCGGGACGTCCTTGTTGCGATCACGCAGAGACGGCACGTAAACCGGATAGACGTGCAGGCGAAAATACAAGTCGTCTCGAAACTTTCCCTCGTCGGCGAGGCGGCGCAAGGACTGGCTGGAGGCTGAGAAGATGCGCACGTTGACCTTCTTGGCCATGTTCGATCCCAGAGGGCGTACTTCGCCTTCCTGCAAAAAACGCATCAATTTGGCCTGCATGTCCAGCGGCAAATTAGCGATTTCGTCGATAAAAAGCGTGCCGCCGTTCGCTTCTTCAATCAATCCTTTTCGGTCTTGAATCGCGCCGGTAAACGCACCTTTTTTATGCCCGAAAAGTTCACTGCCGACCAACCCTTCGGTAATCGCGCCGCAATCGACGGCGACGAACGGCTGGTTTGCCCGATCGCTGAAACGATGAATAGCTCGGGCGATCAATTCTTTGCCGGTTCCGGTTGCTCCTTCCAAAACCACGCGCACATCACAGCGCGCCGCTTGCTCGATGGAACGCAGCATCTCAACAAATTGCGGACTGCCGCCGATCATACCGGTTTCCGCGTATTTTTGTAGAAGCGCATTGTCGCTCAACGTCGGCGCGAAAAAATCCCTCAGCTTTTCGACGTTGCGCAAGTACGGCGCGGCAATCGCGGCGATATATTCCAGCATTGCAACGTCGGCGTCAGCGAAAGGCGGCTCATTTTCTTTTCGAAAGACGACCATTGAGCCGAGGAGAAGGTTCTCGATTTTGAGCAAAACGGCGACTGCCGGCCCGACCGATTCTTTGAGCGAACCCAGTCTTGCCAGGCGAGCGTCTTGCTTGAGATCAGGCGTCACGAACGGCTGTTGCTCGTGCATCATCCATCCGGTAATCTGACGCTCCGCCGATTCCAGAACATGGCTGCCGATTTTTTTCCCCCGGCGTACGACTGTTTTGACGGTTTCCTGCGTTCCCGGATTGATCATCAAAATGAACGCGGATTCAGCGCGCAGCAGATCAGCGGTTTTTCGCGCCGTCAGGCTGAGGATTTCCTCAAAATCCGTCTGGCGGTTTAAAACCAGGGTAAAATCGAGCAAAGCTGATAAGTCAGGATTCATAACATAGTCGTTTAAGGTGAAAAGCGTGGGTAAACTGATGCAGCCAGATATGATGGAGTGTTGGAATATTGGATTGATGGATTATTGGAATGACGGAATCGCATCAAGACGGCTTCCACTATTCCATCACTCCAACAATCCATCATTCCAACTCTCCCCGCTTGCTCTCAGTCTCCGCCGCCGACGGAACCGGCGCCGGAATCGCCTCTGCGTTTTTTTCGAATATCCTTGCAGGACATGACGCGCGTCTCATCGTCGAGCTTGCACGACCAATAATCGAATTCCGGCATTTCCGGAGCGTTCAGTTGCACTCCCAGAACAACGCCGCCGTTAGCAGGAATTTCAACACGATCAGCGCCAAAAACTTCAGGATAAAGGCAAAGCAAAATGGGTGCGCCGCCGACTCGAAACGAGACGAGTTCTCCCGGCTTTAAGTCAATGCGCCTGGGGGTTGGCGCGCCGTTTTCGTTGATATAAACATTATGAGCCAGCATAATCAATTCTCCGTTTGGTTATTCGTGTATTTCGTGATCAGGGTCTTGTACCGGGGATCGGTTCGCAAATCTTTGAGCCATTTTGAGGTTTCGAGGGACATAATCTGGACGCCGTTTTTCAACGCAATTTCAATGTACTGCAAAGCCAGTTCGCGCTCGCCGAGCACTTCATAAGTCATGCCGACCATCTCAAAAAGCGGTGCGTCTTTGCGCTCTAAATTGAGTAATTTTTGAATCATTTCAAGCGCGGATGCACGGTCTTGGCGCATAGCGTACGCTCCGGCAAGAACTTTTAAAGCAGCGGCGTCTTTCGGGTTAATTTCGATATTTATTTCAGCAAATTCAATCGCACGCCCCCAAGCGGCTTGAGCGCTGTCTGGTTTCCCGGAATAGTGGTAAGCGTTTCCCAGATAATGCCATACTTCAAAATAACTCTCGCGCAAAGCAAGCGCTTTGCTAAATCTGTCCGTCGCTTCAAGGAGCTTGTCCAATCGATAGTATATTTTCCCCAAATTGAAAAACGCTGTTGCTGTCGGAGCTGCCTGCGCGGGATCGATTTGCGTCGCTCTTTCATACCAGGAAATGGTCAAATCCAGCGAATCGAGACGGTCATACTGCACCGCGAGGTTGTTGTAACCCCAGAAGTTTCCGGGATCATACTTTGTCACCTGCCTGAACTGAACAGCGGCTTCCCTGTGTCGCGCTTGCTGGTGGTAAAAAATTCCAAGATTGTTGTAAGACCTGCCGTTCTCCGGATCGCGCTGAATAGCTTTCTTGTAGTTCGTTTCGGCTTCCGCAAGCTTGTTTTGTCGATCCTGTACAATGGCAAGCTCGCGATAAGCGTTGGCGTCGCTGCCGTCGATCTTGATCGCTGAAGTCAAGGCGGTTTCCGCCTCGGGATAACGACCACTTTTGTTAAGATATTTGCCCAATGCAATGCCGGCTAGTGCATAGAGGCTGTCGGCCTGGATGGCTTGCTCGGCGTGATCAATCGCCTGTTCCAAGTAAGTCTTTTGCTGATTGATCTCAAACTTTTGAAAATTGGCTTCCGCAAGCGCGAGTCGGGCGGCGGCGAAAGAAGCGTCTTTCGAAACGGCTTGCTCGAGCATAAGAATCGCCGAGTCGATTTTTTCTTCATCAGAGAATTGATCAAAACGTCCGAGCGCTGAAAGATAGTAGGCGTAGGCGTCGCGCGCGTTCGTTCCGCCTGCTTGCAAAAGGCGCAGACGCTTTTCCGGTAATTTCATTTCAAGAAAATCAGTGATGCGACGGGCGATCTCGTTTTGAAAGGTCAGGTAGTTTTCAGGATCAATGTTGAGCGTGATTGAATCGCGCGGCGCTCGCGAAATTGCGTCGACTTTAATCAAGACAAGGTCAAGCTTTTGATTTTTGCGGCTTACCCTGCCCGTCAAAAATTGATTTGGCTTCAGATCGGCGTCCAGCCTTTCCTCAAAAGCCTTGTCCGGTGAAACTATTTTGATCGAATCTTGAAAAAAAACCGCTCGCGTAAGTATGTTTGCAATCACGTAAAGCAGTCCCTTGCTCAAGGTCTCGTCATGCGGATTTCCATTTTCGAATGAAAAAGGCAAAGCGCTGATTCGAGGCTGTCCGATATTTTGATCCGGCTGTAAATCCAGTTTGTCCCAAAACAATAATGTGATCAAAAGCAGCGAAACGAGTGCGCCGACAAAGGCCAGGCGCGGCTTGCGTTTTTTTCCTGCGGGAGAATCGGATGAGCGTTTTTCTGAGAGCGTGGCCTCGCCGCCGTTCCGGTAAGCATCCAAATCCGCCAAAAGGCCGCCCACATTTTGGTACCGTGAGTCCGCGTCTTTTTGCAGCGTTTTTTCGACGATGCTTGTGAGCTCAGGCGGCGTTTCTGGGCGTGACTCCTCAATCGGTTTTGGCGCGGCGTTCAGAATCGAGTAAATAACCGCTTGTTCAAACTCTCCTTTAAACGGTAATTCGCCTGTCAACATTTCATACAGCACCACGCCGAAAGACCAAATATCCGTGCGATGATCGACAGTTTCACCGTGCGCCTGCTCCGGCGACATGTAGGCGACGGTGCCCAAAGTCGCGCCCGTGCGCGTCAACTTTGCGTCGCTGGCCAGTTTCGCCAATCCGAAATCGACGATTTTGAGCACGCCCTCGTCCGTGATGATAATGTTCGCCGGTTTAACGTCCCGGTGAACAATGCCTTTATCGTGTGCTTTGCCCAAACCTTTCGCGAGCTGGGTCGCGTAATCCAATGCAGTTTCAACGGTTAAACGACCGCCGGACAACTTTTCTCGCAGCGTTTCGCCTGCATAGCACGCCATCGAAATAAACATTCGTCCATCGGGCGCTTCCGGCGTTGGAGGAGTCTCGCCAATTTCATAAATGGTGCAAATGTTGGGATGGTCGAAAGACGACGCTGTTTTTGCTTCGCGGATGAAGCGTTCGAGTTCTTCTTTATGAAGATCAGCGTACGAAGGAAGGAATTTCAATGCGACCAGGCGGTCGAGCTTGAGATCGCTGGCTTTATAAACGACGCCCGCCCCGCCGCTGCCCAGTTTTTCCAGGATTTTGTAATGTGAAACGGTTTGCCCGATCATCGGTCAACTATCCAGCCTTGCGGACTATTTGATGCTCAATGTACGATGAGGAGAGTTAGGTCGCTAAAACATAGTAACTTAACACGCGCCTGAAGTCAACCAATCTCGCGCAAGCGCGGCCGGGGTGCAACCGGAAGCGGGAAATTCTTGCAAAGAACGCGTTCCGTTTGGTTGTTATAATTTTTTTTTCTATTGTTCGAATTCACTGCCTGACACTTTTTCTATAGGCTTCCAACACTGGCGAAAGAGGCCGGAATTGTCATGCTGGAAGCATCTTTTTTGATCCAACTCTTGAACTTTTTGGCATGATCTGTACTGGGCGATAACAAAGATTCCTCCTGAATGACAAAACGGGGCTTTTCGACGGTTCGAAAATGCAGTTTACAAAAAAGCGTCAGGTAGAGAGTTGTGCGAAAAATTAAAAAACTTGACCTTGCATGTCTTACAATCCGCTCAAATTTTACCGCCAGGTTCTTCGTAGACTTTTTCTTCTCTACAGACACGTTCTTGGCCTGATGGTCGGCGGCTTAATCGCTTACGTCAACGATTTGCCCGCCTACAAGCGCAAATTTTTTCGCGCCGCAGGCTCTCGCGTCACCGCGCTTTTGCTGCGACCGTTCGTCAAACGACGCATTCGCAACAAACCGTTTGAAGTGCAACTCCGGCTCAGGTTGGAAATGCTCGGCCCGACCTATGTCAAGCTTGGGCAAATCATGGCCATTCGCGAAGATATTTTGCCTTCCAACATCACCGATGAACTCAAGCAATTGCTGGATCAGTTGCCGCCGGTGCCGTACAAGCAGATCGAAGAAATCATTGAAAAAAGCCTGGAGCGCCCCGCGTCTGAACTATTCGAAAGCGTTGACCCAAATCCGTTGGGGACGGCCTCCATTGGCCAAACGCATCGCGCCAAAACGCTTACCGGCGACGATGTTGTGCTCAAAATAATCAAGCCCGGCATTCGCGAGACCATTCTTTACGACATTCGTCTGCTGCAAATCCTGGCAAATATTCTGGAATGGATTATTCCGCGCTACCAGCCCAAAACGATCATCAACGAATTCTGCTCCTACACGGAAAAAGAAATTGACCTGACTTTTGAGGCCGATCACGCTGAAACGTTCGCGGCGAATTTCGTCGATCATGAAGAAGTGGTTTTTCCAAAGATTTACCGTGAATTCACCTCGCACGACGTGCTTTGCATGGAATTTCTCGACGGCGTCAAGCCAAGCGATCCGCGTGTTCTGGAAATGAGCAAGGACGATAAGGACAAAATAAGCGATCTCGGCGCCTTCGCGATTATTAAAATGCTCTACCAAGACGGTTTTTTCCATGCTGATTTGCACGCCGGGAATTTGTTCATTTTGCCCGGCCCCAAAGTCGGCTTTATCGATCTGGGCATGGTTGGTCGTTTCGACCATAAGATTCGCATGAACATGCTCTACTACTTCAACGCGCTTGTCAGCGGCGACGTTGACGGAGCGGTCAAATATCTTTTAGCCATGGCGCGGGTTGGAAAAGGGGGTGATCCGGAGGGGTTTAAGCGCGCGGTGGCCGACCTGTTCCGGCGATTCCTGCTGCAAACCGGTCGCGGTGATTTCAGTCTGGCGCATCTCATTCTCGAAGCGCTCGGGCTTGGCGGAAAATACAGGCTCTTCTTTCCAGTAGAAATGACTTTGATGATCAAAGCGCTGGTAACTTTTGAAGGCGTAGGGAAGAGTCTCGACCCAAATCTGGACGTCCCGGAATTGTCCAGACGGCATGTCCGGCGGATATTCGCCAACCATTACAATCCGGCGCAGCTTGTGAGCGAATTCATGCGCGGCGTGCCGGAGATGATCGACACGCTCGTGCGGGCGCCGGAACTGCTTTCAAGCGGATCGCGTGCGCTGGAAGAATTGATCAATAACAGTCAGCGCCAGGATAATCCGTTCGAGAGTCTGCGCAGTAGCCTGATGGCAGGGGCTTGCATTATCGGCGGCGTGCTTGGGTACGTGCAAGATGCGCATTTCGCTCTTTGGGGAGGGCTTTTTCTCTCCAGCATTATTTTTTATTTTTGGATTAAATAACTGATGTTACGCACTCTTGAAAATTTCTCAAGCAGCACCAGATGAAAGTCGTTTCTACGTCATTCCCGCGCAGGCGGGAATCCAGTCAATCGTGTGCAGCCCCTGGATTCCCGCCTGCGCGGGAATGACTTCAACAGGAGTTTCTTAGGCTTTATAGGTGGCGCGTAACATCAGTTAAATAACGTTACGCTGTTTTGCCCTTTCTCCGCACCAATTCGCCCAGTTGATAGAAAACATGATGCGCCATGAAATGTCCCAAAGCCGCTACGCCCCAATCGAATGGGTGATTCCAAATTGGACCGATAGCCAGCCAATACAAGAGCGCGATCGGCACGTCACGTCGAAACCAATTGGGGACGTGAAACGCTAGCCAGCCCACCGTCCTGCCATTAAAACCGTCCAAAAAACTGCCGAATATTCGAATAAGCCAAATAATTGCATGAATTTCCATTGGGTTGCCCTTTGCTTGGATTCATAAAGTCGTCGTTTATATTGTGTATTCTTGCCTGACAACCGAGTGGATTAGTCGTCCCGATAATTTTAAATCGCCATTTTTCGGATATGCCTTTACCGACCGTCGTCCTAATTTTGAGCTTTATTCTCTTGTTGGCGCTGAACGTCCCCATCGCTTTTGCAATCGGCGTTTCAACGCTGTTGACGATTCTGACGATTGGCGGGCTGCCGGCGCTGAAATTGGTGGCGCATTCCATTGCAACGGGCATCGACAGCTTCACTTTGCTTGCCATTCCTTTTTTTATACTTGCCGGACAATTGATGGGACGCGGCGGGATCGCACAGAGATTAATTGATTTCGCCAATGTGCTGGTCGGCAGGTTTCGGGGCGGGCTTTCTTATGTCAACATCATTACGTGCATGCTCTTTGGGGCGATTTCGGGGTCGGCGGTCGCGGCCGTGTCCAGCATCGGCGGTTTCATGATCCCGCTGATGAACAAAAAGGGCTATAACCGCGATTTCAACGCCGCCGTCAGCATGACCGCTGCTACGACCGGACTTTTGATTCCGCCGAGCAACATCATGATCGTTTATTCTCTTGCCACGGGAGGCGCCGTTTCAATCGCAGCCATTTTTCTCGCCGGTTTTCTGCCGGGCGTTTTGACGGGAGTCGGCTTGATGATCGTGAGCGGCGTTCTTTCCGCAAAGCGAGGATACGGCAAAGGAGCAACCTTCGATTTCAAAGACGCAGCCCGCAAATTCCTCACGGCCTTGCCTCCAATGCTTCTTGTGGTCTTGGTTCTTGGCGGAATTTTGGCCGGGTATTTTACGGCAACGGAAGCTTCGGCAATCGCCGTCATTTACGCTCTCATTCTTTCCGTTTTCGTCTACCGAGAAGTCAAAATCAAAGAGTTGCCGCAAATTCTTCTGCAGTGTGGCGTAACGACCTCGGTTGTCATGCTGCTTATCGGCGCATCGATGGCGATGTCTTGGGTGCTTGCTTATGAAAACATTCCGCAAAATATCAGCGTCATGCTTCTCGGATTGACCGAGAACAAAATTTTAATCTTGCTGATTATAAACGTCTTCCTTCTCATCGTCGGCACGTTTATGGACATGACGCCGGCGGTCTTGATTTTTACTCCGATTTTCCTGCCCGTCGTCGAGAGCATCGGCGTTCACCCCGTCCATTTCGGCGTTATCATGATCATGAACTTGTGCATCGGTATTTGTACGCCGCCGGTGGGTTCCGTGCTTTTTGTCGGCTGCGGTATAGCGAAAACCACGATTTCTCAAGTTATCAAACCCCTGCTCCCCTTTTTCCTGGCGATGATTGTCGTTCTTTTTTTGACGACATATTTGCCGTTCATGTCCATGCTTCTCCCCGAACTGTTTGGAATCAAATAAGTCGCGGCATGGCGTCCATTTTCTTTCATCAAAAACCGAACTCCATTCCAATTTCGTGACTCTATCATTATGAAGCGTTTGAATTGGCGGCGATTGCCCAGGTAATCGCTAAGCTTAAGGCGGGAATAAATAATTGGCCACGACGAAGCAGGAAATTCAATGGGTGCTGCTGGCGCAGTGCAAGGATTCAGAAGCGCTGGAAAGCCTGCTGAAAAGCGTCCAGGAACCGCTGTTTTGTTATATTGCCAGCATCACCGGCGAGCACGAAATCGCGGCGGATATTCTGCAGGAGACTTTCATTCGCATTTATCGCAAGCTTACGATGCTTCGGTCGCCGGAATTCTTTCGCGCCTGGGCGTTTCGCATCGCTTCGCGGGAAACTTTCAGGTGGTTGAAGCACGCCAGAAAATTCTACACGCTTGAGAATGCAGAACTCGACGGCCATGAATCGGTGTTTTATGAAATTGAATCAAGTTTTGAGCGGGATGAAATTCTCAAACAATTATATGATTCGATTTCACAACTGCCACCGGCTTGCAAAGCGGTGTTGGCGCTGCATTACGAACAGGAGGTTTCGCTGCAAGAAATTGCCGATATACTCGAAATTCCAATCGGCACGGTAAAATCGCGATTAGCTTACGGGCTTAAAAAAGTGCGCAAAACCCAACGAAATGACCTGACGGTTTGATAAAAATCAATCTCGAAAATTATCAACAGGGGAAATTGGAATGGAACAACTGAATAAACCACTGCTTGGCAAAGACGAACGAAAAACCCGCATGGCAATTTTAGTTCTTGCCATGATCGAAGCATGGATCATGCTTATCGTCGGCTATTTAAAGTTTGCACAATAATTCAATCGGAGGAAAAATGGAATCGGTGGATTATGCGGAAACGGCGCGTCGTGCGGCGCTGGATCGAGTTGACAAAGCGGATCGCGCGTTCAAAGTTGCATTCGTCGGAGGAGCTTTGTTTGAGGGCGTGTTTTTGGCCCTGCTTATCTGGGCGGTCGATTTTTCAGACCCGACGCATCGCGTGATTTTCGTCGCGGCGTTGTTAGTTTACGGCGCTTTGGCAATCGCCATTATTGCTTTGGGTCTTCACGTCAGCCGAGGCGCGGAGAGAATCTTGAAAGCACTGAGTCTGCTGCGGCAAGACGGTTCTGAATCTGCGCCTGCCAATTGAAACATATCGCATGAATTTAGAAGTTTGAGCTCTCAATCTCAACGCCTACAAATATCGATCTATTCAAATTCAAAAACGGCGATTTCCGGGGGAACGCCAAAACGAAAATGCATATCCGACGTGCCAACGCCGCTGGTGACGTAGAGCATTTTCGCGCCGTATTGAAACAAGCCGTGCATGTGCTCGGGATCGGGTTTGCGCTTAAGAATTTTCCAGAGAAAAGTCGGCAGCCAAACCTGCCCGCCGTGCGTGTCCCCCGCCAACGTGAGCACATGACGATCTTCAGGAACTTTCGTAAAAGCCAACGATGAGTGGCTCAACAAAATCGTTGGCTGGATGGCTGTGAGTGAATCCATCAGCGCAGAGTCTATCTTACGAAAAGGCTCTATTGAAGCGCCGCAATCGATCCCTGCGATGCGCACCGTTCTTCCTTCGATCTCAACGTCAAAAAAACTGTCGCGCAGAAATCTGGTTTGATTAAGACCTTGCAACTTCGCGCCGCCCTCGCTGTGACAAAAAACGCACTCGGCGGTGCTCAAAGAATAGTCAGAGTCCCCCATCACGGCGAAAACGCCGAGCGGGGCGGTCAGCTTGCGCATGAAATTGAAAACGACTTCCGCGTCTTGCGGCTTGCCGTACCAGCGTACATAGTCGCCGGTTAACAAGATCATGTCCGGCCTGATTGAACGAAGTTTTTTGAGCAAAGAATCGGTTTTCGAAACGTGTTTGGCAATGAGGTGCAGATCGCTAAGGTGGGCTATTTTTTTACCGGCGAGAACTTCTGCAAAAGCTTTGTTTTTGATAACAACGCTTTGCGTTTTTACTTCGGAGGAATCATGAACGACGAACCCGGAAGCAATAAGGACAATCGATACGCAAATCACCCAGAAAACTTTGCTGCTGCGCAATGATGCTAAAAAATTCAATCGCGTTTACTTTCTTGATAATTCTCGCACTCCGTCCACACTTTTCCCCAACGCTATTCAGGAGAATCGATTTTGCGACCTCATCGGTGAGCAAAGC
The DNA here is from genome assembly GCA_964014485.1 of uncultured Deferribacteres bacterium. Classification (GTDB taxonomy): domain Bacteria; phylum Zhuqueibacterota; class Zhuqueibacteria; order Zhuqueibacterales; family Geothermadaptataceae; genus CAXHAT01. The sequence goes on from CAXHAT010000015.1 coordinate 23,897, forward strand.
GGACTCTCCAGAATAATTGATGTTACGTACGGCAACGCACATCCTGAGTCTTGGGGCAACCCTCGTCTCATTAGCGCCGGGCTTCAGCCCGGTGATGCACAAAACGCTCCTTTTCTTCTCTTCCGCCGCGCTGGCGCGGCGGAAGAGATGGGACAGCCGTCTTCAAGCATCTCCGCTCTGAAGAGCGGAGCTAATGAGAATTAAAAGTTGCCCGCAGGTTTTTGATCGCGAGTACCAAACGACGAGTGCGTAACATCAGTTAATAACTTACAAAACAGTGTCAGTTCGTGCCGCTGGAGCGCTTCGACTGCCACTCTTTCATCTTGCTTTCGGCGACTTTCGCCACTTTTTCAAGATAGGCGTCGGCTTTGTCGGAATCTTTGACTTCGCCGTCCAAAGCAATAATTTTGGCTTCGACGGAAGCGCCGGAAGGCGATTTTTTAAGCGTCAAAAATGCGACTTCTCTACCACGATCACCCGGGCCGACCATTGGAATCGCGCCATCTTTAATATCCGCGCCCATCTCAGCGCCGGCGCTATGCCCAACGAGGATGACGTCAAAATCTTTGCGCGAAGTCGCCAGCTTTTGAGCGGCGAACGGCGTGCCGTGAAAAAGCAAAACTTTGAAATCGACGCTTTCGCCGTCCAATGCTTTACTTGATTCATCCAGGTAAGCGTGCAGCGGCTCCTGTGAAAATTGCGGCATGCGTCTGGCAAATTGTTCCGGGAAAGCGGCCACTACGCCAACTTTGGCGCCGCCTTTTTCCAAGACCGTCCAGGCTTCGGCTTGCACCGGCCCGTCCTTAAGGTTGCCGGTCAGCATTTGCATGTTTTTGTTGTGTCCGGCCTTGAGCCAGGTAAACGTCGTGTCGGCGGCGTCACGGTCGCTCAACGCCATAGCGTCGTAGCCCATGTCAACCATCACGTCCAGCAAGATCGGCGTACTCCACGCTTGCCGTTCGTTCAACGTCTTCCCAACGTCCCCGCCGTCCAACATCAGCATGTTCGGGTGAATGTTTTTTAAGCTGTCCACGACAGCAAAACGCTTGGCAATACTGCCTCTGCGTTTGCCGCGTCAGCCACAGGCGTCAAAATACCCGTGCGTTGAACTGGTGAAAAAGATGTGCGTTTCACCGTCGGAAGCCTGCGCTCCCGGCGAGTTGGCATTGCAAGCCAGCGCCCACCCGAGAACGGGCAGAAAGAGCGACTTTTTGAAAGAATTCCTCATCATTAACCCCGGCGTTTTGGTTTTACTGGTGAACATGACTATAAATATAAACAAGAAGCGGAAGATTTCAGAATAAAAAATGATAAATTTACAGTGAGTGAAGAGTTTGCCTGGAGACGGCCTGGATTTTCCAGACAACTTTTCCCGTTTCTAAGTGCGATTGTCACGGGTCTGAGTTCGTTTGACGGAGGGATTTAAGCTGTGACGGCGTTTGGCCGACGTGTTTCTTAAAAGCGGCGTTGAAGGCGGATTTTGAATTGAACCCAACCCGATAGGCTATTTCTTCGATGACAAAATTATTCGATTCATCGAGCAAAAGCTTCTTGGCTTCCTCAACGCGACGGCTGTTGACAAAATCGAAAAAGCTCATTTTTAACTGCTGATTGATGACCTGCGAAAGATGGTTTGTGGAAACGGAGAGCGCTTTTGCGAGCTTCGGCAAGGTTAAATCGGGTTGCAGGAAGAGCTGTTCTTCATCCATCAAGTCCTGGAGTTTGCGCAGATAAATTTGCGCCTGTTCGTCGGTCAAAGCGGACTTCGCGTATTTTTCGTTTTGTGAATTCGCTGCGGCGCTCTCGAAAATTTCCGGCTGCCTCATCCCTCGGAAGCCAAGCAGGTAAACAAAAACGGTCATCGCAATCGGGACGATAAAAAAGCGATCTTCGCCGCCAAAAATGAGAATTTGCACAACGTACAATCCCGCAATAACGAAAAATCCGATGAGCAGAACGCGAATCCATTTTAAATTCAATTTTTCGATGGACGAGTGCTGGGATTTTATAGCAAGCGCGTGACGGCGATAGAGCGCCAAAATGATGATCAAGTAGGCGATCTCCTGCGCGAAAAGGAAGCCGGAAAGCAATGACGGCGCAAAAATGCTTTGGTCGTGGTGAACCTGAAGGTAAGCGATTTTTTCAGAAGCGGCGCTCAGATAAAACGGCGCTTTCGAAAAGACAAAAAGCAGAAACGGAATGAAATGTAGAAACTCTTTTTTCCGGAATCTGAACTTTTTGTCGGTGAGTGCCCGGACGTAGAAATAGAAAATTGGCGGCAGCACAAAAAACAGCGGTGTTGCCAGTTCCGCCAAATGCGGCCATTGAAAAATGAGCCGGGTTTTGTACAAAATGAAATTAGCGAAGCCCAAGGCCAGCAGAAACAGGAATGCCGCCAGGATACGATTGGCTCGTGCATTGGCCTGCTTCTTCGTCGCCAAAGCCGCGGCCCAAAACAGCGCTTGTAATTCACCGGCGAGACTGAGAGCGGCGTAAAAATCAAAGGTAGCGTTCATGGAAACAAGATAAGAAATCCTTTATGAACGCTGCAAGTAAAGCGTTTTGGAGACAAGTGCTCATTTCGTGCCGCGAAACTCTAGCCATTTCTTGAAAGAACGCTGGCTTTCCCCGGAAGGCTTGCCCATGATGAGATTCTCAACGCTAATATCTTCATCGAGTTCCGTCCAGTGAATCCCTTCTCCGCGACCGATCATTCGCCAGTTGTTGCGCTCTTCCGGCGTGCCATGCAACAATCTTGGGAACCAGGCGAGCGGTACGGTGACGGTGCGTCCGTTGTTCAACTCGGCCGAAAGAGAGTTATCGCTGATACTTATGTTATTGGCGTCGACAAAGGTTTTCATATCAACCTGCCGCTAATATTTTGACTTCTTCTTCCAACCGATCAGCTAGATCCATTTTTGCCTTTTCAATTTCATAATGCGTTTGGACGCCTGTCCAGAATTCGACCGACATGCCGAAATAGCGCGCAAGCCTGAGGGCGGTGTCGGCGCTGACGCCGCGCTCGCCGCGAACGATCTTGTTGATGCGCATGGCGGGAACGCCGATGTCTTGCGCCAGCCGGTATTGACTAATGCCCATCGGCTTCAAAAACTCTTCCCGCAGAATCTCGCCGGGGTGGATTGGCGGATAATCTCTCATAGCAAGCCTCAACAAAGCATAGAATTACATTTCGTCCCGGCTCAATCTATCACTCGCCAAACGATCCAGACTGACTCCGGCCTCAGCGGCTTCGAGGGCCAAACGACGATGCAAGTCCGGCGGGATGTGGAGCATGATTTCCCCGCTAAAACGTTGAATCGCCAGTGGCGGAGGAGCATGCTCGTGGTTCACTTTCAAATCAGCGACCACCTCGGCTACCGTTTTACGAATGCCTTTCAAAGCTTCTTCCGGCGCTTCCGCCAGCCAGCTCAAACTCGGAAACTCCGCACAAAGGCCAACATACTCCTCGTCTTCTTCCGACCAGGTCACGCGGTATGTATAACGATCATTTTTCATTTTCTTGCGCCTCCAAGCGTTCTATCGCTTTCAAGACTTGTTTTACTTGATACGCTTTCGCCATTCCCTTGGCATGTGGTAGATTCCTATGGGTTATGTTGAAGCGCCAGCAAAGAAGTAATATTTGAAAAAGCGCTCTTCGTTTATCATATCACGAAGAGAATTTAGCAGATCATGAATCTAAAATCTCAAGAATCTGTTCCTTTGAAAGTCGGAAACCTCTTCCAAGGCTCTTCCATGCGCTGACCATTTTCTGATATTTATCAACAACAGGGAAATGACTGTTAAAATTGTCATTTCTTGTTTTGTAGGGAAGCTGTTCAAGAAATTTTTTCTGGGTTTCAATCAAAAAAAGCGTAAAAGCAAAATATTCGGACTCTTCATTCCCATCAAATCCTTTAAAATACCCCCATCTGTGATTCAAGATTTCTTCGTCTTGAGGATTTTGTTTTTTGTAATCTTCTACCATTCTGTAAATACCTAGAATGTCAAGAACGAATTTGCCTTTTTCCTTTGACATACCTTCGCCTATCCATTCATCGACTATTGAGTAAAATATCTCATAGCCATACTGTAATATTTCTATTAGTTCATCATAGTTAACACCACTCTCTGAATCTAATTTTTTTAGTATTTTATATTGATTTATTAGAAGAACTCTGTCAATTTTTTCTAGTTGCATGATTGTACTTCCTTTTTTTGTGAAATAGTAATTTTGAACTAAAACTAGGCGATACCTAAATCCTATATATTTTGAGGCAGCCTAGCAGAATTTCAAATCAATCAACTACACCCGCTCGTACTGCCGCAAGTGATGCATTTGAGACAGGTGCCGTTGCGCACCATGGTGAGGCTGCCGCAGGCGTCGCAGATGTCGCCGGTGTAGCCTTGCAGTTTGGCGGCGGCGATTTTGTCGGTCGCGCCGGTCTCGGCGGAGGCGGCGTTGCCGTTGGCGCTCACCTGCGGCGCCTGCGTCGGCGCGGTTTCTTCCACAACCGTCACTTGCACCTCGGCTACCGGGGTTTTGGCCGGGGAGTGCAGATCGGTAGCGCGCAGAGAATTGCCGTTTTCCATGTGTGACAGATCCGTGCGGTCGAGGTAGGTAATCGCCAATTCGCGGAAGAGGTAATCAATCACGGAAGTCGTCATTTTGATTTGATCATTGCCGCCGACAATACCGTTCGGCTCAAAGCGCGTAAACACGAAGGCGTCGACGAACTCTTCCAGCGGGACGCCGTGCTGCAAACCGAGCGAGACCGCAATGGCGAAACAGTTCATCAGGCTGCGAAAGGCAGCGCCCTCCTTGTGCATGTCGATAAAAATCTCGCCGAGTTGGCCGCTGTCGTATTCGCCGGTGCGCAGGTAAACGTTGTGTCCCGCGATGGTAGCTTTTTGGGTATAGCCGCGACGACGGTGGGGCAGTTTGCGGCGCTTGGCGATGTAGCGCGTCACCACCTTTTCCACCACTTTGGCAATCTTTTCTTCCACGGCTTTTTCGTCGTAGTCTTCCAGTAAATCTTCCACAAAAGTATCATCAGAGACGGAATTGAGCGGCTGGCTGAGCTTGGAGCCGTCGCGGTAAAGGGCGTTCGCTTTCAGGCCAAGCCGCCAGGATTTGTGGTAGGCTTTTTTGAATTCATCCACAGTCGCCTCATAAGGCAGATTGATGGTTTTCGAAATGGCGCCGGAGATAAAGGGTTGAGCGGCGGCCATCATTTCAATGTGCCCGTCCGCGCTGATGTAGCGCGTGCCTTTTTTGCCGCATTTGTTGGCGGTGTCGAAGACCGGGTAGTGCTCCGGCTTCAAATGCGGCGCGCCTTCAACGGTCATCGTGCCGCAAACGTAATCGTTGGCTTCGGCGATTTGCCCGCGCGTGAAGCCCAGTACTTCGAGCATGTTGAAGCCGGGATCGTTTAGCTGTTTTTCGCTAAAGCCAAGTTTGTCTTTGCAAAAATCCGCGCCGAAGGTCCACTGATTGAAAACAAAGCCGATTTCGAATGCGCCGGGCAGCTCTTTTTCCAATTTCTCCAGCTCAGCATCGCGAAACCCCTTGGCGCGCAGGTTTTCGGCGTTGATGTGCGGACAGCCCGCCAGCGTCGCGCGGCCTTTGGCGTAGGCGATGATTTCATCAATTTGCGCTTGTGAATAGCCGAGCTTTTTGAGCGCCGGCGGAATCGATTGGTTGATGATTTTAAAGTAGCCGCCCCCTGCAAGTTTTTTGAATTTGACCAGCGCAAAATCCGGCTCGATGCCGGTGGTGTCACAATCCATCACCAAGCCGATGGTTCCGGTAGGAGCGATGCATGTAACCTGTGCGTTACGGTAGCCGTTTTTCTCGCCCAATTCCACGGCGCGGTCGGCGTCTTTGCGCGCAGCTTGCAGGAGATAGTCGGGACAATGCTTTTCGTCAATTCCGACGGGGAGAATGCTGAGATTTTCATAATCGCTTTTGGCGGCGTTGTAGGCGGCGCGACGGTGGTTGCGCAGGACGCGGAGCATGGAGTCGGCGTTTTTCTTGTAGCCGGGAAATGCGCCGAGTTCGCCCGCCATTTCAGCGGAAGTCGCGTAGGAACGCATGTGCATGATCGCGGTGATGGCGCCGGAAATGGCGCGCGCTTGCGGCGAATCGTAGGGCAGCCCCATCATCATCGCCAGCGTGCCGAGATTGGCGTAGCCAAGACCGAGGGTGCGATATTTATAGGAAAGCTCGGCGATTTCCTTGCTGGGAAACTGCGCCATGAGCACGGAAATTTCGAGCACGATGGTCCACAAATGCGTAGCGCAGCGGAAATCTTCGACCTGAAACGTCTCGCTCTCGGCGTCATAATATTTCATCAAATTGAGCGAGGCGAGGTTGCAATTATGCGCGATCATGCCTTCCGCGATGACCGAATGCGTTACGGGTTCGGTTAGATCGTATACTGTCGCCTCGCCATCAGGCTCGATCGAAACGATATGAGACGGACGCGGGTTTTTGAGCGCGCCGCGAAACGGTTGTGCGACGATTTCGTTCGCCTGAGCATTTTTGGGCGCTGAGCAAGGGAATCCGATCAAGGCCATGAACTTGCGCGCCTGCCGATTATACATGTGTAGCTGACCTTGCGGATTCTTGCGGCCTTCCGGATGCGTCCAGGTGATTCTACTGGCCATTCCAAAGTCCGCCAGCAAGAGTTGAACCGAGCGCAAAAGTTCCGGAGACGACGAAGCCAGCATGACTTCCCTTTCGGTCGCGGATTCACGGATGCAGCCGTCCGCCGAAAACAAGCCCTGCAACCAGGCGACTTTCAGGTCATCGGCGACGCGGTGGATAGCGCCAGGGACGTCTTTGTGAGTAGCCGTGCCTTGCCGCAAGCCGTAGTGCTCCTGCAAGTAATGCACGACTGACTGTGCCTTCGAAGAAATTTGCATAACGCCGTTCGCCTGCGTTCCAAGCGTGCAGGGACGAACTTTGATAGTTGAACGATCAAATTCAGCGGCGTCATTAAGCAGTTGGTTGAAATGTTTTTCCATCAACCTAGCCGTTTCTCCTTCCTCAGGTCCGAAAACGAGCATAGCAACGTCTTGTGAAAAAACGCCGTCGCCAGTCAGCCAGCCCAACATGCGCCATCTTTCCACCTCGGCTTCAGAAGAGCCGAAGGTTACGGGATTTCCGGTTTTGCGAATTTGCACCCGGTCGCCGCCGACTTGCAGCTCATCGAGGCGCTTCCACTCTCCTGCGTCAGTGAGAAAACGATGATCCTCAGTCACGCGGATCGAGCGCCCGTCCTTCAAAGTCATTCTGAAAATCTGACGCTTCCCGACTTTCGTCACAATGGCCGGACGGTGAACAAGAACGCGGCGATGGTCATTCTCAGAATATAATTCCGTTGTGATGAGCACTTTTTCACCCTGTTCCTGCGCTTTATACAAAGCCGCGACAGGCCGTAGACCGTTGGGCGTACTGATTCGGGTTTCAGGCGCAAAACACGCCGTATTGTCAAGGAACATGTACTCGCTGCAAGGATTTGAGGCGCGAATCTCGCCGTCTTCCGGGCAGGTGTGCCATTCGTTGATGGTATCGTGGAATTGCAGGCCGGGGTCGGCGCAAGACCAGGCGGCGTAGGCAATGTCGTCCCACAAGTCAGCCGCGTTCAAGCTTTTCAGCGCTTTGGGCGCGCGTTTTTCTTTCTCAGCGATGCGCTTTTCGATGCGCCCGTAAAGCGGCCAGGATTTGTCTTCCACTGAAGCTTGCATGAAATCGTTAGTAACACGCACGGAGTTGTTGGAGTTTTGACCGGAGACCGTCAGATAAGCGTCGGAGTTCCAGTCGGTCGTATAAGTCGGGAACTCGATGCCGGTATAGCCCATTCTCGCCAATTGCAAAACGCGCTCAATGTAGTTTTCCGGCGCGCGGCTCTTGCGCGCTTCGACGACGGCCTTCGCCAAGGGGCGATTGCGTTTCTTATCGAATTTCGCTTCGGGATCGTTTTCAGCCAAACCGTTGCCGTTCACTTGTCCGTTCGACACTTTTTCCGGCTTGAAATCGTTGCAAGCCGCAAAAATAGCGTTCAATGCGTCCGAGAGCACTTTTGAGCCGGCAACTAAAGACGCGACTTTTTGCTCTTCGATGACTTTCCAGTTGATGTACTCCTTGATTTCCGGATGATCGATGTCCAGCGTCACCATTTTCGCGGCGCGTCTTGTTGTCCCGCCGCTCTTGATGGCGCCCGCCGCTCTGTCGCCGATGCGCAGAAAACTCATGAGTCCTGAAGAACGCCCGCCGCCGCTGAGCATCTCGCCTTCGCCGCGAATATTGGAGAAATTCGTGCCTGTGCCGGAACCGTATTTGAACAGGCGCGCTTCCCGCACCCATAAATCCATAATCCCGCCCTCGCCGACGAGATCGTCTTCGATGGATTGGATGAAACAATTATGGACGACAACATTGTTCGATAAATACTGACTGCTGTGTGTCTGAATGTCGTAAACGTCCATTTCGCCCAAGTGCTCGATTCGCAGGATCGCTTCCTCGCGGATGTTTGGCAGGCCTTCCCCGGAAGGAACGAAGCCGCGATCCGCTTCTTCTGAATCTTGGCCGAAAAATCCATCACTTTGCGACGTTCCCGCCAATGAGGTTTCGGCACGCGCGGTTTCGAAAGTACAGAGCTTGTTTTCTTTAATATCGGTTCTTTGAAAAAGCCGCATACCGGCATGCAATTCATCGATTCTTACCCACCGCGGCTCGATCCCGGACACGTAGGTTGCTTTTACCAGATGATCCGCCGTGGCTTCGATATAATTGTTGTTTTCAAGAACAACGCGATAGACCGGCTTCTTGCCGTTTGCCTTCACTGCTGCAACTCTCGTTTCGCCAGTCTCATCATAAATTCTTAAACCAAGCATTTCTTCTTCAACGATTCGGCCTATCGGGATCGGCCCGCGAGGCGTGCTGACTAGGGCGTGATAGGGCTGGCACGCGTGAGGCTGCGGACGCGTGTAGGCGTCTTTTGATTTTTTAACCTTGCCGGTTTTGGCGTCAACGTAGAAGTGTCCTTGGGCGGGGCCGTCAATACCGTAGGCCCAGTTGAGACCCGTGTTAAACCATTGCGGCGAGTTGGGGGCGACCATTTGGTTGGCGAGCATGTACATCAACTCGTCGTAGTAAGCGCGTGCGTCAGATTCGGCGTCAAAATAACCGTGTTTCCACCCCCAGTAAGTCCAGGTTCCGGCCATGCGGTGGAAAACCTGGCGAGCGTTTTTTTCGTGGGTAAATCGTTCTTCTTGCGTTAATTTTTCGAGCGCTTCTTCATCAGGTTTTGAAGACTGCAGCCATTCGGGTACGTCTTTTTCCGCCACGTGAACTGTTGCCGCAGGAACCCCTGCTTTGCGAAAATATTTTTGGGCAATGATGTCCGTCGCGACTTGCGACCAACTTTTCGGCGTTGCAATGTCATTCATTTCAAAGATGACCGAGCCGTCGGGATTGCGAATGACTGAAGATCGTGTTTCAAAGGGGATCTCGGCGAGGGGGTCTCGTTTTTCCTGCGTGAAGCGGCGGGAAATGTGCATACTTCTCTCCTGTTGAAGGTTGTTCCGTGCTGGAGTTTAGGTTGAGTTGAATGAAAAAGATCAGAATTAGTAAGAGCGCAAATTCTGACAAAGATTGGACTCCCTGCCCAAACAAAGAAGCGGTGCAAAGATGAGCGCGAACAGGCGAGACAGTCTGGTTTGGATCGGCAAAACTATCCTGTCGGGAACGGTATGGTTAGCGAGTATGGGTGCTGGAACGTGCCGGGGAAATTTGATCCTAAGAGAAAATTTAAATAGAGCTTTATCCCTTACATTTTGCCGAAAAATCATAATAATTTCATTGACGAAATGCAAGACCTAAAACTTGCTTTTTTAAAATCACATACAATATATAGTATGCGGTCATGTCAAGCACACCTATATACAGGCACGATCTTAGGATTGCGGGAAGAAATGTGACATAAATTTTACTTAGGATACGGCAGCAGGTACGGGCTCAGGTTCATTCGCAAGCGCTTGCTCTATTTTTTGCAAAAACTGCTCGGTATTAAACGGCTTTTGCAGAAAACCGGCAAGTCCTTTGCCCTCAAAACGTGGGGTGATTTCGTGCTCGCTATACCCGCTGAGAAGGATAACGGGAATATCACCGCGAATCTTCTTTAGCGCACGGAACGTTTCTTCGCCGCTCAGGCGAGGCATGGTCAAATCCAAAAGAATCAGCCGGATTTGCGCACAATGCTCCAAAAACTTTTCGAGACCGTCCTCGCCGTCAAATCCAGTAACGACGCGAAATCCGGCCTGTTCAAGCATTTTGCGGCCAATCGCGCGCACCGTTTCATCATCATCAATTAAGAGCACCATGCCGGAGCCGCGCCATGAGTTTGACGGCATTTCTTCGATCACAACGGGCGAGTTCATGTTTTCTCCGGATATAGGAAACAACACGCGCACAACCGTACCGCGATTCGGCTTGCTTGTGATTTTGATCGCCCCTTTGTGGCCGCGGACGATTCCCAAAACCGCAGCAAGTCCAAGCCCGCGCCCGGTGAATTTTGTTGAAAAGAAAGGGTCGAAAATTTTGTCGAGCGTTTCTTCGTCCATGCCGCAGCCGGAGTCCTCCACCTCGAAAAAAGCGTAAGCGCCGTCCGGCAGGTCGTCGTCAAGGTATGTGTCGCGCAGATCATCCGCTGAGCACTCGGCGACGCCGGTGGAAATTCGAATGACGCCGCTCCTGTCTCCGAGCGCTTCCGAAGCGTTGATAATCAAATTCATCATAATTTGTTTGATCTGCGAAGCGTCGGCATGGATTCGCGGCATGTTGGAAGAAAAATCGTAATTGATCACCGCCTTTTTAGAAATTGAAACTTCCAGAAGGTGGGAGATTTCTCGCATAAGCTGCGAAATATCAACAGACTGCACCATAAATCTGCCCTTGCCGGAATACGCAAGCATTTGCCGGCAAAGCTCAGCGGCTTGTTGCGCCGACTTTTCAATGCTCTTCAGATACGAGACCGTTTCAGACTCCGGCGGCAACTCAAACTGCGCCAGACTAGCATTCCCGATCATGCCGGTCAACAGATTGTTAAAATCGTGCGCCACCCCTCCGGCAAGAACGCCCAGGCTTTCAAGTTTTTGAGCATGCTGCATTTGCAAAGTGAGCTTTTCGCGTTCTTCCTCCGCCTTTTTCCGATCTCGAACATCACGTCCGACAAAGGCGATGGACAGGGGCTTTTCCGAGTCTTTGCCATAAATGATAAAAGCGTTGACGTCGCAGGGAATGATCTCTTCACTGCCAAATCGCTGAAATTCAATTTCTCCGCCCCAAACGCCGTTTTTATGCAAGTTTGGCAAAACTTCTTTCGCGATCCTTTCGCGTTCGTCGGGAGGGTGCAAATCCAGTATGTTTTTTCCGGTAACGCCACCTCCCCCCAAGAGCTTCAAGCCCGTTGGGTTCATGTACTCGATTTCGCCTTCCAAATTCGCGACGCTGATAATTTCCGCGCTGTTTTCGACGAGTGCTGCAAGTTTTCTCCGCTCTTTTTCCGCTTGTTTTCGGATCGTTATATCCAGAACGACGCCTTCATGTCCAACGATTTGGCCGTTCGCGTCTTTGAGCGCTCTGCAATAGGAAATGACATCGATAATTTTTCCGTCTTTGCGCTTAAAATTATACTCCAGTGCGGCAACCAAACCATCACCGTCATACTGTCCGTGCACAGCGGTTCTAATCGACGGATCAGGGTACAAATCCTGTGCGATGTTCACCCGTTTGAGTTCTTCGGCGGAATCGTAGCCCAGCATTTTGACAAACGCTGAATTGACGAGCGTAAATTTGCCTTTCTGCGTACTGCGGTAGACGCCAACGAGAGAGTTTTCAAACAATGTTCTGTAGCGTCGTTCGCTTTGCTGTAATTTAGCATCCTTCTTGAGAAGCTCCGCTTCGGAAAAAATGCGTTCCATTTCCGCGCCGGCGCGAGCCGCCAGAATACGCAGGACGGATATGCGAGACGCCTCTTCGCTGAGCGGTTTATCGTGCAATAATGCAAGATGCCCGATCACTTTCATTCTGGAATTCATGATCGGAACGCCCAAATAGCTCTGGGCGTTCAACTCCACTAAGTCTGGGTCGTTGGGAAAAAGCTCCTGAATTTTCTCTTTGAAAAAACAAGGCTTGCCGCCAATGACAGCGCGGCACGGCGTGTCCCGGGTCGTATATTCCAGGTTTGGCGCGAAGCCGTCCGTGTGCCAAAAAGCAAGCGTCTTTACTTTTTCCTTCGAACCGTCAGCACATTCCGCGACAAATGCATAGCGTACGTTAAGTGCAAGGGCCAAGTGCTTGACCAGCGAACGAAAGAAATCCTGTCCAATGACGGCAGAAGTGCTTTCAACAATCATGCGCAGCAATTCATCGTTGCGCTTGCGTACAGAAATATCGCGCGCAATCGTATGCATAAACGGCTTGTCGCCAATGTAAAAAACGCGATTACTGAATTCGGTATCGATTTTCACGCCGTCTTTGCGGAGTATTTTCGCAACGGAGGTAATTTCTTCCCCTGAAAATATCTTGTCATGAAATTGCTTAAAGGCATGCAAATCAACGTCTTCATGTAAATCGGGGATTCTTAGCTTCAACAGTTCTTCCCGGTTATAACCGGTTAAATGGCAGGCCGCACTGTTCACGAGCGTAAATTTGGCGTCTGCGCGGCTTATGAAGATCGCGTCTCTTGAACTCTCGATAATATCATTTTTGAGTCTGAGGCGGCCTTCCAATTCTCCGACTTTGCCTTCGAGGAGCCGAATGCGTTGTTCTAATTTTTCATGCATAAAATTGCCAGAAGATATTCGTTTTATCTACGCTTGAGGCAGCTTCTTTTCTAACTCAACAATTTGTACAACGGGTTGTTGAGCGGCGGGAAAAAAAATCCTGAATACAGCGCCTTCCCCTATTGCGGTTTCGATTTGCGCTGCGCCGCCGTGTTTCTGAACAATACTGGCAACAGCGGCGAGCCCCAAGCCGCGCCCCTGGGCTTTTGAGGTAAAAAACGGATCGAAAATGCGATCCAGCGTTTCGGGAGCTATCCCGGGGCCGGTATCAGCGACCTCCAAAAACACATATTCACCGTACGGCCTGTTTGCACCGAAACGAACGTTTTTCATACGGCTGAAATCGCACGACGTCGCACCCGAGGAAACTGTGACTTCGCCAATGGCGTCGCCGATAGCTTCGGAAGCGTTAATGACAAGGTTCAGGACGATTTGTCGTATTTGCGTAACGTCAACGATAACGTCGGGGATACTTTCGTCTAGCTCAAATACAAGCCGGACTTTTTTGAATACGGAAGCGTGCAAAAGAGACGAGACGTCTTCAATGAGCGTCGTCAAATTTGCATTTTGCACGACATAATCGCCCTTTCCGGAATAGGCCAACATCTGGCGGCACAATTCGGCGGCGCGCTTCGCAATTTGTTCAATCTTGGCAAGATAGTCAGAGACGTCTTCGCTCTTCTGCATTTCCATACGAGCAAATCCAGCGTAACCAAGAATCGTTGTCAAAAGATTGTTGAAATCGTGAGCGACGCCGCCCGCCAGCACGCCGAGGCTTTCAAACTTTTGCGCGTCCATAATCCTGGCTTCAAGACGGCGTCGCTCTTTTTGTGAAAGCTTGCGTTGGCTAACATCTCGGACAAGAAGTTGAAGCGCCGGCTTTCCATGAAAAGAAATTGCGGCGCCCATTAATTCGACCGCGACGCTGCCCCCGTCGACTCGCATAATTTTGCTTTCAATGATTTCAGACGGCGATCCGTCGACCTTCAATTCTTCAATATAATCTTTGGTTAACTCGTAATACGCCGGGTGTATAAAATCGGTCAACCCTTCGCCCATCAACATTTCTCGCGATTCCGCCCCAATCAAGCTGAGAAAAGAATTATTTGCGTAGGCCAAAACCCCGTCCATAAAAACGATGACCGCGTCCGGCGAATGCTCGACCAGGCTTTGATAGCGTTGACGGCTTTCAGCCAGCGCAATTTCCGTTCGCTTGCGGTCTGTAATATCTCTAATAATCGTGAGCGCTTCATACTTGCGCACAGGTACAATTTGCACTTCAAAATGCATGCGCTGGCCATTGGCGACGTGCGTTTTGTCGTACGTTTGAACGGCGCCCGTCGTTAGAGCTTTTTTCAAATATTCCATCCGCTCTTTTGCGGCGTTTTGGGGAAGAACGTCAAAAATGGTTTTACCGACAACTTGCCCTTCTTCGCGTTTACCTAAAGTTCTCCTGCCCGGAATGACCTCCAGATACTCGCCTTTTGCATTAACGCGATACATCCAGCCTGGCGTGATTTGCAGCAAATCGCGATAGCGTCGCTCATTTTTTTTGAGTTCTTCTTCAATTCTTTTCCTTTCAACAACCTCCTTTTGAAGCATGAAATTCGCCCGAGTAAACTCGCCGGTTCGCTTTGAAATTTCAACTTCCATCGTTCGCTTCAAATCGCTCATCTCACCGCCCGCCGCAGCCGACTTTTGGTATTCAGCCGCCAATTTCTTTCTGAACACAGCGGCAAAAAAAAGAGCGACAAGTGAGACAATAAGCCCAAGCGTCAAGAAGACGCTGCCGGGAAATAAAAAATGTAAAAAGATGAGAACGGGTATGAAGACGAGGCACAAAATAAACATCCAGGAAAGCTCGACGATTCGCGGCTCCGAACTTTTTATCCTGGTTGCCTTGCGCGATGCTTCGAACAAAGTCTTGGTACGCATTTCCACATCCCTATGGTTCAGCGTTGTCCGTTAACACATGGTTCACTACCTGACACTTTTTATAACAACGATGTGAGCGTCTCAAAAAGCCCAAAATTGTCATGCTGCAAGCATCTTTTTAGTCCTAACCCTTGAATTTTCGAGGAAAATCTGTGCTGGACGATAACAAAGATTCTTCCAGAATGACAACTCGGGGCTTTCTCGCCAGTTCTAAATCGCAATTTGTAAAAAGTGTCAGGCGGTGAAATACATGGAGGAAAAATATGGTTTCAATTGAAAAAAGACGGCGGGAGAAGCTTAGTCAAAGATGACTGGCAAGATAATACTGAGGCGAGAAAGAAACAAGTTTCCGAATTAAAATATTCAGTTAGCAAACCGCGCTTGCGGTCTTGATCAGGGGGTCATTCCGGAACCAACCGCTTCAGCGTTTGAGCGCAGCTTGCCGTCACTGACGACGACGAATCGTCGCACTCCGAAAAAAGTTGCTCAAAAACGACGGCATTTACTACCTGACGTTTTTTGTGAATCGAAACTTTGAACTGTCAAAAAGTCTCGTTTTGGCATTCTGCAGAGCCGAAGGCCGGCGAAGCAAAATCTTTGTTATCACCCGGCAATGACTCGCACTCAAAGCTCAAGGGTTAGGCTAAAAAAAGACGCTTCCAGAATGAAAATTAATTCTCGTTCCCAGTCTCTGAATTTGGGGCGTAATTGTACTCGAAACTGGAGTCTCTCGCCTATTTTCATCCCCAAACCGAAGTTTGGGAACGAGCTGCAAAATCTCCTTCTTGCTTTTCGGCGGAACAGCTTTCCGGTATTATCAAAGTCACACGTCATCAAGATGCGTGTTATACCAAGCTTCCTTGCCCCCAGAAAATAAGTTGCGGACAAGCTCTGGAGACGGTTCTACTCATTGCAAATTCGCCGACTCATCCTTGGGTTCAAACAGATTGCGTCGCGACGCCTTCGGGTAGATCGTCGCCGCTCTCGCCCTCTTCCATTTTTTCGATTGTGAATCCAGTGTAGCCGTAAATCGCGGCAATAATTGGATTCAGAAGAGCAAGAAAACAAAACGGCAGATAAGTCAACGTCGCCACGCCGAGCGTCCCGGCCATGTAAGCGCCGCATGTGTTCCAGGGAATCATCACCGAAGTCAGCGTCCCGGCGTCTTCCAACGTGCGAGAAAGGTTTTTCGGCTGCAATCTGCGACGTTGATATTCAGCGCGAAACATGCGCCCCGGAACCACAATCGCGATGTATTGATCCGCTGCGATAATGTTCATGCCGATGGATGTCAAAATAGTAGAGAGAACAAGGGAGCCGGTTGACTTTGCAAGGTTTAGAATTCCCTCGGCCACTCTTCTCAGTATCCCCGTTGTTTCCATCACGCCGCCAAAAACCATAGCCATCAAAATGAGCCAGACCGTTGAAAGCATGCTTGACATGCCGCCGCGCGACAGCAAATTGTCCATCGCTTCATTCCCGGTTGAAGCGCTGAATCCCTGGAACATGGCCATCCAAAAACCTTTGATCGAAGTGATAAACCCTGGAAGTGATTCATCGGCCACATAAGTGCTCATGGCGGTTTGCTGAAAAAGCATTGCCCAAACGCCGCCGATAAGAGCGCCGATAAGCAACGCCGGAAGTGCGGGCATACGTTTCGCCAATAGAACGATGACCAGCACCGGGGGAATCAGCATGTGCAAGCCAATATTAAAACTGGAATCGAGAGCGGTAAAAATCGCTTCAGGATTCTGGAACTGCTCCGCCGGAGAAGAAAAAAGTCCAATAATAAAATACAAAATCAGGGCAATCGTCATGCTCGGAATCGTCGTCCAAAGCATGTGTTTGATGTGCGTGATGAGGTCGGTTCCCGCCATTGCGGGGGCAAGATTCGTGGTATCTGAAAGCGGGGAAAGCTTGTCGCCAAAATAGGCGCCGGAAATGATAGCGCCTGCAGTAATGCCGAGATTGAGATTAAGCGCAGCGGCAATCCCGACCAGCGCCACGCCAATCGTTCCCGCCGTTGTCCAGGAACTGCCGGTTGAGAGCGCAACGATGGCGCAAATAATTGCGGCGACCGGGTAAAAAAACGTCGGGTTGAGAATTTTCAGTCCGTAATAAATCATCGTCGGTACAATCCCGCCCGCGATCCATGTGCCGACAAGCGATCCGACGACAAGCAAAATGAGAATTGCGCCCATTGCCAATGAAATGCCATGAACAATGCCTTTTTCGAGCTCTTTCCAGGAGAACCCGTTGCGAATGCCGATGATAATTCCGGCGCCGCCGCTCAACAGCAGCGCAATTTGATTGGGCCCGCTCGAAGAACTGTCGCCAAATAGAGCGACGGAGGCAATCAGCATGAGAATGAGAAAAACAATGGGAGCGAGGGCTTGCAGAAGCGTCGGTTCACGTTTGGCGTTTTCGGACATAAAAGGTCTCCGTTCGTAGTCCCGCTTTAGATTGGGGTTGGCGCAGTTAAACTCATGTTGAAATCTTTACATACCCGGCCTGAAAATCAAGCAATATCACGCAACGTCAAATTCGCTTGCATTTTGACGGACGTTCGTTTAGATTTGCCGCGGTTTTTTTGAGCCTGATGTGAGAAGAAGACAAGAAGATTTAAATTTTTTTAGAGTTATGCGAAAATTCCATCGACTACTGAGAACTTCCGTTGTTTTAAATGGACAAAGCTTTTGATCATTCGTTTGATCAAAAGCTTTTTTTGTATGTGAGTATGTCAGTCTGCAACCTAAACGCCTAAGGATATGAGCGAAGAAAAAGCTAAAGTCATCGCCGAGATTATGGACGCGCGCAGCGTAGACAGGACGTTGGGGCGCTTGTCGCACGAAATCGTGGAACGGAATCGGGGCGTCGAGAATCTGGTTTTCATGGGTTTGCGCACGCGCGGCGTGCCGCTGGCGGAACGGTTGCAAGAGAAAATAGCCGCAATCGAGGACTTCCAAGTGCCCATGGGCAGCCTCGACGTCACGCTCTATCGGGATGATTACGCCAAGCCTCACGACGCTCTCAAAATGCAGGAAACCGACATCCCGTTTAGCCTTGACGACAAGGTCGTGGTGATGGTTGACGATGTGCTCTACACAGGACGTACTGTACGCGCGGCGCTGGACGCCTTGATGGATTTTGGCCGTCCCGCACGCATAGAATTGGCCGTCATGATCGATCGCGGCCACCGCGAACTCCCGATCAAGGCCGATTACGTTGGCAAAAGCTTGTTGACTTCTCTTGGCGAAGAAGTCGCCGTCAGGCTCAAAAACGTCGACGGAATTGACGCAGTATATTTAGTGGATTCCAGGTGAAAAAATAAATGCTAGATCAAAAACATTTGCTTGGTTTGGAATATTGCAGCAAAGCTGAAATCGAAGAAATTCTCACAACCGCTTTTTCATTTAAAGAAGTCCTGTCCCGCCCGATCCCAAAAGTTCCGACACTGCGCGGCAAAACAATCGTCAATCTCTTTTTTGAATCATCTACCCGGACGCGCATTTCATTCGAGCTTGCCGAAAAAAGACTCTCCGCCGATACCATCAGTTTTTCAACCAGCGCTTCATCCGTCTCCAAAGGTGAGACCTTGCGAGACACCATCCGCAACATCGAAGCGATGAAAATCGACATGGTGGTGATTCGGCACAGCGCCGCCGGAGCGCCGCTCTACCTGACACGCTGCATCGATTCCGCTGTTATTAACGCCGGTGACGGAGCGCACGAGCACCCGACGCAAGCCTTGTTAGACATGATGACGCTGCAGGAAAAGGTCGGAAAAATCGAGGGGCTGAAAGTGGCGATTGTAGGGGATATTTTGCACAGCCGCGTGGCGCGGTCGAATATTTACGGGCTTCAAAAACTAGGCGCGGAAGTCGCGTTGTGCGGCCCAAAACCGCTGATGCCGATTGAAGCGCGGCAATGGGGCGTTGAAATTTTCCACGACCTTGATGACGCCATTCGCTGGGCGGACGTGCTCAACATTTTGCGTATTCAACTCGAGCGTCAGAAGAGCGGCTTGTTCCCTTCAATTCGAGAATATGCTACAAAATACGGCGTGACGCGCGCCCGGCTCGAAGCGGCCAAAAAAGACGTTGTCATCATGCACCCGGGGCCAATCAATCGCGGCATAGAGCTGGAAAATGATCTGGCGGACAGCGAGTTTTCCGTCATTCTCGACCAAGTGACAAACGGTGTGGCCGTACGCATGGCCGTGCTTTATTTAAAAAGCGGCGTGGTTGAAGAGAATTAACCTAATCAGAAGTAAGGAGTGCAAGGCTTGCCTTGCTGTCTCCGTTCGATTATTTTCAACCACAAAATTTGCCCAAATTCCATTTGAGCGCGATAAAAGGCAAAGCGAGTTTTGCACGCCTCTTTGCGCTCAATCAATAAAAACGAGCCTTCAAATTCGATAGGAAAAACATGAGACCCATTGCTTATCAAGCGAAGAAAAACATGCTCTTAAAGGGTGGACGACTCTTTGATCCGGCCAACAAAATCGATCAACGCGCGGAAATTTTGATTGAAAATGGCGTCATCTCCAGAATCGCGCCGGAGATCGCCGCAGAGAATATTGACGCCGTTCGCCTGGACGGCAACCTGATCACGCCAGGCTGGTTCGACATGCACGTCCACTTTCGCGAGCCGGGACGAGAAGACAAGGAAACGGTCAAAAGCGGCTGCGCGGCGGCGACGGCGGGCGGATTTACCGGCGCTTGTCCAATGCCTAACACGCAGCCTGTCGCCGATTCGCGCGGCATAATTGAATATATGATTTCAGAAGCGGAAGGCACGCCAGTTGACGTTCATCCTATCGCTGCGGCGACAAAAGGGCAAAAAGGCGAAGAAATTTCCGAAATCGCGGAATTGGTGGAAGCCGGAGCCGTTGCATTTTCTGATGACGGCGTGTCCATCGCCACCGCCGAAATCACCCGCCGAGTGATGGAATACGCCAGCATGTTCGACGTACCGGTCATCGAACATTGCGAAGACCCGACGCTGGCCTCAGGCGGCGCAATGCACGAAGGCGCTGTTTCAACCAAACTTGGCGTCCCAGGCATTCCCGGCGTTGCCGAAGACTTGATTGTCATGCGCGATATTTTGCTCGCTGAGTTTACCGGCGCACGGGTTCACATAGCGCATATCTCCACCGCGCGCTCCGTCGAATTGGTGCGTGAAGCCAAAAAGCGCGGCGTACAGGTCACGTGCGAAGTTATGCCGCACCATTTTTGCTTGACTGACGAATCCATCCTGAATTACGACGCCAATTTCAAAATGAACCCGCCGCTGCGTGAACAACGCGACGTTGAGGCCATGATTGCAGGACTGCAAGACGGCACGATTGACGTGATTGCCACTGATCACGCCCCCCATGCGCCGGAAGAGAAGGACAGAGAATTTGCCGCCGCGCCTTTTGGAATCACGGGCTTGGAAACGGCGCTTGGCTTGGTGATGACGAAATTGGTTTTGCCGGGCAAATTGTCTTTGGCCGACGCCGTCAAAAAGATCACCTGGGCGCCGCGTGAAATTCTGCGGTTGGAACAGGCTGAAATCAAGGAAGGCGCAAAAGCCAACCTGACGTTTTTCAATCCCGAAACGCCCTGGAAAGTGGAAGCGAAAAATTTCTATTCAAAATCTCGGAATTCGCCGTTTATCGGCTGGGAATTGCGCGGCAAGCCGGTCGGGGTTTATAACAAGGGGTTTTTCTGGCAAGCAGAATAGCGTTTACATCATCTCCAGATTTACGGGAACAACAGGTAGGGGTTCAAAATTTTGAACCCCTACAACATGCTGCATATCGCTTTGCAATTTTCGTGTTTTGGGACAGCCATCTTTTGCTCTCTGCTCGCAAGGGCAAAACGGCAAACTCAGAACGCTTAGCGAACAAGTCCAAGAAATTCGACGACGTTGCTTTTCTACTCTACTCCACGCCTGACAAAAACTTTCGAATTCTCTGAAAAAACGGCTCCGGCGTTTCGATGAAAGGAAAATGTCCGCAATCTTTCAAAATCTCTAATTGCGCCCCCTCAATTTGTTCGGCGATTTCTTCAACGGCGCGCATGGGGACTGAATCATACGCTCCATGAATAATGAGCGTCGGGCACGAAATTTCGCTGAGGCGATTTGAGATGCTGTAAAGTTTCTGCATATCTCTCCCCAAAAATCTGAGTTTTCCGCTTTTGGCGCCGTAATCTTTCGGAATAGAAAGCGTCAAACTATCCGCCAAAGATTTGTCAAAAAACGAAGCGGCGAAGTTTAATCGAAACATCTCCGCAATGGCCGCCGGATCGCGGTTTTGGAACGCTTCCGACTGCATCAATTCTTGACGCGCATGGTTCTCTTCGGGCGTAAAGCGTGACATTTGGATTTTATTGCCTTCCTGAACGTCTTCAAAGCGCGGCGGCGACGGATTGGAGAGAATCAAAGATTTCAATCTTTCCGGGTAAGCCAATGCGTAATGCATCGCCAACAAGCCGCCCCAGGAATGCCCCAGCAAATTGATTTTTTCCAGCCCAAAAGCCTCTCGCAAGCCGTCAATGTCAGCCAGGAACATTTGGAGGGAAACGTCAGCCGAGTCAACATCGGCGGAAGACCGTCCGCTCACCCTGTGGTCGTAAAAAATCAAATTGAAATCTTGCGCCAACTCAGCCATTTGCGGCAAAAAGTAATCGTGCGACATGCCGGGGCCGCCATGCACGACAATCATCGGTTCGCCGCGCCCGATTGTTTTGACGTAAAGTTTCGTGCCGTTGATCGCCCGCAAGCCTTCCGTCGTCCAGATTGGCTCCTGTTTGCCGCAGCTTGCAAAACACAGCACTGCGAAAAGCGTCGTAAAGTTTCGATATTTGAACTTCATTTATTTTGCCTTTAGTGTTGCCTTAACCCTGACAGGACTCGGAGTCCTGTCAGGGTTGAATTCGCCAAAAAGTAAAGCGCCATCGTGTTGCTTCATAACGATATTGGCCGATTCGCGCTGTCCGCTGGATAACAATTGCAAATCGCCGGAAGAAGTTTTAGTATTTGATGTTACGCACTCTTTGAAATTTCCCAAACAGCGCCAGAAAAACGTCGATTTTATGTCATTCCCGCGCAGGCGGGAATCCAGGGGATGTGCGCGATTGGCTGGATTCTCGCCTGCGCGGGAATGACTGCAACAAGAGTTTCTTCGGCTTCAGAGCCGGCCGTAACATCAACTAGTATTTCTTGAAATAGCCAGGACAAGCATAATCCACTCATTCAAAACGTCATTGCAAAGTGTCAGAACAAACCAGTTTTCTCGAACGCGCCGCGACAAAATCGGCGGACAAAGTTCACGCAGCAAATATCTTCAAGGCTGTCACCAGCTTTGAACAAGCGCATATTCAAACCAAGCAAAATCAATTTCACGATTGGCAGGACGCCAGAGAACGCGCCGCTGAAATTAAAGACGACGTTTTGAATCGTCTGCCGGATTTGTTGGAAACCTTTGAGAAAAACATCTCTGCGCGCGGAACGAAGGTGCTTTGGGCCGAAGACGCTGATGAAGCCCGGCGCCATTTCATGGAAATCGCCCGAAAGCACAAGGCCCGCAAGATCGTCAAAGCGAAATCGATGGCGACGGAGGAAATCGAGCTCAACGAATTGCTTGAGAGTGAAGGTCTGGACGTTATTGAAAGCGACCTCGGCGAATTGATCGTACAATTGGGACGCGAAAAACCCTACCACATCATTGCGCCTGCGATTCACAAAACCAAGGAAGAGATCGCACAGCTTTTCCATGAAAAACTGGACGCGCCGCTAACCGACAGCCCGGAAGAATTGACAATGGTCGCACGCGCGCATTTGCGCAAAATTTACGTTACGGCGGACATTGGCGTTTCCGGCGCAAATTTCCTGATAGCGGACGAGGGCGCGATTGAAATGACAGAGAACGAGGGCAACGGGCGTTTGAGCATGTCCTGCCCGCCGGTGCATGTGGTCATCTGCGGCATTGAAAAAGTGCTGCCTCGTATGACCGACCTCGCATTCTTCCTGCCGCTTTTGGCCACTGGTGCTACCGGGCAACAGATTTCCTGCTACAATTCCATCGTTCGCGGCCCGCGCCAACCGGGTGAGACGGACGGGCCGGAGCACATGTACGTGATTCTGCTCGACAACGGCAGGACGAATCTCTACGCCAACGAAGCCGTTCGCCGCAGCCTGCGCTGCATTCGTTGCGGCGCGTGTTTGAACACTTGCCCGGTCTACCGCACAGTCGGCGGGCACGCGTACAACACGCCTTATCAGGGGCCGATTGGTTCAGTCATCTCGCCGCATTTGCAAGGCCTTAAAGATTGGAACCATCTTTCCTTTGCTTCCAGCTTGTGTGCGTCCTGTTCGGACATCTGTCCGGTCAACATCGATTTGCACCACCTCCTGCTTGAAAATCGCAAGCAAGCGGTCGAACAAAAAAGCGCCGGGAAAGCGTGGTCGGTGATGATGAAAATCTGGGCCTACGCAATGTCCGATCGATTGCGCTTGAATCGATTGCGGGTCCTGGGCGAGTTCGGTGAAAAGCTGACGCCGCTTTTTATCAAGCGCGAAAAGCGGCGGCGAATCCCGAAGTTGGCAAACAAAACATTTCAACAATGGTGGCGGGAAAATGAAGAGTCGTGACCGCATCTTGAAAAGGCTGCGCGCAGCCGCCGGTTCCACCAAAGCGGAGCGCGTTTCCAGCGTTCCAGATTCGGCGGTGTTCGCCGATTTCCCGGAAGATGATTTACAGGCGCGCATCGACCGATTCGGCGAAAAATTGCGCGCGCTTTCCGGGGAGTTTTTTTGCGTGGAGAATATGGCAGACGCTTCGAAAAAGCTCACTGATTTGCTCGAATCCGTTGAAAAGCCGCTGGTACAAAATACGGCGTTTTTGCAAGAAATCGTCGCCCAAAACCCTGACTTGCAATCGCGTTGTGAAATGAGTTCAGAGAATTTCGTGGAAGGCGTTGCGCTGGAAAAATTCGATTGCGGCATAACCGAAGTCGATCACTTGATTGCACGGACGGGCAGCGTCGTTTTGAATTCCAAAAGCGCCGGGGGGCGCAGGCTCTCGGTCTTGCCGCCTTTTCATATTGCCGTCGCACGAGCTTCGCAGCTTATTCCGTCTTTGGAAAAAGCTTTTACAGATTTGCAAGAAAACGGCGAAAGTTGGAGTTATGCCACAGTGATCACCGGGCCGTCACGCACGGCGGATATTCAAAAAAACCTCGTTCTCGGCGCTCACGGCCCGAAGCGGCTGGCGGTGATTTTGGTGAAGTCAGATTTCTGAAAACAGTTTTGGCGAAAACCGGGTAACGATTAAGAATGAAAAAAATCAAAACCGTCATTGTCGGTTGCGGCAATATTGCCGAGCAATATGTTGAGCAGAGCCGTAATTATAAAAACGTCGAGCTGCTTGGCTTCGTTGATATTTTGTCTGAGCGCGCTCAAGCCTTTGCCGAAAAACATGGAGGGACGGCGTTCAAAAGCCTGGAACAAGCGCTGTCAAACCCTGAGGTTGATCTCATTGTAAATCTCACGATTCACCACGCGCACGCTGACGTAATCGAACAATGCCTTGAAGCGGACAAACATGTTTACACTGAAAAACCGTTCGCAATGAACTACCCGGACGCTCAGCGCCTCCTCGCGCTTGCCAAGCAAAAAAATCTCCGTTTGAGTAGCGCGCCGATCACATACATGGGCGAAGCGCAGCAGACGGCCTGGAAAATCCTTCGTGAAGGCCGGGCTGGAAAAATCAGGCTGGCGTATGCTGAAATCAATCACGGCAGGATCGAAACCTGGCACCCGAATCCAAAGCCTTTTTATGAAGTCGGCGTGCTGTGGGACGTGGCGATTTACCCTCTGACAGTGTTGACAGCCTTTCTCGGTCCGGCCCGGCGAGCTTCAGCGTTTGGAAGAATCTTATCCCCAAAACGGAAGACGCTTTCAGGAGAAAAATTCGAGTTAAGCGCGCCTGACCTTGTTCTTGTATTGGTTGAATTCGAGAATGGCGCAGTCGCACGGCTGACCTCCAGTTTTTATGCAAAAGATTCAAAGCAAGGGAGCTCGATGGAGTTTCACGGCGATGAAGGCATGGTTTATCTCGGCAGTTCATTCATGTTTGACGCGCAGGTCGATTTCGCCGCGTATGGCGAAGAATTTGTCGCGGAGCCTTTTGTTCGGCAGCCATACGAAGGCGTTGAATTTGGGCGCGGATTGCAGGAAGCGGCGAACGCTATTTGCGAAGACCGGCCTCATGTCGCCACGGCGGAACATGCAGCCCATGTCATTGAAACGATCTGTGCGATTGAAAAAGCGATGCTTCAGGAAAAGTCAGTCGAAATATCATCTCGTTTTCCGCCGCTGGCATTAATGCCTTGGGCTGAATAATTTTTTCGTTCGCAACTCACCTTGGATATTTGGCGTACATAGCGCCCGTTTTTGCTCAAAACACTATTCTCTTTCGTAACCCCCGGCGACCATTTGGAGAAATAAACATGCAAGAAGTCACGTCCTCAGAAGTTTCTCAAAATTCCCCTTACTCCAAAGACGAACGCACCATGGCGATGCTTTGCCACCTTAGCACATTCTCCGGTTTTGTTATTCCGTTCGGCAATGTCATTGGCCCGCTCATTATCTGGTTGATGAAAAAAGACGAGTCGGCGCTTGTGGACGATCAAGGCAAGGAAGCGTTGAACTTTCAAATCAGCATGACGCTCTATATTATCGGCGCCGCCATTTTGAGCATCTTTCTGATCGGCATACCGATTTTGATCGGTCTGTTGATTTTGGATCTGATTGTGACCATAATGGCCAGTATACAGGCAAACGAAGGCTTGGAATATCGCTATCCCATAACGATTCGATTTATCAACTAAGATCATTTTCCCATGAACAAAAAACTGCTTCCTTCTCTGATTATTCCAAGCGCGGCGGGGATTGTGTTTCTGATCATCGGTTATTTTCTCTCGCCCCGCATCAATCCTTACTACGCCGGTTTGCCTCAAATCACCAAATATGAGGCGGAGCGCATCGTCGAAAACTTTGCAGCGTCGCAAAATTTCGCATTGGACGGTTATTTCACGGAGACTTTTTTTTCGCGCGACGTTTCCGGGATGGACTATCTTGTGCGTACCAAAGGCCTGGATTCGACCATTGCCCTCGCAAGCGAAGAAGTGGTTCCCCTGGCCTATTGGGAAACAATGTATTACAAAAACACGCCGCGCGATAATCAAGAGGAATTCTATCGTTTTCGGATTTCGCCGTCTGGAAAATTGGTCAGCTTCCAGCATGTAATTCCGGATTCCGCCAGCGGCGACAGCCTTAGCGCCGCGGATGCAAACGCGCTGGCGCAGCAATACCTGCAATCCTGGCCGGAAATAAATCCCGGCTCTTTTGAGCTGGAAAGTTCGGCGCGCGTCAAAAAAACCAACCGCATTGACTACAGTCTCTCCTATACCAAAAAATCAGCTCGACTCGGCGACGGCGTGGAAGTGCTGCGCGTGCAAATCGCCGGAAATGAAGTTGCGAGCGTACGCTGGGGTTTTCGAGAACCGAGTGATTTCTTAACGACTTCAGGCGTTGTAGGCGGCGCAAATTTGCTGTTCAACAGTGCGTCCGTCCTTGCCTACGTCATCGTAAGCGTCTTGGCGCTTTTCGCTTTTTTGAAGCTTTACCATGCGGGTTTGATCAGCGTCAAAAACGGCATGATGTTAGGCGCCGTACTCTACAGCGTTGTTGTGTTGATTTTGCTCAACAATTGGGACGTGTTTGACGTGGGCACAAACCTGGGCGCCATAAGCAAGTATTACACAAAATTGATTCTGCTCGGCGCTCAAATAGTGACGCAATTCACTTACATGTTCGTCAACGTAGCGACGGCCTGGAGCGCTGGGCACTATCATGCGAGGCTGCAAAAGCCGGCTTTGCTGAGTGGTATTGACAGTCTGCTGAATCGAGAATGGTTCACCAAAAACATCGGCAGAGAAATTCCTGTCGGCGTTGCAGCGGGCACGATCCTTTTCGGCGCGGTTGTGCTGTTAAACTACATTTTGGTGACCGGTTTCGGCGCTCAGCCGAGGCTGACTTTCGGGGGGCAGGACTATTTTTCTCATTTCCTTCCCGTCGTTGGAATCCTTTTGAACGCCCTTTTCTTCGCGCTTTATTACGAAGTTGTTTTTCGAAAATTTTTGATCACTTTTTTCAATCGGATGCTCAAGTCGCCAGGCGGGGCGATTGGACTTTCGGCGGTGTTGTTCAGCCTGTTCAGCGTTTTTTTTAACGATCAGTTTGCGTTTTGGCCTTCTTACTTCACTCTCCTGCCCTATTTTCTCATCGGCCTGGTGCAAGGCTACGTCTTCTGGCGATTCGGCTTGCTGGCTTCGATGACTTCCGGAATTTTCTACGTCGCATACACCGCCGTCGGCCCAATGTGGGCCACGGGCGTGCCGACGTTTTCGATACGCGCCGTTGTCTGTATCGCTCTTTTTGTCGGCGTTTTGATTTGGGGATTGTTGGCGCTTTTTCGAGGCAAGCAACTCCACTTCGCCGCCGAAGAAGAGCCGGCGCATATCAAGCGAATCAAAGAACAAACGCGGATGCAAAAAGAGCTTGAGATTGCGCGCAAAGTGCAGTTGGGGCTGCTGCCCAAAAGCAACCCAAATCTCGCTGGTTTTGACATTTCCGGCGTTTGTATTCCAGCACAAGAAGTCGGCGGGGACTATTTCGATTTTATCAAACTCAAAAACGGAAAGCTGGGTATTGCCGTCGCCGACGTTTCCGGAAAGGGCGTACCGGCGGCGATTTATATGACGCTGACGAAGGGAATTTTGCAATCGCACGCCGAGGGGGAGCTATCACCGAAGGAGGTGCTCAGCAAAGTCAATAACTTGATGTACCGGACGATTGAGCGAAGTTGGTACGTCAGCATGTTTTATGCTGTTCTGGATGCGCAAAACAACATGATGCGTTTCGCGCGCGCCGGGCACAATCCCGCGATTGTCTTGAACAAAACGCAAGAGCAGCCGCAATTGCTGCAAACGGCGGGCATTGGCTTAGGATTGGACATTGGCGAGATTTTTACAAAAACGCTGGTCGAAGGCGAGATGCAGCTTGCTCAGGGAGACACGTTGGTTTTTTATACGGACGGCTTCACGGAAGCGATGAACAGCAACGGCGATGAATTCGGCGAAGACCGTTTCCTTGACTTGCTCAAAACCACCGACAACGGTTCCGCGGAAGGTTTGCTCAAAGAAATGGTCTCAACCGTGCGTGACTTTGCCGGTTCAGCCCCGCAGCACGACGATATGACGATGGTGGTTTTGAAAGTCTAAGAGCGTGCCTGGAAACTCTAAAATTGTCATGCTGGAAGCATCTTTTTAAACTTTTTCCCAATAATTGCGGGAACGTTCATACTTGGCGATTTAAAAAGATTCCTACGGAATGACAAGATAAGGATTCTCCAAATATGTTCTAGAAATTACTGCAATTCTCGACTCCCAGGCTTTTCGACCAGCATGCCTTTTTCACAAAGCGGGCAGTTTGCGGGATCGTATGTTGTGACCGCAAGCTGCATTGCGCTGACATAACGCACGCCGAAATCCGCTTTCCCGCCGCTGCGATCCACGATTGAAAAAACGCCGAGCACATCGCCGCCTCTCTCCTGCACAAGCTTCACAACTTCTTTCACGGAACCGCCGGTCGTCACTACATCTTCGGCGACGAGAGCTTTTTCCCCGGGAGAAATTGAAAACCCGCGCCTTAGCGTCATTTCGCCTTCTTGCCGTTCCGCAAAAAGCGACCTGGCTCCCAATTGTCGCGCAACTTCTTGCCCCACAACAATACCGCCAACGGCCGGCGCGATGACGAGGTCCGGCTTTTGCCCCTTAAATTCTTCTTTCGCAGTGCGGCAAAGTTCTTCAGCAAAAGTTGGGTGTTGCAACACTTTCGCGCATTGAAAATATTGATCGCTGTGCAGCCCGGAGGTCAGTTTAAAATGCCCGGAGAGCAGAGCGCCGGTCTGGTGAAAAATGTCTAGCGCGCGTTGATTATCCACAATTCCATCCTTTATTTAAAACCACTTGGCCATCGCCGTTTGCATCTTTTCCGCAGCCCGACCCGCCGCATCTCCAAAGTCATTTCCTGAGCTTGCGTAAATGATGCTGCGAGAAGCGTTAATTAAAGCGTTTGTTCCTTGAATGGCGCTCAAAACCTCATCCAGATCGCCGCCCTGCGCGCCGACGCCTGGTATAAGAAACGGCAGATCCGGGCAAGTTTCACGCAGACGCGTTAGCTGCGGTATTTTCGTCGCTCCGGCAACCAAGCCGCAATTCTCATTTTCATTCCAGCTTGCGACCAGTTCCGCCACGCGTAAATATAGGGGCGAATCTTCTCGCGGAAAATATTGCAAGTCCGCCGCTCCGGAGTTCGAGGTCAGACACAAACAAAAAGCGCCTTTTTCAGCTTGTGTCAAAAACGGCTCAACCGCGTCGAAGCCCATGTAAGGATTGACGGTTATCGCGTCAAAATCCAGGTTCTGAAAAACAGCATTAGCGTATTGCTTGGCGCTGTTACCAATGTCGCCTCTCTTGGCGTCCCCTACAATCAAGCAATCGTCCGAGACGGTTTCGCGCAGCTTTCCAAGCGCTTTCCATCCTTCAACGCCGTGCGCTTCGAAAAATGCAAAGTTAGGCTTAAAGGCAGCGGCAAATGACGCAGTCGCCTGCACAATTTCTGAACAAAAGCGCGTCAGCCAATCCGGATCGGTTCGCAGCGATTTTGGGATACGGTCGAACTGCGGATCAAGACCGACGCAGAGCAGGCTTTTCTTTTGTTTTTGAAGACGTTTGAGTTTTGAATTGAAAGTTTCCATAGCGCCTTAAAATGTCTCATCATGAGAGCGTTGTTTCACGAAATAATGATATTTTTGGGAAATCTGACAGCGTTTTCCCACTAGCCCCCTGAAAATTTTACACTGGTTTAAATTCAATGAATGAAAATTCGCCATCGCAAAATGAAGCGAACAAACCTAAACGCCGCACAAAGCTTTCATAAACATGGATTTAAGCGGCTTCGCGAAAAATTACAGAAATCCGGTATTATTATTGCTTTAAACAGGTTGTCACCAGGACGACTATCGTAATTACAGGGAGTTATCACCATGCAGTACGCAACGGCTATGGATAGCTGTCGCGACAATTATTGTGACAGTTTGGAACAAAATAACACGCTTTATTCTGAAGCGTTTCAATATGCCCTCGAATTGAGCGGCGACGAAAAATTGGCTGAGCGCGTCGCTTCGCGTTTCTTAGATGTTGTCCGCGAAAAGCCCGAGCTAGTTCCAGCCCAATCTTAATTTATCAACGACCTTCTTTTCCCTATAAAAAATGAGCGTAAAACCGATTTTGAAACGGGCTTCACTCAGTGACAAATCGGTTTTGACGCCGTTCATCCAAGCCTACCACAAATTCGAAAAAATCTCATCTAACATCAACGAAGTAGAAGAAGCGCTAACGCCGTTATTGATCGATGATTCCTTTGGCTGCGTCTGGCTTATTTGTCTCGAAGAGCGCCCAATCGGATACATCGTTCTTTGTTTTAGCTATTCACTTGAGTCGTTAGGCCGCGACGCCTTGATTGATGAAATGTTCATCGCAAAAGAATTTCGCGGCGGAGGCCTCGGCAAATCCGCGCTGAATTCCGCAGTTGAAGAAGCTAAAAAGTTTGGCGTCAAAGCGATTTACCTTGAAGTCAATCGCAACAACGTTCGAGCGCAAGAATTCTACAAATCTTTAGGCTTTCGCTCGCGTGATCAATTCTTCCTGATGGATTTAAACTTGAAGCCTTGAAGTGACGGCGCAGCGGCGAGCAAAGCTTGCGTGTAAGGATGCTCCGGCGCGCTGATAATCTTTTCCACCGGCCCAATTTCAACAATTTTTCCTTTTTGCATTACGGCAATTCGCTGACAGGTGTAACCAAGCAGCGAAAGGTCGTGCGAAATGTAAATCGAGGTCAAATTCATCGTTTCAGCAAGACCGCGCATTGTGTTCAAAATCCCGGCGCGGACGGATATGTCCAGCATTGAAACAGGTTCGTCGGCGATGAGAAGCTCAGGTTCTAAAATCAGTGCGCGCGCCAGCGTAACGCGCTGCAATTGCCCCCCGGAAAGTTCATGTGGAAACCGGTTCAACTCTTCGCTTGTCATCGGAAATCGGACTTTCTCCAGAATTTCCATGATCTTGCTGCGACGTTCACTCGAATCGCCGATTTGATGGATGATGAGCGGTTCTTCAAGGCTTCTGTATAGACTAAATCGCGGGTTCAGCGCTTCGAAAGGATTTTGGAACATGAGCTGAACGCGGCGGCGAAAATTCCGTTCAGCACCTCTGTTCATTGCCGCGATGTCAGCGCCGCAAAAACGAGCTTCGCCGCCGGTCGGAGAAAGCAATTTTAGCAAAATTTTAGCCGTTGTCGTCTTGCCGCTCCCCGACTCCCCCGCCAGCCCTAAAGCTTCCCCTTTGCGCAAAGAAAAAGAAACGCCGTCAACTGCCTGAACGCTTTTATTGAGCAAGCTGCCGAACCGTTTTTTCGCAAAAAAGACTTTCGACAAATTATCAATCTCAAGGAAGGGCTCTTGCTCTCTTGCAGGAAAACGCTCCTTTTCTTTAAGATGTTCTGAAGGCAAGCTTTTAACGCTAACTTTGTTGATTTCCAAATCTTCGCGAATATCCATTATCGCATCAGTGCGAATGCAGGCGGAAAATTGTTCGGGGTCGACGGGGGCGGAAAAGTTGGCGTTCTCTTCGCAATCGGGCGAGGCGATGGAACAACGCGGGGCAAAGCGACAGCCCGGCGGCGGCGAGATCAAATTGGGCGGCTGACCAGCGATTGAAAAGAGTGCGCGCGTTCTTGCAGCAAGCGTTGGAAAAGAGCGTTGCAGCCCCAGGCTGTACGGATGCCGGGGCGTCTCAAAGAATTCTTTTGCAGGCGCACTTTCCACGATTTTGCCGGCGTACATCACAGCGACATGCTCACAATTTTGCGCGACCACCGAAACGTCGTGCGTGATAAAAATAACCGTGAGTTTAAACGATTCTTGCAATTCTTTCAGCAACGCCAAAATTTGCGCCTGAACAATCACGTCAAGTGCTGTGACAGGTTCGTCAGCGATCAGCAGTGAAGGATTTAACGCCAGGGCCATGGCAATAATGGCACGCTGCTTCATCCCGCCGGAAAGCTCGTGAGGGAATCGTTCCAGGTGTCCGGGCTCCAGGCCAACACGCTCAAAAAGCTCCACGGCTCTGGTCTTCGCTTTACTTTTCTCAATTCCGCCGCGCACACGCAATATTTCGCTAAATTGCTTGCCGACCCGCTGGACGGGATCAAGGGAATCCATCGAAGCTTGAGGAATGACCGCGATTTCACGCCACCGCAGCTCTCGCATTGCTTTGTCTGACAGACTATTAAGATCGATGTCTTTGTACAAAACCCTGCCGGAAAGCGCACGCCCGTTTGGCGGAGAAACGCGCGTTATGGCGCGCAGCAAACTCGTTTTACCGCAGCCCGATTCGCCGATCAAACCAAGATGACGCCCTTCGGGTAACGTTAGCGAAACTTCGTCAACGGCGCGCAGTTCCCCCTGGGACGTTCGATATGAAAAAACGAGATTTTCGATTTCCAGAATTGCCATTTACGCCCTTCTTAGCTGCGGAATCAACACGACCTCAAAGCCGCGCCCGATGAAAAACCCGGCCATTACGCTCAACATGATGCAAAGCCCCGGCGGGATAATCCAATAGAAAGCTCCCCGCGACATAGCCTGCGAAACGAAAGCGTCTTGCAGCATGAACCCCCAGCTCACCGTGCTGGGATCGCCAAAACCGAGGAAGCTCACGCTGGCTTCGGCTAAAATCGCCCAGCCGACGGCGAACGAACCGTAGAGAAACGCCAACGGCAACACGCCTGGCGCAATGTGAAAAAATAAAATGCGCCGCCTTCCCGCGCCGGAGATTTTTGCAGCCTGAACGTACGCCTGCTCCTTCAGAACTAAAACCTGAGCCCGGACGACGCGTGCGGTATCGCGCCAAAGCAAGAGGGCCATCGCAAAAACGATATTCCAAATGCTCGGTTCAAGAAATGCGACCAGGACGATCACGAACGGCAAAAAAGGAATGCCGAACGCCACGTCCGCCAATCGCATAAAGAACGTTTCGACCCAGCCGCCGAAATACCCGGCGACGAGCCCAACAAGCGAACCGATGACGGCAACGGCGAGAGCTGCAGTAAAGCCGACCAGGAGCGCCGGACGAGCGCCGTAAATCATTTGCGAAAAGATGTCCCGGCCAAGATTGGTCGTACCCAGCCAGAATCGTGCGGAAGGCGGTTCGTTGGCTAGCCAAACGCCGTTTTCCTGCAAAATGCTGTGTGGATCATGCGGCGCTAAAAGCGGGGCAAACAATGCGATGAGCATAAAAATCGCGTAAACAACAGCGCCAAACAGCGCGTAGCGATCTTTCTGGAAGACCTTGATGAACGGGACTATTGCGGCAGGTAAGAAGCTCAATGATTTCATTTGTATCTAATCGATCCGAAAGCTCTGAAGTCAAATTCTTCTGCGCTTAATCGTATAACGTTTTTAAGGCGACGATGAATGATCACGTTCTGTAAATCGTCTCAAGTTTGCGATTGCGAGCCGACGCGCGGGTCGAGCAGACCGTACAGTAAATCAGCGAACAAGTTCATCAACAGCATGATAATCGCAATGACGAGAAATGCGCCTTGCGCCAACGGATAATCGCTTGCCGCAACTGCGCGCACCAGCGTTCTGCCCAGACCCGGCCAGCCAAAAACGTTTTCTATCACAACATTGCCGCCGACGGAATAGCCTACGCCCAGTGCAAGCGCCGTCAGGACGGGGAGCATTGCATTGCGCGCGGCGTGTTTCAGCATCAAACGGCTTTCGGAATACCCAGCCAAACGTCCCATTGTAACAAAATCGCGCTGCATCGTTTCAAGCATGTTGGAACGCATCAAAAGCAGCGGCAGACCGTGCAAGTAGATTGTTAAGGTGATTGCGGGAAGAGCAAGATGACGCCAGAAATCAAGCGAAGTGAGTTTGGCCCACTCCGATTCGTAAACGGTTCCGGGGCTTGTTGCGCCTGAAGAAGGCAGCCATTGCAATTGAAATGAAAAAAGCGTGAGCAGGAGCATCCCAACCCAAAACTCCGGCGCCGCCCGCGTCATTATCGTGAAAATCACGCCAAATTTCTCAACGCGTTTGCCGCGCAACGCAGCCAAAAGAACGCCGCCCAAAACGCCGAAAAAATATGCAAAGACGAGCGCGAAGAGCGTGAGATAGAGGGTATTGGGAAGCACGTCGAGAATAATTTCGCCGACGGGTTTGCGTTGAAAAAAGGAGTCGCCAAGCTCGCCCTGCAGCAGGTTTCCAATATAGATAAAGTATTGTACTGGAAGCGGTTTATCGAGGCCGAATTGTCGTTTTAGTTCGTCTTGTTGCTCCTGCGTAAACGTTGGATCGATATACGCCGCCAGCGGATTGCCTGGCGCCAGACGAAACAGCAGAAAAAGCAGCGTGGCGATGACCCAGAGCACAAGCACAAACTGGGCAAATCGGCGAAAAAAACGGATCAAACTGTTTTGCAAAAAATCATCCGTTAAACGTCTTCGGGTAACCGGTTTTTCGAAAAAAGCAAACGGAATCGCGAATGTCAAGGCGGCGTGGGCGTATTGCTTCGTACGCCCGCGCAAGTTTAACGCAGCAAGGTCATTTTTCGTGATTGTGCGTAGGACTTTCCAGCCGATGTATTAGCAAAAACTCGGTAAATATAAACCCCGCTCGCGACCTGAGCGCCATGATCGTTTCGCCCGTTCCAAATGATTTTATGCGCACCCGGATTTTGGACGCCCGAAATCAAGTTTCGAATAATTTGACCGCCCTGATTAAAAATCATCACCGTCACTTCACTCTTCGCAGGCAGGCTGTAACGAATCACGGTTTCGGGATTGAAGGGATTGGGGTAATTGCCCAAAAGTGTGAAATCTTCGGGCGTGATTTCGTCGGCGTTGCTGACGTTTGTCGTCATCAAGCCCTCAAGCGAATAGGAGGCGATCGCATTGTTCGTGCTGCAAACGATCAGATGGTTGCGTGCGCTGTCGTAAGCGACAAAACCGGTCTGGTTGCCGTTCGCGGTTGAGCCAAGCGACTCGGTTTCTGCAACCAACGCCGGCGATAATGGATCAGTAACATCGATGACTTTGTAGGTCTGCGCGCCGTCCGGTCCGGCGGCGATGTAGCTTTTTTCACCGATTCGGAAAAATGCAATGTCCATCGTTGCGGTCGGCAGGACGTTTGTTGGAATGGAAGCAACGTTGTCTCCGGTCACGAAATCAATCTGCGCCGTCGCCGTCCCGAAACCGTTGATCCAGATCGTTTCTTCACCAGGAACCGCCGCAATACCGCCGCGCGCTTCACCGGAATTCACCGAAATAAAACTCGGGTCAGACAGCGGCGCAGCGCCAAACCAGCCAAAACTCGCGATTTTGTTATTTCCAGTGCCGCTGGCAAAAACGTCTACGGCTTCACCTGAACCGCCGACGCCAAACGCATCGCCGTAACGTCCGCCGTCTGAAAAGGTCGCTTCGAAAACGGCCCGCGCAGAGTCCGCCTCATCCGCCCAGCGATAAACTTTGAAGGGCGACGACGTTGCGTCAACCGTCAAATTTCCCGCGAAAATCTGTCCGTCTTCCGTGACGCCGATTTCATTGATCGGAAACGTGCCCCCGGCTATGTTGATGGATTCCAAAACGCCGATCGAATCGCCGTTGGCCGCGTCCAGAATAACAACGCGCGGAGAAACGGCGCGACTGACGACGAGTACATGGCCGGTCGCGGGATTATAAGCGCCGCCGCGTTCCGTATTGCCTGTTCCAAACCATGTCGTTTCGCCGCCTTCAATTTTCCAGGCAGGGTTGTTTAACGTGATCTGGGCCTGCGCGCTCTGTACAAGGCAAAAGAGCGTCAAAAAAAGAATTGTCAGCAAATTTGACTTTTTCATGTAGCCTCCATCCCTTGAAATGAGTTCTTTGTACCGCAAGGATTGAAAACTGCAATTTTAGTCGCGCTTTTGAAAACCAAAATGAAAAATGGACGATCAAGCGAGCCGTCGTAAAAACTCAAACTCCGTCGTAAAGCCCAAGCATACAGATTTTCAAACAGGTTTTATTCAGGGGGCGCTCTGGATAGCGTTGTTAGCCGGGTTCGGGATCGGCGCGCACATGGCGTACATTCTCGGCAATCAAATGCCTCTGCACACCGGATTCGTCGGCTACATTCAGCTCCACGGTCACGTTCAACTCGTCGGCTGGGCGGGGCTTTTTGTCATGGGCGTCAGCTTGCATTTCCTGCCTCGTTTGGCCAGCGTTCCTCTCTCAAATCCGAGACTCCCCAAAATCATTCTTCGATTCATGCTCCCGGCTCTGGTTTCCCGCGCCGTTTTCCACTCTATTCTGCCGTATCTCGCCGAAAGCGCGTTTTTCATTCCATGCGCCTGGCTCGTCGCGTTTTCAGGACTTCTCGAATTTATTGGCGTGCTCCTCTACATTTTGACGCTTGTCAAAACCTTGCGGCGGGCGAGTGAAAAGGCAAAAAACGCACTCCGGCCCGTCAAACCGTTCTTGGGCATGGTGCTCGTCGGGTGGGTTGCTTTTGAAATCATAAGTCTCGCGCTTGCGATTGAAATGGCATGGAACGGCGCGGAAACATACCTGG